>NZ_CP136862.1:3083990-3396237 GCF_045689225.1 Methylocapsa polymorpha | reverse complement strand
TTCGCTGGAACGCGTCAAAAGCTAGCGCGGCATTTCCAAACGACCCGGATCTGCCGCGATCAAGCGATCGGCCCATTTCAAACTGTGCCGTTTTTGACACAAACGCCGAAATTAGCGCCTCCCGCGCTGTCGAGCGAGCGCCGATCGGCGCGGCTTGCGCGATGCCTGCCGCAGCCTACGAACCAAATCGCAATCATGCGCGTCCTGATCGTTTTTTCCATCGCCATTAGCGTAAGCCTGTGCGCCGATCCCGGTTTCCTTTCCGTCGCCGTCGCTGTTGACGCAACGCAACGCGATGCCGTGGGACCGGCCGCAGACGCTTTCGGGGGCGGCGACTCGCCTGCAAACCTGGGCGGGGCGTCTGACTCTTGGCGGCGCGTTCACGGTCCAGATTCGAATGGCGGGACGGAGGCTGCGGCAATCTTGCACACCGCCGAGTTCGAACGTTCCGACCCTCGTCTGGCGGGCCTGATGTTGCGTTGCGGCGACCATGGCGTTGAGGTCATCATCGTCGTCGTCGAACCGTTTCCGCCGCATGCGCGACCGAAAATCACCTTGCGTGTGGCGGGACAAGAGTCATACTTCGAAGGTATTGTCATCCCAACAGGCGCGGGCGTTCGCGTGCCGGTGGACGCTTGGAAACTGGCGACCGGTTCGCAGCTTGGATCAAAAGAATTGGGAGTCAAAATTTCCGATGGCGAGTCAATGATCGACGGCGTCGTCGCGCTGGCGGGTTTGAGGCCCGCGCTCGAATCGCTCAGCGTGGATTGCGCCCGGAAATGACGCTTTACAAAAACCGGCATTTGCGCTGAACTCTAACAAAAACAAAAAGCGCCAAGTAAGAAGAATAAGACAAGATAAGTCATCTGGGAGGCATCGACATGGGTATTCTATTCATTGGAGGAATGCTGTTCGGGACGATCCTTGGACGGCTCTTTAAAGTCTTGATTTTGGTTCCCACCTGCGGCGTGGCGATCGTTTTGGTTCTCGCCAAACCCGTTGTCGCGGACCACAGCGTGGCGCAAACAATTCTCGAAATCATTCTCTTGGTGACGGGCCTTCAATTCGGTTACGCGGTTGGGCTGATCTCAAGCAATATGTCCGCCGTGTTGCGCGGCTTTCGGAAGGCTTTTGCTTCCTCTGCCCATTCCGCAGGGTCGCGCTCCTTGCATGTGAGGTAGCCTGGCGAAGCTGGACGCAACGCATCTACCCAGAAATGCTTCGCCTGAACGCGGCAACAGGGCGAAGACTCTCTGGGAGGATGGAAGTCGTCGAATTTCAGACGAGATGCGCTTCTCAAGTTCTGCGCCTGATCAGTGGCAAGGGGTTTTCCGGACGACAGCGAAAGCCCCTTAGATCGTTTTCTTTGCCATGTTGCATTTTTGCCCAATGATCGGTTTCCTTTTGCAAGGAAAGTCGTTCGAGTTCTGAACCTTTCGCGCCGCACAAATACTTCTATAATAGAATCAATAACTTATAGATCAATTTCGTTTCGGGATCGCATCTCCTGCGAACGAAGACGGTCGACTTCTCAGGACGAAGCATTGACCGGCTAAAGGCGCCATGTCCCCGCGTTGGCGAAACAGGGCTGAGTTTCCCAACCGCACCGCTCTAGACCTTCTTTAAGATTCGGTTTACCTGTCGGGGCTTGTGACGAGGCTCGGCTGCACCCAAGCTCGCACTGCGGCCAGTCGCGTCTAGGGAGGTTGTTGCCAAGAGAAGTCCCGGCTCGGGAATCGGCCGGAGAAAGATTGCGACTTCCAAGCACTGAAGAGGCGAGACAGAATGGTTCGATCGGTCTACTTGCGTGGATCTTGCCGCGGATCTCGGGCGAGTCTCGCCAAGCTCGCTTTCATTTTTGCATCTGCGGGATTTCTTGCCGGCTGCGTCGAATCCGCGGCCTCGCTTCCTCCACAAGCCGATGCGCCGCAAGCGCCGTTGCGCCGGGATGGCGTCAGCCCGCGCGGCGCCAGCGTCGCCTTGGCGAGCCTAAGCGGCGTTCCCGAACCCGTAGCCGACCGGATGAAGAACGCCTTCGCGCAGGAAGCCACCCAGCGCGACATCACGCTAGCCGACGCGAAGAACGCCGATTACCTCGTGCGCGGCTATCTGAACGCCGCGCCGACGGAAGCCGGAACTTCAATTACAGTCGTCTTCGATATTTTTGACGCCGCCAAGAAACGCGCCCTAAGGCTCGAAGACGCCCTTTTCGTCAAGGGCGCTTCGGCGGCGTCCGACCCATGGTCCGCCGTCGACATGGCCGCAATCGGCGACGTCGCAGCGAAGAGCGCCGACAACCTCGCCGCCTTTCTCACCAATACGCCGGAAGCGAACGGCGCGGCTAAGACGAGGAACGCGATGGCCGCGAGCAAAGCCGCAACCGTTTCCGCTAGATCTGAGGACGGTCGAACGACCCTCCAAAGAACGCAGCCGAAGCTTTCGTCCTCCACGGCGACAGCGAGCGATCTAAATCTCGCCGCGTTGCGCTGAGCCCCGGAGTTAACTCCGCCAAAAGCAATTCCAACCTAAACCTCGACATCAGATCGCCCGCCGATATGATCCTGGCTGGCGGCGCCGGCAATATGAGAAACATTTGGAGGAACCATGACACGTCGACTAATCCTGAGCGCGATCGCCTTCGCAGCGTTTAGCGTTAGCCAAGCGCACGCCGATCCGCTCGGCGAATGGAGAGTCGCCGACGGCAATGCGACTGTGCAAATACGCAAATGCGGCGGAGGTTTCTGCGGCTTTGTCGCGTCTACGCGAACGGCCCCCGGACGGGATGAAAAAAATCCCGACCCCTCCAAACGCAGCCGTTCCGTGCTCGGCATCGAAGTCTTGATCAATCTGCGGCCGGCGGGAAACAATCTCTGGAAAGGCACGACCTACAACGCCGAGGATGGCCAATTCTATAGCGCCACGGTGTCGCTGCAGAGCGAGCGCGCTCTGCAAATTCAAGGCTGCGTTCCGAACGGCGGGCTCTGCGGCAACGAAACCTGGGTCCGGGTGAAATGACCGGGTTGTGATTCGCCCTTGCCATCCGACTGTTGATCGACGCTTTGGCTGTCTCAAGCGTCGTCAAACGATCCGGAGCGGCGTTGAACCGGCGAAGCCTCGGCCGCGACATTGCAAGCCCGAGCCAAAGCCGCCCGCTTCGCCGCCAATGACATCCTGGAAATGCGCCGGCGGCAAGATGCGGAGCCGAGCGCCGGCGGCGCAGACGCGACGGCGATGCGAAGGGCGTCCGTGATTTTGCTTGCGCCAAACCATTGACCCTTTTGTCGAAAAATGCTCCAGAAAAAATTACGCGACCCGGCCTCGCATGTCGAAGGCCGAGTATTTGCACGAGACTGGCATCAACAACGGCGGCCCTTGCGCTTTTGCGTCCGACGATCCGAACCGAGAGGCGCGCGCCGCGCCAGCGCTCCCGCGAACTATTTCGTCGCCGCATGATTGTCCAGTTCAAGCGCCGTGGTTAAAGGTGGACGCCACAATTGGAGTGGCGAGTGGGTATGGGCGCGATGAAGATCCTGGCAGGCAACTCCAACCGCGCGCTTACAGAAGCAATCGCAGCCTATCTCGGCGTGCCGCTGACCAAATGCCAGGTGCGCCGTTTCGCCGACATGGAAATCTTCGTTGAAATCCAGGAGAATGTTCGCGGCCAGGACGCCTTCATCGTCCAATCGACGTCCTATCCGGCCAACGATCACTTGATGGAAATGCTTATCATGATCGACGCGCTGAGGCGCGCGTCGGCAAGGCGAATCACCTCGGTCATTCCCTATTTCGGCTACGCTCGGCAGGATCGAAAACCCGGTCCGCGCACGCCCATTTCGGCAAAGCTCGTCGCTAATCTCATCACGCGCGCCGGCGCCGATCGAGTGCTCACGGTCGATCTCCATGCCGGGCAGATTCAAGGCTTCTTCGATATCCCGACCGACAATTTGTTTTCCGCTCCGGTTTTTGTGCGCGAAATTCGGGAGCGGCTGGAGCTCAACCATATCATGGTTGTTTCGCCCGACGTCGGCGGCGTGATACGGGCCCGCGCCTTGGCGAAACGCATCGATGCGCCCCTCGCCATCGTCGACAAGCGGCGCGAGCGCGCCGGCGAGTCGGAAGTGATGAACATCATTGGCGACGTTGCCGGCAAGGCCTGCATCCTGATCGACGACATCGTCGATTCCGGCGGCACATTATGCAACGCCGCCGATGCTTTGCTGCGGGAGGGCGCGCGAGAAGTTTACGCCTATATCACTCATGGCGTTCTTTCCGGGGGCGCTGTGGCGCGAATCGCCGCCTCGCGGCTGAAAGAGCTCGTCATCACCGACACAATCCAGTCGACCGAAGCGATCCGCGTCTCAAACAACATTCGGACCGTTTCAATTGCGCCGCTAATCGGGGAAGCGATCGCGCGAATCGCCAAAGAAGAAAGCGTTTCGAGCCTGTTCGATTGACCGACGCCTGGTCGTCGAAAAAGCTCAGGCCAAACGAGAGCCGGAGCTGGGCGAGCCGCAAGCAGGGCGTAAGCGTGACGCGTCAGCTTGGCTCAAGAAAAAAAACCTATGCCGCCGTTTCTAGGTCGTGAAAACGCCGGGCTGCGCGTTTTATTCTCCAGATAATCGAACCCTGCCTAATGAACCGACTCGCCTTTCGGTCTTGACAGATTAATATATTAAGTTTATAGACTAAGCATACATTATGGCGCGAAATGCGCCGCAACTTGAAAGCGACTTCCATGGCAGACGCCTATGTCATCCAGGTGAGCGGCCGCACGGCGGGCATTGTCGCTCGCGATTCGCGCGATCGCAGCTTCAATTTTTTTGCTGCGATGCAGCCGTTCACCGCTATGGAAGGACGCCCGTTCGCCGACCCTCTCGCGGCCGAACGAGCCGCGCGGCATCTGGCCAAGCATGGGAACCTCCCACGGCGGCTCGACCAAGGCGCCCTGCCCGCTGCGGCGCTCCGAATCAACGAAAAGTGACGGAGCGCCCAAGCCTGATTATCCCTCGAACAGACTCCGAAAGACTGAGGCGGCTATTCGATCGATAAGAAGCCCGCGCCAGGACGCGCGCATTCAAGGGGTTTCCGTCCGAGCGGATATGACGCGAATCCTTGAGCCCGGCGCGGAGCCTGCGCGCGCGATCAGCGGCCGCAGGAGCCGCGCGACGCAAAGAATGACGCCCGCCCCAAGAACGAACCAGCAAGGCCGCACCGAATAGGAAAAATCGAGATTTGCCGCCAGCACCGGCAGCAACGGCGCGCGAATCGAGAAAGCGTACCAGAGCGCCTCAGCGAGCGCGGTCGCGAAAGCCGTGGCCGCGGCAAGGCTCGCGACCTGCCAGGGCGAAAGGTCGCCAGATAATCGCTGCGCGATCCGATAGCCGAACAAGAGCGAAAACAGTCCAGCCATCACGATCGGCTCGCTGACGTCGAGCTTCGATTGCATGAAGAAATGAACGGTCGCCAGCACGGCGATCGGATAGGCCAGTTGCTGCAAACGCCCCCATCTTTGCGCGCCCAGCCGCGCGATCATCCCGTCAGTCGAGGTCGCGCCGAGCGCGCAAAGCCCGCAAAAACCGATGAAGCCCAGCGCGAGATAAATCCGCAAGGCGATTTCGGATGCGACATGCGCAAAGTCGAAATGCTGATCGAGACTATAGAGAGCGACATGCAAACTGGCGTAGGCTAGAACCGACACGCCGAGAATCCGCCGGATCGCGATCAGCTTCGACCACCGCGATGCGAGCCGGAGCGGCGTCACGGCCAAGGTCAACGCCAGAAGGCGAACGGCCCAAAGACCAGTCTGGTGAATGGCCTCGGTGACAGGCCGCGAGCCGAGCCAGCCCTGCTGCGCCTCAACCGCGATCCAAACCGCCGGAACGAGGACGCCAAGAAAAGTCGCAAATTTGAGCGGAGCGAAGCGCCCGGCTCGATCGGTCCATGGCCACATGAATAAATGCGCTCCGTGCGGGAGATCATAATGATTGTTCGGCGCGCCTCGCCAATATGTTTCGCCGCCAACCCGGAATCACGAATTTGTGACGCGCCGCGCCTTGTTTTGTCTCCCTTGCACAGTGCAAAGGTCAACCTTGCTGAAGCAAGGGAGTGATGCGCGAATGCTACACGAAGACGTTTTTGATGCGCCGCTTCGCTTTGTCTTATGATTTGGCCGCATTTTCTTGCTAGCTCCATCAACACCCTCTGGCATCGGATCTGAGGATGCGTCTCGCATGAGCTTGCGCTCGAGCTCTTGCATCCGACGCGGCGGCATTCGAAACAGCCGCATTCAATGTGACCAATGAGCGAGCGCGGATTGAAAACTCGGCGTCCCTGTTCGGCCTTGGCCCTGATCCTGTCGCTAGCCGCCGCGTCCTGCACGGTCGGGCCCAACTATGATCGCCCGTCGGCGCCGGAGCCCGCAAAATACAAGGAGATGAAGGGCTGGAAACCGGCCGCGCCCGCCGATGCGCTCGACCGCGGCGCGTGGTGGGCGGTCTTCAGGGACGCCAAGCTCGATTCGCTCGAGCGGCAGATCGAGATATCCAACCAGACGGTCATCGGCGCGGAGGCGGCCTATCGGCAAGCCCGCGCAATCGTCAAGGAAGCTCAGGCGGGATTGTTCCCGACGATATCGGCGAATTACACCGCGATCGATACGCATCAAGGCAAGGCGCTGTCGGGAGCCGGCCACGGGACCACCATCGTGACCTCCGATTTGTTCGCCAGCGGAAGCTGGGACCTCGACGTCTGGGGCAAGATCCGCCGCACCGTCGAAAGCGATGTCGCCGGCGCGCAAGTCTCCGCGGCCGATCTCGCCAACGCCACGCTCTCCGAACAGGCGCTGCTCGCCATCGCCTATTTCAATCTCCGCGCCGCCGATTCGTTGGAGACCCTGCTCTATACGACTGCGGCCGCCTACAAGCGGACGCTGGAGATCACGCAACATCAGTATGACGCCGGCGTCGCCTCGAAAGCGGATGTCGCGACCGCGCTGGCGCAAATGTTGACCACCGAGGCCTCGGCCATCAATGTCGGCGTGTCGCGGGCGCAGTTCGAGCACGCGATCGCTGTGTTGATCGGCAAGCCGCCGGCGGAGCTTTCGATCGCGAAAGGCGCTTTGGCGAATAATCTTCCGGCCATTCCGGTAAGCCTGCCCTCGGCGTTGCTCGAGCGCCGCCCGGACATCGCCGCGGCGGAGCGGCTGATGCAGCAGCAAAGCGCTCTGATCGGCGCGACCATCGCCCTCTTCTATCCGGATATCAGCCTCAGCGGCACGTTCGGCTTCACCGGCCCGCACGCGCTTGCGGTCACGCTCGCGCATGAGCTCTGGACCGCCGGCGTCTCCGCCGCGCAGGTCGTCTTCGACGGCGGCTTGCGCGGCGCGGAGGTCGAAGCCGCGCGCGCTACCTTTGACCAAAGCGTCGCGAACTACCGGCAAACCGTGCTGACCGCCTTTCAGCAAGTCGAAGACAATCTCGCCGCGCTGCGAATTCTGGCGCGCTCAGCCAAGGTCCAAGGCCAGGCGGTCAAGGCGGCGCAGGAAGAGGTGGACATTCTTCTCAATCAATATCGCGCCGGCACCATCTCCTTCACCGCCGTCGTCGTCGCGCAGGCCATGTTGCTCGGCGACCAGGAGACGGACCTCACGATCCGGCAAAACCGCTTCCTCGCCAGCGCGTCATTGATCGAAGCGCTGGGCGGCGGATGGCAGGCGCACCTCTTGCCAAGCAGCGTGGATCTCGAACAGCAAAATCCCATGCCGCATCTTTAGGTAAGGGCGTTTCGGCGCCGGACGCAACGTCACGCGGCGGCAGGGTTCTCCGCGCGCTCGCCAAGGAAAACCTTGCAGCCCACGAAGAGTTGATACGAAGCCGCCGGGATTGCGTCGCATTTCTCGAAGAGATTGTGGCGGCCTCTGGGTTCGAGATATAAAATAGAACGCGAGCGACGCCTATGGAACCGCACGATTACAAAAGACTCATCGTACAGAAACCCGGCGGTAAGCGACGCTCGACTATGATCGCCCCCGGCCGTCCCCCGCAAAGCTGGGAAAGGCTTTGGACGCAAAGCAATGGATGATCGAACCCGCACGGCCGAGAACGAGATCGCGGAGAAGTTTTTTCTTCGCGATGAGAAGCCGTCTTTTCGCGAAGAAAAGATCGCGCGGCCTGACGTCCGAACCAAGCGTGGACGGCGCCTGGGACCGATTTTTCTGCTCGGGCTCGCGATCCTGATCGGCCTGGGCGTCTATCGAATCGTCGCGACAGTTCGGGCGCCGAAGGAATCCGGCCGCGGTCAGCAGCAAACCGCGCCTCAGCCGGTCGGCGCGGCGACGATTGCGCTTGGCGACATAAAGGTTGTCGTGGACGCGCTCGGCACGGTCACGCCGCTCGCCACCGTCACCGTGAAGACTCAGGTCAACGGCCAGCTCACCGAGGTGGCCTTCAAGGAAGGCCAAACGGTCAAGAAGGGCGACTTTCTCGCGCAGATCGATCCGCGGCCGTTTCAGATCGCCGAAACTCAATTCCAAGGACAGCTCATCCATGATCAGGGCCTGCTCGATCAGGCGAAAATGGATCATGCGCGCTATGAAACCCTCGTCAAGCAGAACTCGATTGCGCGTCAGCAAGCCGAGGATCAAGCCTATCTCGTCAAGCAGTATGAAGGCTCGGTCAAGACCGATCAGGCCCAGATCGACACGCAGAGGCTGAACCTCATCTATGCGCATATTGTTTCGCCGATCGATGGCCGCGTCGGCCTGCGTCTGGTCGACGCCGGCAATTATGTGCAGACGACCGACGCCGGCATCGCGGTCCTCACGCAATTGCATCCGATCTCGGTCATTTTCACCGTGCCCGAGGACGATCTTCCAGACATCATGGCGCAGATGCGGGCGGGGACGCCGCTTGAGGTCACGGCCTATGATCGCGCCAATGTCACGCGGCTCGCGGTCGGAAAGGTCATCACGCTCGACAATCAGATCGACACAACGACCGGCACGGTGAAGCTGCGCGCCGAATTCCAGAATCAGGACGACAAACTGTTTCCGAACCAATTCGTCAATGCGCGGCTGTTGATCAACACGCTCCATAATGTCGTGACTGCGCCGACGGCATCCATTCAGCGCGGCGCTCCGGGCGCCTTTGTCTACCTCATCGGCGCCGACGACACCGTATCCGTGCGAACAGTCGAAGTCGGACCAACCGACGGAGGCATGGTCGCCGTCACCTCCGGATTGGCGCCTGGAGACCGCGTCGTCGTGGATGGCGCCGACAGGTTGCGCGACGGCGCGCAGGTGTTCATCCCATCCGGCGACAATGGCGCGGGCGGGGGACATCAGGGCAAAGCGGCTGGCCCGGAGGCTCCAGCGTCGGGAGAGCCAAGCCGCCGCGGCAATCGCCAGCGTCAGCAAGGCGGACAATGATAAAGCTTTCGCTGGCGTCTCATCGGTTTTGGAGGACGCCGCGCGCCAGCGCTTTATGGTCTGAGCTCGGAACCCTGCTTGGGGCGGAGTGATGAATCCGTCGGAGCTTTTTATCCTTCGTCCGGTCGCGACCACGCTTTTGATGGCCGCGATCATGCTCGCCGGCGGCGTCGCCTATGGATTCCTGCCGCTTTCCGCCCTGCCCGAGGTCGACTACCCGACGATTCAGGTCCAGACCTTCCTTCCCGGCGCAAGTCCGGAAGTCATGACCTCTTCAGTGACGGCGCCCCTGGAGCGCCAGCTCGGCCAGATGCCGGGCCTCAATCAAATGACTTCGGCGAGTTCGGCCGGGGCTTCGGTCATAAATTTACAGTTCAGTCTGAACCTCAGCCTCGACGTAGCGGAACAGGAGGTTCAAGCCGCGATCAACGCGGCGAACAATCTGCTGCCGAGCGACCTTCCCGCGCCGCCGATCTACGCCAAGGTCAACCCCGCCGACGCGCCGATCTTGACGCTCGCGGTCACGTCCAAGACCTTGCCTCTGATCCAGCTCGAAGACCTTAGCGAAACGCGACTCGCGCAAAAGATCTCGCAACAGCCGGGCGTCGGACTGGTCAGCATCAGCGGCGGGCAGAGGCCGGCGATGCGCATCCAATTCAAGCCGCAAGCCCTCGCCGCCTATGGCCTCAACATCGACGACCTGCGAACCACCATCGGCAACGCGAACATCGATTCGCCCAAAGGCAATTTCGACGGACCGACGCAAGCCACGACAATCAACGCCAATGACCAGATCACGAGCGCGGAGGGCTACCGCAACCTTGTCATCGCCTATCGGGATGGCGCGCCGGTCCGGCTCGGCGAAGTCGCAACTGTCGTTGAAGGCCCGGAAAACACCAAGCTCGCAGCCTGGGCCAACGCCACACCGGCCATTATCCTCAATGTCCGGCGGCAGCCCGGAGCGAATGTGATCGAGGTCGTCGACCGGATCAGGACTCTGTTGCCGACGCTCGAAGCAAGCCTGCCGTCCGCCGTCGACATCGCCGTCCTGAGCGATCGCACGACCACGATTCGGGCGTCGGTCGCCGACGTCGAGTTCGAGCTCGGGCTCGCAGTCGTGCTCGTCGTCATCGTCATCTTCGTTTTCCTGCGCAACCTGCCGGCGACGATCATCCCTAGCCTGTCGGTTCCATTGTCCCTGGTCGGCACGCTTGTCATTATGTATCTCTTGGGGTTCAGCCTCGACAATCTCTCGCTGATGGCCCTGACGATCTCGACCGGCTTCGTCGTCGACGACGCAATCGTGATGATCGAGAATGTCAGCCGCTATGTCGAAGCGGGCGACCCGCCCTTGCAGGCCGCGCTGACAGGCTCGAGACAAATCGGCTTCACCATCATTTCGCTCACGGTCTCGCTGATCGCCGTTCTCATCCCTCTCTTGTTCATGGGCGACGTGATCGGGCGCCTGTTCCACGAATTCGCGATCACTCTGGCGGTCACGATCGTAATCTCGGCGATCGTCTCGCTCACCCTCGTGCCGATGCTTTGCGCGAGACTGATCCATCATCGTCCCGCCGCCTCGCGCAGCCGCTTCGATCTCGCGGCGGAGCGCGCCTTCGACGCGACCATCGAGCTCTATGGCCGCGCGCTCAATGTCGTGCTTGCACACCAGCCGCTTACCCT
The DNA here is from genome assembly GCF_045689225.1 of Methylocapsa polymorpha. Lineage (GTDB taxonomy): Bacteria > Pseudomonadota > Alphaproteobacteria > Rhizobiales > Beijerinckiaceae > Methylocapsa > Methylocapsa polymorpha. The sequence continues at coordinate 3,385,130 of NZ_CP136862.1, read as the reverse complement.
ATTCGTCGCGATTGCGACGCTCGGCGTGACGATCGCGCTCTATATCATCATTCCCAAAGGCTTCTTCCCGGCGCAAGACACCGGCATGATCCAAGCCATCACCCAAGCCTCGCAAAGCGTCTCCTTCGAGGCCATGTCGCGCCTGCAGCGCCAGCTCGGCGAGGCGATCCTCAAGAATCCCGCAGTTGACAGCTTAAGCTCGTTCATCGGCGTAGACGGCGACAACACGACGCTGAACAGCGGCCGGATCCTGATCAATCTCAAACCGCTGGAAGAACGCCGCCTCGGCGCCGGCGACGTCATCCGCCGCTTGCAGAAGGAGGTCTCCGGAATTGTCGGAGTCTCGCTCTACATGCAGCCGGTGCAGGATTTGACCATCGATTCCAACATCAGCCGGGCGCAATATAATTTCATCTTGCAGAACGCCAACGCCGCCGAATTCAAGACATGGACGCCGCGCTTGATGCAGCGGCTGGGCAGCCTGCCCGAGCTTGCCGATGTCGCAAGCGATTCGCAACAGCAAGGCCTCGCGGTGGATCTCGTGATCGATCGGGCCACCGCCGCGCGCTTCGGAATCACCCCTGCGACGGTCGACAACGCGCTCTATGACGCATTCGGGCAGCGCATCGTCTCGACGATCTACACGCAATCCAACCAATACCGCGTCATTCTGGAGGCTGATCCCTCCGTGCAGCGGACTCTCGCCAATCTTTCCTCGCTGTATTTGCCCTCATCGTCCTCGACCTCCAACGGACAAGTGCCGCTCTCCGCGATCGTTCATGTCGAACAGCGCGCCGGCCCCTTGCTGCTCACCCGTCTCTCGCAGTTTCCAGCAACCATGGTCTCGTTCAATGTCGCGCCCGGCTCATCGCTCGGCGCCGCCGTCGAGGCGATCGAAACGGCCGAGAAGGAGATCGGCCTTCCGGCCAGCTTCGTCACCTCCTTTCAGGGCGCCGCCGGCGCCTTCCGCGCCTCGATGACCAACGAGCTCTTTCTGATCATCGCCGCGGTCGTCACCATGTATATCGTGCTCGGCGTGCTTTATGAGAGCTTCATTCATCCGATCACGATTCTGTCCACCCTGCCCTCGGCCGGAGTCGGCGCGCTCCTCGCCTTGATGGCGTCCGGCGGCGAGCTCGACGTCATCGCGGTCATCGGCATCATCCTCCTGATCGGCATCGTGAAGAAGAACGCGATAATGATGATCGATTTCGCGCTCGACGCGGAGCGCTCGGAAGGGCTCGCGCCTCGCGAGGCTATCTTTCAAGCCTGCCTGCTGCGGTTTCGCCCGATCCTGATGACCACCATGGCCGCGATCCTCGGCGCGCTGCCCTTGATGCTTGGGACGGGGACCGGCTCCGAGCTTCGCAATCCGCTCGGCGTCGCCATCGTCGGCGGCCTCGTCGTGAGCCAGGTGCTGACCCTCTTCACCACGCCGGTGATCTATCTCTATTTCGATCGCCTCGCGGTCCGGCTCTCCGGTCGGCGGCCGCGGAGGTCCCTGCCTTCGGGCGAGGCTGCGGAATGAATCTCTCCGCCCCTTTCATTGCGCGTCCGGTCGCGACCACTCTCCTCGCGATCGGGATCGCTTTGGCAGGAAGCCTGGCTTTTCTGAAATTGCCGGTGTCGCCGCTTCCGCAGGTCGATTTTCCGACGATCAACGTGCAGGCGACGCTTCCCGGGGCGAACCCGGATACGGTCGCCGCCACCGTGGCGAGCCCGCTTGAGCGCCATCTCGGCCAAATCGCCGACGTCACCGAAATGACCTCGAAAAGCAGCTTAGGCGCGACCGCCATCACGCTGCAGTTCAACATTAACCGCGACATCGACGGCGCCGCTCGCGACGTGCAGGCCGCAATCAACGCAGCCCATGCCGATCTGCCGACGAGCCTGCGCACCAACCCCACCTACAACAAGGTCAATCCCTCTGACGCCCCGATCCTCATCCTCACCCTGACCTCGAAAACCGCGACGCCCGGCCAGATGTATGACGCCGCGAGCAATATCTTGCAACAAAGGCTCTCCCAGCTCGATGGCATAGGCCAGGTCATCGTCAGCGGCTCGGCCCTTCCGGCGGTGCGCATCGAGATCAACCCTTACGCCCTGACCAAATATGGCGTCGGGCTCGAGGACGTGCGGGCGGCGCTTGCTTCGGCCAACGCCAATAGCCCGAAAGGCGCGATCGAGAACGAGGGCCAGCGGCTCCAGATCTACACCAATGATCAGGCGACCCACGCGGCCGATTATCGTCCGCTGATCGTCGCCTATCGCAATGGCGCTCCGGTGCGACTCACCGACGTCGCCTATGTCGTCGATTCTGTCGAGGATCTTCGCAACGAGGGCCTGGCCAATGGCAAGAAGGCCGTCATCGTCATCTTGTTTCGCCAACCGGGCGCGAATATCATCGAGGCCGTTGACAGCGTGAAGGCGGAATTGCCGCATCTCGCGGCGGCAATGCCGAGCGATATGGAAATCGCGCTTGCGGCGGACCGCAGCACAACCATCCGCGCCTCTTTGCACGATACGGAAATGACCCTGGTCATCGCGGTCGGCCTCGTGACCCTGATCGTGTATGCCTTCCTGCGCGATTTTCGCATGACGCTCATCCCGAGCATAGCCGTGCCGATCTCGATCATCGGCACGTTCGGCGCGATGTATCTCGTGAATTTCAGCCTGGACAATCTTTCGCTCATGGCGCTGACCGTCGCGACCGGCTTCGTCGTCGACGACGCGATTGTCGTCGTCGAGAATATCGCCCGCCATGTCGAGGCCGGACTAGGGCGCGTCGAGGCGGCGCTGCGAGGCGCGCGCGAGGTTGGATTCACCGTGGTTTCGATCAGCATCTCGCTGATCGCGGTTTTCATTCCGATCCTCTTGATGGGCGGGATTGTCGGCCGGCTGTTTCGCGAGTTCGCGATCACGCTCTCCCTCGCCATTCTCGTCTCGCTCGTCTTGTCCCTGACCTTGACGCCGATGATGTGCGCGACGCTTTTGAAACCTGGGCGGCGGCCCGAGGCAAGCCGGCGCGGCTTCGACCTGTTCGCCTGGGCGGCCCGGGGATATGAGCGAACGCTCGCCTGGGCGCTCCGGCACGGCAGACTCATCATGGCGGCGCTGTTCGCCACAATTTGCCTCAACGTCCTGTTGTTCTCGATCGTGCCGAAAGGCTTCTTCCCGCAGCAAGACGTCGGCCGCATCATCGGCAATATTCAGGCCGACCAGAGCATCTCGTTTCAATTGATGCGGCAAAAGCTCGAGCAGGTCCAATCGATCGTCCAGAGCGACCCGGCGGTCGACAATGTGGTCGGCTTCACCGGAGGCTCAGGGACGAATGCCGCGTCGGTCTATGTCGCCTTGAAGCCGAAGTCGGAGCGCAGCGAATCCGCCGACGAAATCATTGGCCGCCTGCGCCACAAGCTCACGCAAGTGCCGGGAGGACGCCTGTTCCTGCAGGCGGTGCAGGACATCCGCATCGGCGGCCGCATGAGCAACGCCCAGTACCAGTTCACCCTGCAAGGCGACAGCACGAGCGAGCTTTATGCTTTCACGCCGCGCCTCGTCGAGGCGCTGCAGAACAGCCCTTCCCTGGTCGATGTAAATTCCGACCAGCAGCAGAACGGCCTCGAGACCGACCTTGTGATCGATCGCGACACCGCCTCGCGTCTCGGCGTCACCCCCTATCAGATAGACAACACGCTCTATGACGCCTTCGGGCAACGCCAGGTCTCGACAATCTACACCGCCTTGAATCAATACCACGTGGTCATGGAAGTCGAGCCGCGATATTGGCAGGATCCGGCGATCCTCAAAGACATCTATGTCAGCACGTCAGGCGCAACCCCGAGCGGGACCGCGACAAGCAATGCGGTAGCGGGGACGGTGGCCGCCGGCTCGACTTCGACGTCTGGCTCCTCAAGCTCCGGCGGCGCAAACTCGACGAATAACGCCGCGCGCAACGCCGCAACCAATGCGCTGGCGAATACCGGCAAGGGCGTCGCCTCGTCTGGCGCCGCCGTCAGCACCAACCGGGAAACGATGATCCCGCTCGCCGCTTTCGCCCATTTCGCGCAGGGCAAGACGCCTTTGTCGGTCAATCATCAAGGCCCGTTCGTCGCGACAACAATCTCCTTCAACGTGCGGCCTGGCGCATCGCTGAGCGACGCGCGCCGCGAAATCCAGCAGGCTATGGCGGCGATCCATGCGCCGGCGACGATCCACGGCAGTTCGCAAGGCGCTGCTCGGGCCTTCGAGGAGTCGCTCGCCAGCGAGCCATTTCTCATTCTGGCCGCGCTGGCGGCGGTCTATATCGTCCTCGGGATTCTCTACGAGAGCTTCATCCACCCGATCACGATCCTCTCGACCTTGCCTTCGGCCGGCGTCGGCGCGGTGCTCGCGCTTCTGTTATTTCGCGTCGAGTTCAGCATCATCGCCATGATCGGGGTGATTCTGCTGATCGGGATCGTCAAGAAAAACGCGATCATGATGATCGATTTCGCGCTCGAGGCTGAGCGCAATGAAGGTCTTTCGCCCCGCGACGCCATTTTTCGCGCCTGCATGCTGCGGTTTCGTCCGATCATGATGACGACCATGGCCGCGATCCTCGGCGCCGTCCCGCTCGCCATTGGGTTCGGCGACGGCGGCGAGATAAGGCGCCCGCTCGGAATCTCGATCGTCGGCGGGCTGATCGTCAGCCAGATGCTGACGCTTTACACGACTCCGATCCTTTATCTTTATCTCGACGAATTCCGCCTTTGGTCGCAACGGCGATGGCGTCGCGCCTTCCCGCGGCTTTCCGGCGAGGCTTCCGACGCCCCGATCTGACGCCCGTCGACCGGGCATCAGGCGAAGCCGCGCCGCAAGCCCAAACAAACAAGTTCCGCGCGGCGCGCAATTTCTTGACTTCGCATTTCAAAATCGCCAGTTTCCGCGCTCCTGAAACTTACTCGGCGCCGATGCAAAGCTATCTCGATTTTGAAAAACCCGTCGCCGAACTCGAGGCCAAGGTCCAGGAACTGCGTCAGCTTGCCGCGCAAGGCGACGCCGTGGCGATTGGCGAGGAGCTGGCCCGGCTCGAAGCCAAGGCGGAAAAGGCGCTCGCCGACCTCTACGCCAATCTCACGCCCTGGCAGAAAACGCAGGTCGCGCGGCATCCGCAGCGGCCGCATTTCAACGATTACGTTAAATCGCTCGTCAAGGACTTCACGCCTTTGTCGGGCGACCGTCAATTCGGCGAGGACGCCGCCATCATCGGCGGCTTCGGCTGGTTTCGCGGCCGCGCGATCTGCGTCATCGGACAGGAAAAAGGATCCGACACCGCGGCGCGCATCCGTCACAATTTCGGCATGGCGCGGCCGGAAGGCTATCGCAAGGCCGTCCGCGTCATGGAGCTGGCCAATCGCTTCAATTTGCCGGTCGTCTCCCTCGTCGACACTCCGGGCGCTTTTCCCGGCGTCGACGCCGAGGAGCGCGGCCAGGCCGAAGCCATCGCGCGGGCGACAGACGCCTCGCTTGCGCTCCGCGTGCCCAATATCGCGGTGATTCTGGGCGAGGGCGGCTCCGGCGGCGCCATAGCCATCGCAAGCTCCAACGCCGTTCTGATGCTCGAGCACGCAATCTACACTGTCGCCTCGCCGGAAGCGTCTGCGTCGATTTTGTGGCGAGATTCGGCCCGCGCGGAAGACGCCGCCACAAATATGAAGATTACCGCCCAAGATCTGCTCAAATTCGGGATCATAGACAAGATCATCGTCGAACCCGTCGGCGGCGCCCATCGCGATCCAGATGCGGCCGCGGTCGCGGCCGGCGACGCCATAGCCGAGGCCTTGAAGGAATTCGAGCAGATGTCAGCCGACGAACTCAGGACGGCGCGCGCCGACAAATTCCTGAATATCGGGCGGAAAGCATAGGACGAAGAATTCCGGGAAGAGATTTTCGCGCAAGCTGGCGATTTTAACCACGGGGAGAGTTGTTTCGCCGCAATCGGGATTTGGTCGAGCCTACGGTAACCTCCGGATAAGGATACCAAGCGTAAGCCATCCAGACAGCTCGCGAAACTCGCTTCGCTAAACGGGCCAGACTCAAGATGCGCCGCAATCCTTTCCTTCGCCGGTTCTGCGCTTTCGCCTTCATCGTCTCGGCGGCCGGATTGCTCGCCGGCTGCGAGGATTATCCAGGCCTCGCCACAACCAATCCCCGCGCCTTTGCGCCAATTCCGGCCGAGACGCTCGCTTTGATGGCGGCGAACGGGACCTCGAAAGATGCGCCCGTCCTCATCCGAACCTATAAGAAGGAATCGGAGCTGGAAATCTGGAAGATGAAGCCGGATGGACGCTATGCGCTTTTGAAAACCTATCCGATGTGCCGGTGGTCGGGACAACTTGGGCCCAAGGTGCGCGAAGGCGATCGGCAGGTGCCGGAAGGCTTCTATTCGATCACTCCGGCGCAGATGAACCCCAATTCCGCCTATTACCTCTCGTTCAATGTCGGCTATCCGAACGCCTATGATCGGGCTCAGGGCCATAGCGGCGGCTCGATCATGGTGCATGGCATTTGCTCGTCGGCCGGATGTTTCTCGATGACCGATCCGCAGATCGGCGAGATCTACGCGATTGTTCGGGAAGGCTTCGCGGGCGGCCAGCGCGCCGTTCAAATGCAATCCTATCCATTCCGCATGACCGCGGAGAACTTCGCCAAATACAGGCTCGACCCGAACATCGGGTTCTGGAAGCAATTGAAGGAAGGTTCGGATAATTTCGAAGTGAGCCAGCAAGACGTCGCGGTCGGCGTCTGCAGCAAGCATTATGTCTTCAACGCAACGCCGGCGGACGGTTCGCATTTCGACGCAACCGGCGCCTGCCCGCCGCTCAAACGCAACGATGACGTGCATGGCTCCGTCGCCGCCAAGGGGCAGCGGGACGAGGCCAAGGTCGCCGAGCTTGTCGCGCAAGGCGTGCGGCCGGTGCGCACGGTCTACGCCGACGGCGGCCAGCATCCGAATTTTGCGTCGCTGTCGAGCTATGCGAGCCGGCCCGAGGCGCTCGCGCGTGGTCCGATCGACGTCGCGCTCGACGAAGGCAAGGGCAAGAAAGGCCGCGTTTCGCCATTGGTTCAAATGGCGGCGCTCAAGGCGGACGCCAATTCCACGAGGGTCGCCGCCGCGAAGCCTGCCGATTCGGCCGACGTGACGGGAAGCACCCCATCCGATTCGGCGAAGCTGCAACCATCCTTGTTCGCTCGATTTTTTGGCGCCAAACAGGCCGATCCCGCATCTGACGCCCCGGCTGTCGCCATCAACGAACCGGCGGCGCCGCAGGCCGCCGACGTTCCTTGCCGCCGAGGCGCAGCCTGCTGTCTGCCGGCGCGGCCAAGCCGCAAGCCTCGCTTTCAGCGCCGGCCTCAGGCCCGACCAAGCGTCCGGCTGCGGCGACGCATGAGAAACCGATCACGGGCGCGGCTCTGCCCGTCCCGGCGGCAGGCTTCGCAGCCGTCGCGCAGGCTGATCAGCATTGAACCCTTGACCAAGACGCGGACGGGGATTGTCCTCGCCGCGCTCTTCTGTCACCCCAAATTCAATTCCTTGAAAAAATCATTGCCTTTGTCGTCGATCACGATGAAGGCCGGAAAATTCTCGACCTCGATCCGCCAGATCGCCTCCATGCCGAGCTCGGGATATTCCAAGACCTCGACCTTCTTGATGCAGTCCTGCGCGAGCCGCGCGGCGGCGCCTCCGATCGAGGCGAGGTAAAAGCCGCCATGCTTGGCGCAAGCCTCGCGCACATGGCTTCCGCGATTGCCTTTGGCGAGCATCACCATCGAGCCGCCGGCCTCTTGAAACTGATGGACATAGGAATCCATGCGTCCCGCCGTGGTGGGGCCGAAGGAGCCTGAGGCGAAGCCTTCGGGCGTCTTGGCTGGGCCTGCATAATAGACCGGGTGATTCTTGAAATAATCCGGCATGGGCTCGCCTCTTTCCAGCCGCTCCCTGATCTTGGCGTGGGCGAGGTCGCGCGCGACGATCATCGGCCCGGTAAGCGAAAGCCTGGTCTTGATCTTATGCCGCGACAATTCCCGCAGGATCTCAGGCATCGGCCTTGTGAGATCGATCTTGACGACGGAGCCGCCAAGCGCAGCCTCGTCGATCGCCGGCAGATATTTTGCCGGATCGCGCTCAAGCTCCTCAAGAAAGACGCCGTCGCGGGTGATTTTGCCGAGCGCCTGACGGTCGGCCGAACATGACACGCCGATCCCGATCGGCAGCGACGCGCCATGGCGGGGCAAGCGCACTACGCGGACGTCATGGCAGAAATATTTGCCGCCGAACTGAGCGCCAACGCCAAGATCCTGGGTCAGCTTGAAGATTTCCGCTTCCATCGCAGAATCGCGAAAGGCGTGGCCGTCTTCGCCTCCGGCGGTCGGCAGGGCGTCCAGATAATGCGCGGAAGCAAGCTTGACGGTCTTCAGGTTCAGCTCCGCCGATAGCCCGCCGATCACCACCGCAAGATGATAGGGGGGGCAGGCGGCCGTGCCGAGCGACAGGATCTTCTCCTTCAGGAAATGGATCAATTGATCATGCGTCAAGATCGACGGCGTCGCTTGATAGAGATAGGTCTTGTTGGCGGAGCCGCCGCCTTTCGCCATGAATAGAAACTTATAGGCCTCCTCGCCTTCAGAATAGATCTCGATCTGGGCCGGCAAATTGGCGCCGGTGTTCTTCTCCACGAACATGGAGAGGGGCGCGAGCTGCGAATAGCGCAGATTTTTCTTCGCATAGGCGTCCCTGACGCCTTCGGCCAGCGCGCTTTCGTCATCGCCTTCGGTGAAGACCAACCTGCCCTTCTTGGCCATGACGATCGCCGTGCCCGTATCCTGACACATGGGCAGAACGCCGCCCGCCGCTATATTGGCGTTCTTCAAGAGATCATAGGCGACGAATTTATCGTTCGACGTCGCCTCGGGATCGTCGAGAATCTTGGCGAGCTGGGCGAGATGGGCTGGACGCAGCAAATGGTTGATGTCGATCATCGCCTGCTCGGCAAGAAGCCGGATCGCCTCGCGTTCGACGAAAAGGATCTCGCGTTTTCCAAATGTCTCAAGCCGGACGCCGTCCGCGTCGAGCTTGCGATAGGGCGTCTCATCCTTGCCGAGCGGAAAAAGCGGATGATGCTGAAAGGTCATCTTGAAGGTCTCAATGCTGTGGCGCATGTTGGTTTCGACGCACGTCTATCCGAGGCGGCTCTCGAAATCGAGCCCTTGGCGGGCCTGTCCGTCGCGCAGCGGCTCGGCTCGCACTTCACGCCTTCGCGGCGGGAGTTGGAAATGGAAAAAGGGCCGATCGGGCTGTTTGTCGGCTTGGCGGGCGCCGATTTCTGTCCTGAACATTCGGACGGGTCCAAGACGCAAAGCTGAACGGCGTGAATTTTCCTTTTCCAGTCCTCCTCTGCGACATCGGCGGCACAAATGCGCGTTTCGCATTAGCGCGGAGCCCCGCCGCGCCACTGGAATACGGGCCGCATCTCAAGACCGGCGATTATCCGAGCTTCGAAGCCGCGGTCGCCAACGCCCTTCCCAGGCTCGACGTGAAGCCGCGCTCCCTGATCGCCTGCGCCGCCGGTCCCGTCAACGGGCGCAGCGTGAGGCTGACCAACGCGGCCTGGAGCATCGACGGCGTGAACGTGGCCGAGGCCGCCGGCCTGGGCCAAGGCCTTCTTCTCAATGATTTCGAGGCGCAAGCGCTCGCCTTGCCCGCCCTTCAACCCGCCTGGACCAAGCCGATCGGCGGACCCTTCGACACGAAGCCTGGCGCGCAGCTCATTCTTGGCCTCGGCACCGGCCTTGGCGCGGCGGCCCTGCTCGAGATCGAAGGGCGACATTTCGCTCTGGCGAGCGAAGCCGGGCACATGGATTTCGGGCCTGTCGGAGCAGAACAAGCAGCCATTTGGCGCCATCTCGACGCGTCGGAGCATGGACGGATCAGCGTCGAAACCGTCTTGTCCGGCGCCGGGCTTGCGCGGCTTCACCGCGCGCGCTGCGCGGCCGCTGGGCGCATTGCGCCGGATTTCGATGAAGTCGCGCTGATCGAAAACGCCCACACGCAGCCCAATGGCGAAGAGGCAAAGACGCTGCGGCTTGCTTGGACCCTGGTCGCGCGATTTACTGGAGATCTGACCCTGGCGCTGCTCGCCAAAGGCGGCGTGACCTTTTCGGGCGGCGTCCTGCCGCGCCTCGCCGATTTCCTCGATCCACACGAATTCCGCGCTCATTTTGAGGATAAGGCGCCATTCGGCGACATGATGCGCGGCATTGGCGCAAGGCTGATCATAGCCGAGGACGTGGTCCTTCCGGGCATGGCCGCGATCGCCGCTGCGCCGCAGGCCTATGCGATCGATTACGCCCGCCGCGCCTGGCGGTGATGCGCCGGGCCGATATTTTGGTTCAAGCCGCGCGCGAGGCGCCTTCTTCCGTCAAGACTGCGTAAAGCGCCGAGACGTCGCGAGCAGCCCGAAGCTTTCCCGTAACCGCTGCGTCTCGGAACACGCGCGCCAAGCGCGCTAGCGCCTTCAAATGATCCGCGCCAGCCGACTCAGGCGCAACCAGAAGAAAGATGAGATCAACCGGCGCGCCATCGATTGCGTCGAAATCGATCGGACGAACAAGCCTGGCGAAGATCCCGAACATCGATGTAGCCCTTGCGAGCTTGGCGTGCGGAATAGCTATTCCTTCGCCGATCCCCGTCGAGCCGAGACGCTCGCGCTGAAGCAAAGCGTCGAAGATTTCCCTGGGCGCGAGATGGGAAATGAAAGCCGCTCTGTCGCTCAGCTCCTGGAGCGCCTGCTTCTTCGCGTTCGCCTTGAGCGAGGCGATGATCGACTCAGGCGTAATCAATTTGGTCAGCAACATAGGCTCAAGCTATCTACTCTGAACGCGCGGGGAGAGATGCGAAGCAACACATATGGTCGAGGTCGGACGACCGCGCCATCCCTTGTTTGGTGTCTCACTAATTTTATTTAGGTCCTATTGGGATCGATCCAGCCGATATTTCCATCGGGGCGGCGATAAACGACATTGGTGCGGCCGTCGAAGGCGTGACGGAAGACGACGACAGGCGCGTTGGTCAAGTCCAGCTCCATCACGGCGCTGGAGACGGTCATTTCCCTAAAGGCGGACGACGGTTCGGCGATAATGGCTGGATTAAGCCCAGGCGGCGTCGATTCGCCTGATGCGAGGAGCTTGCGGCCCTGCGGGGCCGCGGCCTCCGACCCAGCCGGTTCATCCGAGACGGCTCCATTCGAAGCGCCGTTAGCCGACGGCGCCGGCCGTAACGTCTGCTCTTCCAAGCGTGGGACCGCATGATGGTCCGAGCGCCGCTTTTTATGGCGTCGCACGCGCTTCTCGATCTTGTCGGCGGCGCGGTCGAAGCTCGCGTAGGGCTCGCGCGCCTTGGCGTCGGCCTGAAGCGTGGCCCCCGAATTCAGATGCAAAGTGCAATCGGTGCGATACCCCGACCCTTCCGGCTCGATCGTGACATGGCCGATGATCGGACCTGCGGCGTATTTCGAAACAGCCGCGTCGATTCGCGTCTGAACATAGGTGCGAAGGGCGTCGCCGATGTCCAAATTCTTGCCTGAGACGCGCAACGTCATTGCCTATTCTCCGCTTTGTTTTTCGCAGCGAATTTTTCGGTAATCGCCCTTGTCCAAGGTCGTCATAAAAGGGTTATGTGGCTCCCTATGCGGAGTCAATGGCCCGATGAACATCATCAGAAGATCGGCCTTCCGGCGCTCCGCCCAAGACGAATTTACGACGCCAAAGGCCCAAATGGAACATTTGGCTAAGCGGCTAATCACCACAGAGACTTGCTAGAAGGAAAGATGGGCTCGATCCTCGGCGTCGACAATAGGGCTGGCCGCCTGGATGGAGCGTCTCGGCGCGTCAATGCGGGGATTGGTGGGGGAGGTAGGACTCGAACCTACGAAGGCGTAGCCAGCGGATTTACAGTCCGCCCCCTTTGCCGCTCGGGACACTCCCCCAAAGGCCCCGCGGACAGGGCGTTCGTGGATGCGCTTATGCGAACCGGGCCCGTTCCTGTCAACTGAAAATCTCCGGAGCCGGCGACGCCCCGCTTGCATGGGCCGCGGCGACGTGACAGGAACAAAGCGCATACACGCAAGACGGCGGGACGAAGCAGAGATTGACTCGAGACCCATCGAAAAAGCTCGGCCGAAAGACCGGCGGCCCATTGAGCCGCACGCCGCCGCGCGCGCCGGGGTCGAGGCAGGCCGCAGAAGGCAAAGCCTGGAGCCCGCGCAAGGAGTCTGAGCAACAGGGCCGGCGGCGATCCGACCCGCAGCGCGATCAAGCGCAAGCTTCAGGGCCGACCTTCCGGCGACCCACGGCCGATCTCGTCGCTCTTTTTGGCTTTCATGCAGTCCGCGAGGCTTTGCGCGCCAACCGGCGCCAACTCCTCGACATTTATGCCACAAAAGCCGCCGCCGACCGGCTCAGCGAAGAAATCGCGAGCACGGGCTTGCGGCCTCATATCGTCGAGGCCGAGGATCTCGCGCGCCGCTTGGGCGCGAACGCCGTGCATCAAGGCGTGATGCTCGAAGCCCGTCGGCAAGAGCCGGTCGATCTGTCCGACATCCCATCGCGCAGCGGCGTCGTCCTGGTGCTCGATCAGATCACCGATCCGCATAATGTCGGCGCGATCCTGCGCACGGCGGCGGCCTTTGGCGTCGACGCTTTGGTGATGACCGAGCGGCATGCGCCGGAGATGGCCGGCGTCGTGGCGAAAGCGGCGTCAGGCGGCCTCGAGCATGTCGCCATCGTCAGCGTGGTCAATCTCGCCCGCGCGCTCGAGCAGTTGGGCGACATGGGCTATCTGCGCATCGGCCTCGACTCGGAGGCTCCCGTCGCTTTCGCAGAGGCCGGCTTGACGCGTCCGCTCGCGCTCGTGCTCGGCGGCGAAGGCAAAGGCCTGCGCCGACTCACCAAGGAAAATTGCGACATTCTCGCCCGCCTCGACATGCCAGGCGCGATCAAGAGCCTCAATGTCTCCAATGCCTGCGCCGTCGCGCTGACTTTGGCCCATGCCGGCGCAGCGCGCTGAAATCTCCGAACTGAGCGGATAGCGGTTCGCGTCGAATCGCTTCTTGCTTGGGCTAAGCGCTCTCCCCTGGATCGACGCCGTTTCCGGCCAACGGCCCGCGCCAGCGGCCATAGGTCCAGGGCCGCAGCCAATGTGCGCGAGGCGGGGGCGCCTCGGGAACCGGATCGAATCCGGCGGTTCCCCAAGGGTGGCAGCGGCATAATCGAGCGAGGCCCATGAATCCCCCGGCCCAAACGCCATGCCGCGCGATCGCTTCATCCATGAAGGCGGAGCAGGTCGGCAGGTGCCGGCAATGCGTCCCAACGAAGGCCGACAGCGTGAGCTGATAGGCGCGAATGGCGTAATGGGCGGCGGCCCGGCCGATGCGAAACGATTGCTGCATGTCGAGTTAGCTGTGGCGCCAATCGATCCTGTTCAACTGTGGCATATATACACTGGCGAAGCCTAGAGCGGCGGACCATACTAGCGTCACAATTGATTGACCCGAGATCGAGGCGCTGACGTGTCCTGCATCAAAGACTTGACTCTCGCAAGCCTCCTGGCGGCTTCCTGCGCCCCCGCAGCTTTCGCGGCCGATCTGACGCCGCCGCCGCCCGTGGAGCCTCCGCCCGGCTGGACCGTCTCCATCGGCATTGGCCCGGAGGCGCTGACCGACTTCCCCGGCGCCCGGACCTACAGGCTCTGGCCGACCGGCTATCTCGCATGGCGCAAGCCAAACGATCCGCCTCTCTTCGCGGCTCCCGACGATGGGTTTGGCGTCGCGCTCCTGGACCTCGGCTGGCTTCAGGCCGGTCCGGTCGGCCGCGTCTTGCCTCGCCGCGGCCTGAGCGACGGCAATGGCGATTTCCACGGCCTGAACAATGTCAATTGGACGCTCGAACTCGGCGGCTTCGTCAACGTCTGGCTCTCCGAGCATTTGCGCACCCATCTGGAAATTCGGCAAGGCGTGAACGGCCACCATGGCCTTGACGGCAATGTCGGAATAGACGCCGTCGAAAGATTTGGTCCCTACACCTTCTCGATCGGCCCCCGGCTGGCGCTCGGAAACACAAGGTTCATGAGCGCCTATTTTTCGGTCACTCCTTTAGAGGCCTTGGCGAACGGCAATGTCAGGCCCTATCAGGCCTATGGCGGCGTCACATCGCTTGGCGGGCTCGCCGCCGCCAAATATGATATTACGCCCAACTGGAGCGCGACGGTGTTCGGCGGCTATGATCGGCTCGTCAACAGCGCGGCGGAAAGCCCGATCCCGAGCCGGCTCGGTTCGCTGAACGAGTTCAGCGGCGGCGTGATTATCGCCTATTCCTTCAATTTTGGCTGGTTCTGACGCAATCCTCGGGGGAGGACATCCGACGAGATTTCTACTCCGCCGCCGCGCGCGTGGCGCTCTCGATCTGATTGACGCAATCGAGGGTCGCCTCAAAGGTGAGCAAGGTCGAGGTATGGCGCGCCTTGAAGTCGCGCACCGGCTCGAGCACCGCGATCTCGGCCCATTTCCCGCCGGGGGCCGGTCCATTCTCCTTGAGCATGGCGCGAACCTGATCGCGCAGCGCGCGCAATTCCGGTCCGGTCGAGCCGATGACGTTTTGCGCCATGATCGAGGCGGCGGCCTGACTGAGGGCGCAGGCCTTTACGTCATGGGCGAAGTCCACCACCTTACCATTGTCCATCACAAGGTCGACGATGATGGTCGAACCGCAGAGCTTCGAATGGGCTTTCGCGGTGGCGTCGGGCGCGGCGAGCCGCCCGAGGCGTGGTATGTTCCCTGCTAGCTCAAGGATCCGTTGGTTATAAATGTCTGTCAGCATGGCTTCGCCTAGAATAATCGTTCAGGTGACTGCGCTACGCACATCCTATATAGGAATGCAGGGATTGGCGAACGAGATTTGGAATATTTCCAGCCAATGCTCTCCGGACAAACGTCCGTCCGGTGCTCCCGCGCTTGGGAGAAAGGCCAGGGACGCTCATTCAAACTTATTGGAGGCGCCACATGGATGCCGTGGTTAAGTCCTTGCTCGAACGTCCTCAGCCTCAGCCGAACAGTGCGCCTCTCGGGCGCCCCAGCCGCGAGGAGGCCGAAGCGGCGGTCCGGGTGCTTTTGCGCTGGACCGGCGACGATCCCTCGCGCGAAGGCCTGCTCGATACGCCAAAGCGCGTCGTCAAGGCTTTCGAAGAGTTTTTCTCCGGCTACCAGGCAGACGCAACCGACGTCCTCTCGCGCGTTTTCGAAGAGGTTCATGGCTACGATGACATCGTGCTCGTCCGCGACATACCGTTTTCGTCGCATTGCGAACATCACATGGTTCCCTTTTTCGGCAACGCGCATATTGCCTATTACCCATCCGAAGAGGGCGTGGTCGGACTGTCGAAGCTCGCCAGATTGGTCGATGTCTTCGCCAAGCGCCTGCAAACGCAGGAGGCGTTGACGGCCCAGATCGTCAGCGCGATCGATCAGCATTTGCGTCCGCGCGGCTGCGCCGTCATGATCGAGGCCGAACATATGTGCATGTCGATGCGCGGCGTGCGCAAACATGGCGCCGAGACCATCACGACGCAATTCACCGGCGTGTTTCGCGATGATCCCGCCGAGCAGGTCCGGTTTCTAACCCTGCTGCGCAGCGGCAAGTAAGCGCGTAAACCTCGCTGTTGGCCGCGCTGCGAGCGCAAATCCGAAGCCGGGTCAGCCCGGCTTCGCTTTGAACAAGGGAGGGATCGAGAGCGGATGGAATCCATTCAAGCCCGCCCTTCGGACGGTCTCTCGGACCAGGGCGCGAAACAAGAGTTGGAGGAAGGCGCCGCATTTACGCCGCGCTTCGACGCCGACGGGCTGATCGTCTGCGTCGCCAAGGCGGCGAGCGACGGCCAGGTGCTCATGCTCGCCTATATGAACGCGGAAGCCTTGCGCCTTACTCTCGAAACCGGCGTCGCGCATTATTGGTCGCGTTCGCGCAATTGCCTCTGGCGCAAGGGAGACACATCGGGGCAAGTGCAAGTCGTGACCGAAATCAGGACCGATTGCGACCAGGACGCTTTGCTGCTGACGGTCGACGCCGGCGGCGACGGCGGCGCCTGCCATACCGGCCGCCGCTCCTGCTTCTACCGCAAAGTCGCGCTCGACGGGGGCTCCCCTACTCTCGTCTTCGAATAGCCCATTTAGCCGAATCAACATCCACGTCGCGCCTAACAATCATCTTCGAGCCCTGAGGAGCTCTAAACACCACCGTAGGAGCCGGCCAATGAAAAAGGTCTATCTCGCCTACGCGCTTTTGCTGATCATCGTCGTCATGTTGCTGATCGCAGCCCTTGCGCCGTTCGGCGCAGCGAATATCTAATGCTTATGCATCGCGACTAGATTCGAGAGTAGCGGCTGATCTCATTTAACTATCGTGAATCGGCCTTCTCTTTTCGGCGAAGAGTTTGACGCGGGGATGGTCCCGCCGACCGAGGCAGTTGGGTCCGTTGACCTTGGCCTTCCAAGCAAGCGGCGGGCTCCGTTGCAACGGGTCGCGAATTCTATCGCTGTAGCGTCTTTTGGGCAGGTCAATCGCCGCGTTTGATCTTGCCCTTAGATGCTTGCGTTGGATTTTTTACGCTTTCGCCTCGAACGCGCAGCGCCTTAAAGAATTGTCAATTGCGGAGGGGAATTATCTGGAGGTAGCCAAAGTGTTTCCGCTCAAGGACAGAATATCCCAGATCGCCGCGCCGCGACATGATCCTTTACATCGCGTTTCTCACGCGAGGAGCGAAGAATTGAATAAAATGCCGCCGGTTCCGCACAAGAGGCTGGATGTTCCTGGCGTCGGCGACAGAGCTGCGCGGGGCGCGCTGGCAGGCGGCCATGGGAGGCCGAAGATCGGGATCGCGCTTGGGGCGGGCGCCGCGCGCGGCTGGGCCCATATTGGCGTCCTGCTTGAGCTCAGCGAACATGGCATTCATCCCGATGTGGTCGCCGGCACCTCGATCGGAGCCGTGGTCGGCGGCTGCTATGCGGGAAGCAGACTCGACATGGTCGAGGCCTTCGCGCGTGGTCTTACGAAGAAGCGCGTGGTCAGCCTGATGGATGTCTCTTTCTCGGGCGTCGGCATGCTCACCGGCGGCAGGCTCAAGCATCACCTCAACGAGGCCATAGCCAATCGCCGCATCGAGGAGCTCGACAAAGGTTTCGCGGCGGTCGCGACGGAAGTCGGCACCGGCCACGAAATTTGGTTGACTAAGGGCGACGCAATGGAGGCCATCCGCGCGTCCTACGCTTTGCCTGGAATTTTCGAACCCGTCCTGCTGAACGGCCGCTGGCTCTTTGACGGCGCGCTCGTCAATCCGGTCCCCGTGACGGTCTGCCGCGCGCTCGGCGCCGACATGGTCATCGCCGTCAATCTCATCGGCGATACGGCGTTTCGCGGGATCGTCATCGACGACCGTCTTTCGCTGGAGCCGACGCTCGAGAAGCTAGGCTCCCAGGCGCCGCAAAACGCACGGACGCTGAGCGCGCGGCTTTTCGGCGGGATGAGCGGCAACCTGCGCCGTTTCTTCGGCAGGCGGGAGGACGGCGCTCCAGGCATTGCGACGGCGATGATGGACGCCTTCAACATTGCGCAAGGAAGGATCTCGCGCTCGCGCCTCGCCGGCGATCCGCCCGACGTCGTCGTCAATGCGCGGCTCAGCAAAATAGGCCTTTTCGATTTTCACCGCGCCGACGAGCTGATCGAGATGGGCCGGGAGGCGACGCGCCGCGCGATCCCCGAAATCGCCGACTATATCGCCTTGACCCCGACAAGCAGCGAGGCCTAGAGCATTTTCGAGCCAAGCGGAGAAAATCTCGCGCATGATCCGCAAAAGCCGAAGCTGGCTTCGCGGATCATGTTCAATCAAGGACGCCAACAAGCAAGGTCCGGTCGGACTTCGCTCTAGCGGCCGTGCGGCAATTCTACAGTTCCCGCCGTCGCGATATATTCCCGCATCTGCCTGTGTTCAAATTCGCACTCGGCAATTCGGTAATTGACCAGGTCGCCAATGGACACGATTCCGGCAAGCCTTCCTTGACTCATGACGGGGAGATGGCGAAAGCGTTCCTTGGTCATTTTCTCCATGGCCATAAGAATATGTTCCCCCTCGCTCGTGGTGACCACTCCTGTCATGTGCATGGTCACGGCGTCGGCAAGGGCGGCGGAGCCGCGCCGGCTGATCGCGCGAACGATGTCCCGTTCGGACAAGATGCCGAGAACCTGGCCTTCAACATCGGCGACCACGACAGCGCCGATGTTTTTCCTCACCAAAATATCGGTGGCTTCAGCCAAAGTTCGATGCGGCTGAGTCGTGACGACCTCTCGTCCTTTGGCGGCGAGGATACGCGCAATTGTCATCTGTACCTCCCTGAACGGGTTTCGCGACGGTTTTCTGTCGGGCTCGCTTGCAGCGGCTGCCGAAAGTTAAGCGTTAATTTTTCATGAAGAATGCACTCGTTCTCGGGCCTGCGCAATAGCGCGCTTTCGCCAATGCCGCAGATCACGAATGGTTCAATCCAGACAAGCCAAGTCCTCGCTTGGCTTGCGACATCGCTCTCCGAACGGGCCGCCTCAAACGGCGATCGGCCTCGCGACGGGCGGCGCGATCGGCGCCCGGGAAGGCGCGCGCATAGAGCGGCGTCATCTCCTTCTGCTCAGGCTGAGCAATCCGCAACGGTCGCCT
Source organism: Methylocapsa polymorpha (assembly GCF_045689225.1). Classification (GTDB taxonomy): domain Bacteria; phylum Pseudomonadota; class Alphaproteobacteria; order Rhizobiales; family Beijerinckiaceae; genus Methylocapsa; species Methylocapsa polymorpha. Next base: position 3,366,340 of record NZ_CP136862.1, on the reverse strand, counting down.
TCGGCCCTCTGGCGCGATAGGCGGCCAGCTTCAGAAGCGCGGCTCGGAGAAGGCGTCGGCATGGGTTTTCGCCGACACGGCCCGGAATTCTCCGGTCGTCTCGTCGAGCGCCAACAGCTTGCCTTCGGCGATGCTGAAATAGGCCCCGTGCAGGCTGAGCCCCCCAAGTCTTTCGAGCGTCGCGACCGCGGGAAAGCTGCGCAGATTGGCGAGGCCCTGCACGATGGAGGCGAGCGCCAGCCGCTCCACATAGCCGTCGAGCGGCTCGGTGGCGGGACCGATCTTGGCGGCGGCGGGGCCGATCAGGCTCATCCATTTGCCGATGAAATCGCCGGAGGACAGCGGCTTTTGATCGGGGTCGAGATCATTTTCGGCATAGGCGCGCACGCCGCCGCAGCTCGCATGGCCCAAAACCACGATATGCGCGACGTGAAGGCCGAGGACGGCATATTCGAGCGCCGCCGACGCGCCATGCAGATCATCGTTCGGCGCGTAAGGCGGCACGAGATTGGCGACATTGCGCAGGACGAAGATTTCCCCCGGGCCGGCGTCGAAGATAACTTCGGGCGAGACCCGCGAATCGCAGCATCCGATCAGCATGATGCGGGGGCTTTGCCCGGCCTTGGCCAATTGGTGGAAGCGATCCTGCTCGCGCGCGAACCGGCCGCTGAGAAAGGCTTCGTAGCCCGAGACGAGTCTCTCCGGCAGGAGCGGACGGGCGGGGGCGGCGTCGCCTGGATGCGAGGGCTGTTCAGGCATGGTTCCGATTTGAGCTTGGGCCGAAGCGGGCGCATGTTTCGCGGGCTCGACTCTTACAGGGCGGTTCAGAACCGGGCAAGGCGGCAAGGCGTTTCGCCTATATCCCTTTCGAAGCAGCCAAGGCTTCGGTCGGAGACGCCGCGCCCGGCTTTGGAATAAGCTTCAAAACCCTCGCGATGGGATCGCTCGAAACATAAATCGGGGGCTGGAACGGACCTTCGTTGGCGGCGATCAAGGCGATGATCAAGACGACGCTCGAAGTGAAAATGACCATGGCGGCGAGGTGCGGCCTCCGCTGATCGAGATGCAGCATCGCTATGCTGATCTGTCCGGTCAGCGCAAGGATCAGAACGCAAGCCCATTTGACGGCCTCCGACGAGCCGGCGCTGAGCACGATGCGATCGGCGCGCGCGCTCTGAACCTTCAGCGCCGTATCGAGGAGCAAATTATCGAATCTCGCGTTGGCGTCCTTGGCGTCATGCTGCGTCGCCGCAACTATTCTCAGCAGCGCGCCCAAGGCCTCCTCGGCCGCCGCGGCGCCCACGCCGTCATCGGCCATGCTCGGCCATTCCTTCTCGGTGACCGCCGACACATAGGCGCGAATGGCGTGACGAATTCCGTCCGCCGGCAAGCCGCTGGCGGCGGCCAAAGCATTGAGCATCGTAAGATTGGCGCTTTCGGTCTCCACGGCCACGGAGGCCCGCCGATCGCGGTCCCAGACATCGCTCGCGACGAAGCCTATGAGGATGCCGAATATGACCATGATCGCGCTGAACAGCTCCGCGACCGCGCCATTGAAGGAAAGCATCCATTTGCGCGTCGGACTGCCGAAACACAAGCAAAACAAGAAAACCGCCGTGGCGGAATAGAATCCAGCCACCGTAAGGAACATCAAAGGCAAAGGCAGGCTCAGCCACGCGTCGATCATGGGCGGCCTTTCGCCGGACGGAATTTGTTGAGCGCAGGATAGCTTCTAATTGGATCCGCTCGCTCGCGAAACCCTGGAGCGCACATCCAAAATAGGTGCATTTGTTTATATGACGAAGTGGGGCGGTAGCATCCCGCGGCCGTAAGCGACAGCAAACTATCTGTGCGCTCAGGTCCGATACCGGGTCTCTTGTGACGCCGCGTCCCCCTCGAATGTATAAATGGCGGTGTTCTTTAACTGGTGCTATGTTAAGCTGAAGCTCTATATTGATTGTGGAAGAATGGATCCATGGTTGCTATGCACGTTGATTTAAAAGTATTTTCTGTAATTTTGAGCCTCGGGGTCACGATCCTAACCGGAAGCGCTGCGGCGCAGCAGACTGAGTCCATCTCGCTAAAAAGCGGCGAAACCGTCGAACTTGGCAACCTGTTCTGGGTCGTAAATTGCCGATCGATTCTGAAGGGCCCCCCGGTTGCCGAGGTTTTGGAAGGCCTCCCCGAAATCTCGGTCACGGTCAGGGAACAGAAAGTGATCCCTCGCAAATTGAACTGCGCAAAGGAAGTGTCTGGCGGCATGCTGATATTGATTGCCGCAAAGGATGTAAAGGCGCGCATACAAGGCAAGCTCACGATTCGGATAAAGTATCCAACCGTGGATGGTGAGCGCCAACACAGTCGAGAAATAAATGTTACGCTTTTTCCTTGAAATACCGCTTCGCTACCACTGGCCAAGACTTAAATCGACAGAAAGAATTATAATGAGACTTACGATATTTGTGTCTATGTGCGTGTGCTTATTAGCGACTTTCAATGCTAAAGCTCAGTCGTGGCAAATGAACTCGCAATCATTTGCTATGAAGGGAGGTGAGAGCACTGAAGTCGGGGATTTATATTATGTCATAAATTGCCGATCCCAACTCACAAGCCTTCCCGAAGTCACCATTTTGGATGGTCCTCCAGGGGTGACAGCCACAGTGACAGAAGCGATGGTCATGCCTCGGTTTCAACAATGCTCTAAGCCCGTGTTGGGCGGAAAGTTAAAGTTGAACGCCGACAAGATTGAGGACCAAAGCAATTCAATGATGACGCTTCGGATAAGGTACAAAACGAAAGATGGCGACCGTGATAGGAGCATGACCTTCACTCTCGCGCTATTTCCCTAGGTCAACACCATCTGAATCCTCCACAGCCTGTTAGGTGGGCTATTAAAGACAATGCGTAGGTCGACCTTCTATTTTATTCGACGTGTCGACGCATTCGACAAGGCGTTATCGGCGACGGGGGGCGCCTAACCCTCGATCTCCTCGCGCCGGATTTCCAGCTCCAGCCAATCTTCTTCCGCTGCCTGCAACTCGGCCTCGGCTTTTGCAAAAGCCTCGGAGACGGCCGCGAATTTCGCCGGATCGCGGGCGTAAAGACCGGAATCATCGAGCTGCGATTGGAGCTTGGCCAGCAGCGCGCGCTGCTCTTCCATGCGCTTCGGCAAGGCCTCCAACGCGTGCTTTTCCTTAAAACTCAGGCGCGGTTTCGCGGCGGGCTTCTTGTCGACACGCGGCGCGCCTTCAGCCTTAGGCTTCTCGATCCCCCGCGGTGAAAAAACAGGCGCGGCGCTCACCCCTGCCCCGCGTTGCGCCACCATGTCGGAATAGCCGCCGGCATATTCCAACCAGCGGCCGCCGCCTTCGCTCATGAGAACGGAGGTCGTGACGCGGTCAAGAAAATCGCGATCATGGCTGACGAGCAGCAAAGTGCCCTTATAGTCGGCGAGCATTTCCTGCAGCAGATCGAGCGTTTCGAGATCGAGATCATTGGTCGGCTCGTCGAGCACAAGAAGGTTCGAGGGCCGCGCCAGCGCCCGGGCGAGCATGAGCCTGCCGCGCTCGCCGCCCGAAAGCCGCCCGATCGGCGTGCGCGCCTGCTCCGGGCCGAACAGAAAATCCTTCATATAGCCGATGACATGCTTGCGCTCGCCATTGATCTCGACGTAATCGCTGCCGCCGCCAGTGAGCGCATCCTTCAGGATCGTGTCCGGATGGAGGCTCGCGCGGCCCTGGTCCAGCGTCGCCATCAAGAGATTGGCGCCCTGGCGGATGACGCCTTTGTCGGGCTTGAGCGCGCCGGTGAGCAGATTGATGAGCGTCGTCTTACCGGCTCCGTTCGCGCCGATGATTCCGAGCCTGTCGTGGCGGAGAATGCGGGTCGAGAAATCCTTGATGATAATCCGGTCGCCGAAGGATTTTTCTATCGCCTCGGCTTCGATGACGAGCTTGCCGGAAAGCGCGCCTTCGCTTGCGACAAGCCTGACCTCGCCGGAAGCTTTTGGGCGCTCGCGGCGCTCGGTCCGCATGGTCAGGAGATTGCCGAGCCGCTTCTGGTTGCGCTTGCGCCGCGCCGTGACGCCATAGCGCAGCCAATGCTCCTCAGCGACAATCTTGCGATCGATCTTATGCTGCTGGCGCTCCTCTTCCTCAAGCTCGCTGTCGCGCCAGGCTTCGAACTCGGCGAAGCCGCGATTGAGCGAGCGGGTGCGGCCGCGATCGAGCCAGACCGTCTTGCGCGAAAGGTTCTGCAAAAACCTGCGGTCGTGGCTGATGAGGACGAGGGCGGAGCGCGTGGCTTTGAGCTCGGCTTCGAGCCATTCGATCGCGGGCAGATCGAGATGATTGGTCGGCTCGTCGAGCAGCAGAATATCGGGCTCAGGCGCGAGCGCGCGGGCGAGCGCGGCGCGGCGCGCCTCGCCGCCGGAGAGATGCGCGGGATCTTCCTCGCCCGAGAGGCCAAGCTCGTTGAGGAGGGTCCTCGCGCGATGCGGATCATCGGTTGGCCCGAGGCCCGCTTCGACATAGGCGAAGGCGGTCGGAAAGGCCGAAAGGTCCGGCTCCTGCGGCAGATAACGGACATTGGCGTCAGGCTGCATGAAGCGCGTCCCGCCGTCCAACTCGAGCAAGCCTGCCGCAATTTTCAAAAGGGTTGATTTGCCCGATCCGTTGCGCCCGACAAGGCACAGGCGCTCGCCCGCCGAGACGGAGAGATCGGCCGCCTCCAGGAGCGGCTTGCCGCCGAGGGTGAGCGAAATATTCTGCAACAGCAGAAGGGGAGGCGCCATGTTCGCCGATAATTGGAGAGATTGGATATGCGGCGATAACCCGATGGCGCAATCGTCTCTGCGCCGGCTGCGATCCTGGCGCGAACGAAGGCTCGCCTGCCCGCCCACTTTAGCCTTTGGCCGCGGGCGATCCAACCGAAAAATGCCGCCCGCTTCGATTGTGAAGCGGGCGGCATTGAGCATCAATATTTGGCGACGACCGGGGCCGGATTGAACCAGTCGAACTTATAGTTCAAGCCAGCCCGGACAATATTGGCCGTTGTCTTTTGATTGATGTTGACCCCGAAGCCAAGAAGGGACGAATTGAAGATGGAGTTCGTCCCGAGATTGACGTAGAGATACTCGGTTTTCAGAGTAATGTTATTCGTGATGGCGTATTCGACGCCGGCGCCGGCGGTCCAGCCGGTGCGGGTGTAATTGTGTGACGTCGAAAATGCGCCGAGCCCAAGCGGTCCAGTGGCGACCTGGAGCTGGTCATTCACCTGGCCATAGGCGAAACCGCCGGTCCCGTAAATCAGCAGCCGATCCAGGGCATAGCCGGCGCGCGCGCGCACTGTGCCGATATAATTGATCCTGCTTCCCGCATCGGCGGAGAGGCCGCCGATAGGCGTATTGGCGTAGACCGTCACCTTGCCGCGGATCGCCGCGCCGTCAAAATCCGTCTCGAAGCCGAGAAGGAAATTATTGGCGAACTGCCAGTTGTAACCGACTTGTCCGCCGCCGATGATGCCGCTGGACGTGATCGAGGCTTGGCCGCTGGTGCCGAATCCGGCGTAGAACGGATATTGGAACCGATCTCCTCCAAGGCCGAGATTGCCGCCGATGTAGATGCCGCTCCAGGTGAACGCCGGGACGTAGGGAATCGGCGGCGGCGGAAGGCGAGAGGGAAGATCCGCAGCAAAAACCGCCGACGAGCAAAGGGACGCCATTACGGCCCCCGAAATTGATAGCTTCCGAATCATAATGTTGTCCCCTTCAAAATGAACATTGAGGATTATAGGTAAGCATAATCGCGCCTCGCTAACTATAGAAACTCTTCCTTGCGCGAGCGTTTACAAGCAACTGTAGCAAAACTGCATCATCTTCCTTGCCAAACTTGGGCGCTGCGCCATACCATGTGGTTCCCCACCCATGCTCGCGCCGCCTCGCCTGCGTTTACGGCCGGGCAGGCGCATCGCCCATCGCGGATTCATTGCTCGCCGGAAATTGATCCGGCGCGCGCAACAGGAGACCAGACATGCCGAAATTGAACATTCGCCGACGCGCCGACGCATGGCGCAATTGCGCCCGCGCGCTTCTTTTCGGGAGCGGTCTCGCCGCCCTGGCCGCCGCGCCCGCCGCCGCCGACGCTGAAGTAAATATAGAGAATTTCGCCTTCACGCCCGCCGCGCTTACGGTGAAGGCCGGGACGGAGGTTGTTTTCCGCAATCGCGACGACATTTCCCATAGCGTCGTCGGCGCGAAATCCGAGTTCCAATCCAAGGAGCTCGAAACGGACGACACATTTTCCTTCACCTTCGCCGATCCCGGAACCTATGATTTTTCCTGCGGCGTGCATCCGCAGATGAAAGGCAAGATCATCGTCACTCCTTGAACCGCAAGCAGGGCTCCTAGCGGAGCGCGACAAGAAAAGCGCGGCGGTCCGACGCCGACCGCCGGCCCGCGGACGCGCAGGCCCAGCACAAATTTGTTGCGGCGCGTGAGCTTTCGTCGAGATTGGGCGGCTGATCTCGCGGTTCATGGCAAGGCCATGACCAGATGTCCGAAAGGACCGCTTATGACGGTAGGCTCGCACGTCGCCCGCTCCCGCTTTCCGCCGGTCGAGAGAACGCTTCGGCTCGCGACCGGACTGACCTTGTTCAGTTTCGCCGCGAGCCATTTCCTGAATCACGCTTGCGGAATCTTCCGCCTGGAGGCGATGGAGGCGGTCAGATTCGTGCTCCTTTGGCCTTGGCGCACGACAGTCGGACAGGCGGCGCTCTATGGATCGTTCGTCATTCATGGCGGGCTCGGCCTTTACGCAATCTATCGGCGCCGCCACTTGAGGATCCCGCCGGGCGAGTTCCTGCAGCTTCTTCTCGGCCTGTCGATTCCGCTGCTCGTCATCATTCACGCGACCAATGTCCGGCTCGGCAATCTCCTGTTCGGACTCGAAGTCGCCTATCCTCCCATCCTCCACCGCTACTGGGATCTGTCTCCCCACTTCGGCCTGCCGCGACAATTCATCTTGCTCCTCGTCGTGTGGATTCACGGGTGCATCGGATTGAACAGCTGGCTGCGCATGAGGAGATGGTATCAGAAGTGGTTTCCGGCGCTCGCCGCGCTCGCGACTTTGGTTCCGGTTCTCGCCATCATCGGCATAGCCGACGCAGGGCGGGATTTCGACGCAAGAGCGGCGCAGGACCAAGGCTTCCTCGCGCGCAATGAGGTCCAGACGCCCCAGCAAACCGCGGCGCTTGGCGCGATCGGCGAGCGTCTGATCTTGATCTATCTCGGGCTCGTCGGCGCCGTGTTCGCGCTTCAAGGCGCGCGCGAATGGCATGAGCGGCGCTTCCGCGCGGTGACGGTCAGATATCCGAAAGGCGTCGAGGCCATCGTGCCGCGCGGCTTTTCGATCCTCGAGGCCAGTCGATGGGCGGGCGTCCCGCATATTTCGATGTGCGGCGGCCGCGGCCGATGCTCGACCTGTCGCGTGCTCGTCACGAGCGGGCTAGAGCGGCTGCCCTCTCCCAACGTCGCGGAGATGAATACGCTCGCCTGGATCGGAGCCTATAAAACCGTGCGCCTAGCCTGTCAGGTCCGGCCGCGCGAGAGCGTCGATGTCGTGCCTCTGCTCAGCCCAAGGAGCTTTGATCCAAAACGAGGCGCGCCCACATTCGCCGCTTCCGACGAGCGCGAGATCGCGGCGCTCTTCGTCGATCTTCGCGATTCGACGCGCCTTGCCGATGGACGCCTGCCCTATGACGCGCTGTATGTCATCGACCGCTATGTCGCCGCCGTCTGTCACGCCGTCGAAGCGCACGGCGGCCAAGTGACGAGCGTCGCCGGCGACGGGGTCATGTGCTTTTTCGGCGCTGATTGCGACGCGCCGACGGCCTGCCGGCGCGCCATTTTGGCGCTGCGCATGATATGGCGCGCGCTGGCCGCGCTGAACGAAGAATGCGAGACCGCCTTCGATTTTCCGCTTCGGTTCGGCGCGGGCTGCCATCTCGGCCTTGCCGTCGTCGGCGAACTCGCGAGCAGGCATACGGCCCAATTCCTCGGCGAGGTCGGCAATATCGCGGCTCGGCTCGAGGGGCTTACCAAGGAGCTTGCCTGCACGGTCATTCTCTCGCGCGCCGTGATCGAGCGGGCCGGCTTCGCAATGCCGACGCCGGAAAACCACCGCGTCCAGATCAGGAATGTAAGTGCCGAAATCGAGATGATCGCGCTGCGGACGCAAAGCGAGCTCGACGATTTGATCTCGACCCTGGGTTAGAGCAATTTCGGGCGAATCGAGCCTCGGTTTGCGATAATAAGATGCAACGGACCAAGCAGACGAAGCCGCTTGCCGGCTTGGCCGAACTCGCGCAGCAATGACATGATCATGGTCAGGCAAAACGAAACCCTTGCGCGCATCGAGCTATTCCGATCGCTGACGCCGGAGCAGATCCACCGCCTCGATACGCGCTGCATTTGGCGGCGCGCCAACGCCAAGGAATGGATCCTCGACTATCAGGACGAAGGCGCCGATGTCTTTTTCCTTGTCAGCGGCGTCGTGCGGGTGATGATTCGTTCGATCTCGGGCCGCGAAACCATCTTGCGCGACATCAACGCAGGGGCGTTTTTCGGCGAGCTCGCCGCGATTGACGGACAGGCGCGGTCGGCGAGCATTTTGGCGATCACCGAGGCGACAATCGCGAAAATGTCGGCGTCAACCTTTCTCGAGATCGTCACTGCGCATCCGGATGTCGCCCTGCAGCTGCTCCGGCTCGTCACCGGACAGGTTCGGATGCTCGCCAACCGGATCAATGAATTCACGACGCTCGGCGTCCGCGATCGGCTCTATTTAGAGTTGCTCAGAGTCTCCCGGCCAGATCGCGACAATGAGCGGCAAGCAATCGTCTCGCCGCCCCCGGTCCACGCCGACCTGGCCGGACGAATCAGCACGCGCCGCGAGGCGGTGACAAAGGAGTTGAGCGCCATGGAGCGCGACGGCTTATTGCGCAAGAGCCGCGGCGCTCTCGTCCTGCTCGACGTTCCGAGACTCATCGCGATGATCGACGAAGACATGGCACTGACCAGTCTCCGCTCGTGATCGAAGGGGCGTTCGCGGGGCACTTCGTCGAATGGTGTGAATTCCCACCAGTGCGCCCCTCTCCAGGGTCTATCTCCTGACTGCGCCCGTTGGCGAACATGCCAAGGCGCGAGAGCATCAAAGGAAATCGACCATGAACATTCTCAAGACCGCGCTTCTCAGCGCCGCCCTTCTTCTCTCCGGCGCCGCCTTCGTTAGCGTCGCGGCAGCCCCCGAAGGCAATGGCCACGTCGACACGGCGTCCTACGCCGCCCCCGAAGGCAACGGCAATTTCGTGATCGGATAATGGCGACGAGCGATCGGAGGCCTCAGCCGCCCAAGGCCGGGGCCTCGCGAGATCAGCTTTAAACGCGGGAGAGCCACCCATGAAGGCAGTTCTCAAGATCTTGTCCGGGCTGATGGTTGTCGTTGGACTGACCGCATTCGGCCTGATCGCGACATGCCTTGCTGAAAGGAACCCTTTGCCGACGGCCGTCATCGGAGCCGCGTGGGAGCGGCACGCTAACTTCATTCCCTATGACGGCGCGCCATTATGGAACTGAAGCGTAACGTAGCAGGAAATTGATAAGCGTAAGCGCTGGCGCTGGTTCCATTCACGCTCGCGCTGTTCATGCTGGGGGCGTGGCCCGTTGGCCTCGCGGCGCCAACACGCTTTGGAAGGAGAATCTCCACGAAGCCGGCGCTTTGGCGCTTAGATCTTGGGCGCTTAGATCTTGAGCGCGGCTTTCAATTCAAGCAATTGATCGCGCTTCTCGGTTGCGAGCCGCCGCGCCTCGTCCGTCGCCGCATCCGCGACATCCTCTTCCAAATCCTTGAGGTCGGCGGCAAGTTTCGTCGCGTCAAATTCCTCAAGCGGAATGGCGTGTTCGGCGAGGATCGTGAATCCGCCCGGAGCGACGTCGGCGAAGCCTCCGCGCACGAAATAGCGGAGCTTCGTCGCGGGCGTCGCGCTGATCTCAACGACGCCAGGCTTAAGCGTGGACATCAGAGGCGCGTGATCCTTGAGGACAGTGAACTCGCCTTCGATGCCAGCTACGACGACCCCCTCGACTTCGCCCGAAAAGACCAGCCTTTCCGGCGAAACGAGCTCGAAGTGAAAAGCCGGCATGTCAAATCCTCGAATGTGATCTCTGTGGCCTAATCGACTGGCTGGGGACGCGTCTGCGCCCCTCAACCGGACGTTGATCGCGTCCCGCTCGAGCCGCGCTTAAGATTGAGCCGCGAGCTTCTGCGCCTTCTCGATCGCCTCGTCGATCGAGCCGACCATATAGAAGGCGGCCTCGGGCAAATGATCATATTTGCCTTCGACGAGTCCCTTGAAGCCCTTGATCGTGTCGGCGAGCGAGACGAGCTTGCCGGGCGAGCCGGTGAACACCTCAGCCACATGGAAGGGCTGCGACAGGAAGCGCTCGATCTTGCGCGCGCGGGCGACCGTAATCTTATCCTCTTCGGACAATTCATCCATGCCGAGAATGGCGATAATGTCCTGCAGGCCCTTGTAGCGCTGCAGCAGCTGCTGGACCTGGCGCGCCACGGCGTAATGCTCCTCGCCGACGACCAGCGGCGACAGCATGCGCGACGTCGAATCGAGCGGATCGACCGCCGGGTAGATGCCCTTCTCGGCGATTGAGCGCGACAAGACGGTCGTCGCGTCGAGATGGGCGAAGGAAGTGGCCGGCGCCGGATCGGTCAAATCGTCGGCCGGCACATAGATCGCCTGAACCGAGGTGATGGATCCTTTGGTCGTCGTGGTGATGCGCTCCTGCAAAGCGCCCATATCGGTCGCGAGCGTAGGCTGATAGCCGACCGCCGAGGGAATGCGGCCAAGCAGCGCCGAGACTTCCGAACCGGCCTGGGTGAAGCGGAAAATATTGTCGACGAAAAACAGAACGTCCTGCCCCTTGTCGCGGAAATCCTCGGCGACGGTGAGGCCGGTCAGCGCGACGCGGGCGCGCGCGCCCGGCGGCTCGTTCATCTGGCCATAGACGAGCGCGCATTTCGAACCCTTGGCCGAGCCGCCATGTTCATGCGGATCGACGTTGACCTTGGATTCGATCATCTCGTGATAGAGGTCGTTTCCTTCGCGGGTGCGCTCGCCGACGCCGGCGAAGACCGAGTAGCCGCCATGCGCCTTCGCGACATTGTTGATGAGTTCCATGATCAAGACCGTCTTGCCGACGCCCGCGCCGCCGAAGAGGCCAATCTTGCCGCCCTTCGCATAAGGCGCGAGAAGGTCCACGACCTTGATGCCGGTCACCAGGATCTGCGCCTCGGTCGCCTGCTCGGCGTAGGAGGGCGCGGGCTGATGGATGGCGCGGCGGCTTGTGGTCACGACCGGACCCAGCTCGTCCACCGGCTCGCCGATGACATTGATGATGCGGCCGAGGGTTTCCTCGCCGACCGGCACGGTGATCGGGGCCCCGGTGTCAACGACCGTCTGACCGCGAACGAGTCCCTCGGACACGTCCATCGCGATGCAGCGCACCGAATTCTCGCCGAGATGCTGCGCAACCTCGAGGACGAGGCGATTGCCCGAATTTTCGGTCTCGAGAGCGTTGAGGATTTCCGGCAGATGGCCGTCGAACTTCACGTCGACGACGGCGCCAATGACCTGCGTGACGTAGCCTGTGGGCGTATTGGGTGCGGCGTCAGCCATGGTTCGTCCTCTTAATGTCCATGAATGCTCAAAGCGCTTCTGCGCCGGAGATGATCTCGATCAGTTCCTTCGTGATCATCGCCTGGCGCGAGCGATTGTATTTCATTGTCTGCTTCTTGATCATTTCGCCGGCGTTGCGGGAGGCGTTGTCCATCGCGCTCATGCGGGCCCCCTGCTCGGACGCCGCGTTTTCGAGCAGAGCCCGCAAGACCTGGATGGAAATGTTGCGCGGCAGAAGCGTCGCCAGAATTTCCTCTTCGTCAGGCTCATATTCATAGACGGCCTGAGGCGCGGCGGACGCCTCGCCGCCCGCAAGCGTGAGGGGAATAAGCTGCTGCGCCGTTGGGATTTGCGCGATGACGGATCTGAACCGCGAGAAGAACAAGGTGCAGACGTCGAATTCGCCGGCTTGGAAGAGCGCGACGATCTTGCGGCCTATCGCATCGGCATTGTCGAAGCCGAGCGAGCGGACGCCGCGCAAGTCGACGAAGTCGATGATCTGCCGCTCGAACTGGCGGCGAAGGATGTCATTGCCCTTCTTGCCGACGCAAAGAATCTTGACCGTCTTGCCTTGTCCCGCGAGCGAGATCGCCGTGTCGCGCGCGAGCCGCGCGATCGAGGCGTTGAAGGCCCCGCAGAGGCCGCGCTCGGCGGTGCAGACGACAAGAAGATGGACATTGTCGCGGCTGGTGCCCCGGAGGAGCGCCGGCGCTTCGGCGCCGTTTCCGATCGAGGCGGCGAGGCTCGCCAAGACCTTTTCCATCAGCTCCGCGTAGGGCCGCGCCGACTCGGCGGCGGTTTGGGCGCGTCGCAGTTTCGCCGCCGCAACCATTTGCATGGCCTTGATGATCTTCTGCGTCGCCTTGACGGAGGCGATCCGGTTGCGCAGATCCTTTAACGACGGCATGGTCTGTCCGCTCTATGTCCCGACGACGCTCTGATGATCACGCGAGTTCTTGTAATCAAGCGAAATTCTTGGCGTAGGTTTCAACGATCGATTTGAGCTTCGCAGCGGAATCGTCGGAGAGATCCTTTGACGCCCGGATCGTCTCGAGCAGATCGCCATGGGCCGTGCGCACAAGCGCCAGGAGGCCGTCTTCGAAGGCTCGCACTCGGTCGACTGCAAAGGCGTCGAGATAGCCATTGACGCCGGCGTAAATGACGACGACCTGCTCCTCGATCTTCAGCGGCGAGAACTGCGGCTGCTTCAAGAGCTCGGTCAGGCGCGAGCCGCGCGCGAGCAGGCGCTGCGTCGTTGCGTCAAGGTCCGAGCCGAACTGCGCAAAAGCCGCCATCTCACGATATTGCGCAAGCTCGCCCTTGATCTTGCCGGCGACCTTTTTCATCGACTTCGTCTGCGCCGACGATCCGACGCGGGAAACCGACAGACCGACGTTCACGGCGGGCCTGATGCCTTGATAGAAAAGGTCGGTCTCGAGGAAGATCTGGCCGTCGGTGATCGAAATGACATTCGTCGGAATATAGGCCGAGACGTCATTGGCCTGCGTTTCAATGATCGGCAGCGCCGTCAGCGAGCCCGCGCCATTGGCGTCATTGAGCTTGGCCGCGCGCTCCAGCAGCCGCGAATGCAGATAGAACACGTCGCCCGGATAGGCTTCGCGTCCCGGCGGGCGGCGCAGCAGAAGCGACATCTGCCGATAGGCGACCGCCTGCTTGGAGAGATCGTCATAGATGATCAGCGCGTGGCGCGCATTGTCGCGGAAATATTCGCCCATTGCGCAGCCGGCGAAAGGCGCCAGGAACTGCATCGGGGCCGGATCGGACGCGGTGGCCGCGACGACGATCGAATATTGGAGAGCGCCCTGCTCTTCCAGCACTTTCACGAATTGGGCGACGGTCGAGCGCTTCTGTCCGATCGCGACATAGACGCAATAGAGCTTGGCGAACTCATCCGTCCCCTGGTTCAGGGGCTTCTGGTTGAGAATGGCGTCAAGCGCCACCGCCGTCTTGCCGGTCTGGCGATCGCCGATGATCAGTTCGCGCTGGCCGCGCCCGATCGGGATCAGCGCGTCGATCGCCTTCAGGCCGGTGGACATCGGCTCATGCACCGACTTGCGCGGGATGATGCCGGGCGCCTTGACGTCGACTCGGGCGCGCAGCTTCGCGTTGATCGGCCCCTTGCCGTCGATCGGATTGCCGAGTGCGTCGACAACGCGGCCGAGCAATTCCGGACCGACCGGTACGTCGACGATGGCGCCGGTGCGCTTGACCGTCTGGCCTTCCTTGATGTCGCGGTCGGTTCCGAAAATAACGATGCCGACATTGTCGGTTTCGAGATTCAAGGCCATTCCGCGAATGCCGTTCTCGAACTCGACCATTTCGCCGGCCTGCACATTGTCGAGGCCATAGACGCGGGCGATGCCGTCGCCGACGGAGAGAACCTGGCCGACCTCGGTGACTGCGGCTTCGTTGCCGAAATTGGCGATCTCGTTCTTGAGGATTGCGGAAATTTCTGCGGCGCGGATATCCATCAGCCGACCTCTTTCATACGTGTGCGGATCGAATTGAGTTTAGTCTTGAGCGAGCCGTCGACCATGCGCGAGCCCAACTGGACGATGAGGCCGCCGATGATGGACGGATCCACCTTGACGGCGATTTCGACGCTCTTCCCGCCGGCTACGTCGACAAGCGCCTTTTTCAGCGCCTCGACATGCTCCTCCTTGAGCGGTTCGGCGACCGTCACGGCGGCGCGGGAGAGGCCCTTGGCGTGATCGTTCAATATGTTGAAATCGCGGATCATGTCATCGACCGCGAAGAGCCTGCGCTTGTTTGCGACCAGCTTGAGAAAATTGGCGGTTATCCCGGCGATCTCAGCCTTGGCGAGAATGGCGCCGAGCGCCTTCGCCTGCTCTTCGGCGGAAAAGACCGGGCTCTTGATGAAGCGCCGCAAGTCGTCGCTTGAAGCGATGAAGCCGGCGAATGTCGCGAGATCGGCGGCGACTTGATCGGTCGTCCTCGTCTCCTGCGCCAGCGCGAAAAGCGCCTCGGCGTAGCGTCCCGCCATTCCGGAAACGAGTGTTTCGTGTTTCGCCAACGCCTGTCCCCAAAATCGAAATGCCCAGCGACCGCATGCGCCAAGGGTCTAGGTTTTTCGCGGCGGCTGCCGCAAAACCCTTGACGCGCGGACTGAAGCTGAAAACGGGGAAAGGCGCAAGGGAACTCGGCTTCACCCCGAAGGCGAGCGGTCCCTAACATAGAGCTTTTTGCGGCGCAACCCTGGCCGCGCAGAATGCGGCGCGGCAGTTTTGCAAAACCGCCAGCCCAGGCGGCGCGCCCTATCCGGCTGGGCAGGCGCCCGGCGTCCAGTATCAGCCGTTCCGATGCGCGTGCGAACCGCGATCAGCGCGCCGCGCTCTTGTTGCGGGCGGCGCTCGCGACCATCCAGAGCGCCCGCATGGCTATGGCCTCGGCGAGTTTCGGCTCCCGCCGCGCCCGGCCGATCGCTTCGGCGAGAATCTCGATCGCGCGCCCGAGCCGCGCCGACGTCCAGCCGCGCAGATGTTGATCGAACGCGCCCGCGCGCCTCGGCCCGCCGCCAGCATAGCTCACAGCGGATGCGCCCGGATCTTCATGCGATCTGACGCCCTCGATGTCGAGGCGCGCTCGGTGCAGCATCAAGGCATGGCGCAGCGAGGCGCCGAGTAGCTGGTTGTAATCGCCGCCTTCGATGAAAACGCGGCGCGCGCCCACGTCGAGGGCGGCGAAATCGCCCTGAAAGGCCCCGTTTACGGCGTGATCGAGGACGAGGCTCGAGGCGTCGGAGACGATGGCCGCGACGTGATCGAGCCCGATTTCGCCGCCGCCATGGGCGTAAAGCACGAGCTTCGTCAGCTCGGAGCGCGTCGAAGACCTGTCCTGGCCGAGCAGGGAGACCAGCAGAGCTTTGGCGTCGGGGGCGATCGAAAGCCCAGCGGCCGCGACTTCGGCGTCGATCAGCTGGCCGATGTCCTTGGCGGAATCAGGGTAGCATTCGATCGCCGCGGCGTTTTTCTCCCGCTCGCAAAGCTTGCGAAGCGCCGCGTCCTTCTTCAGCGCGCCGGCTTCGATCACGATGGCGCAATCGCGCGGCGGCGCCGCGAGAACCGGCTCTAGCGCTGCGATGAAAGCTTTGCCCTGCGCCTCGATCGAGATCGCCCGCTTGCCCCCGAAAAGTGGAATCGTATTGGCTTCGTCGGCGAGCCGGAGCGGGTCGGCGGCAAGATCGTCGCCTACGAGGCGAATCAACTGGAACGGATCCTTCGGGTCCTCGACGAAGCGGCGAATGAGCGCTTGGCGCCGCTCAGAGACGAGCCCCACGTCGGGGCCAAAAACGAGGTACAGGAAGACATGCGCGGGCGGGCGGGCGAGAAAGCGGTCGGCCTCATAGGATTTGACCGCGACCATCGGCAGGTCTATCCGCGCCCGGCGAAGCCGGCGGCGATTTGGGTGCGAATCTGATCGGCGAGCGATTTCGCGTCGCGAATCTCGGCGTCGCGCGCGGCGCGAATATTGGCGAATCTCTGACTCGTGCGGTCATAGCTCGCAATCGTGGTCACCGTCCCTCTCATGATGGGCTCGCCGCCTTGCGCCGGAAGCAGCCGATAGTCGGCGCTGACGATGATGGTCGCCGCGCTCGGATAGCCGGTCACCGTATCGAACAACGGAGTCTGGGCGTTTTCCCGCAGGTTGATCGCGAGCCGGTATTTCGGCGTCACCTTCGAGCCAGTGCCATTGAGGGCGAAGATCAGTTCATTGCCGAGATAATGCCCGAGCCGCTCCGGCATCGGATCGATCGCAATTGCCTGCAATTCGCCGGCGATGTCGCCATCGGCGCTGAGCGGCCCGTAGAGCGGCTGGAAGCAGCCCGCCAGGACAAGGCCAGCGAGCAACGCCGCCAGTCGGCCGGCCAAGCTCCAACCGCGCGCAATACGATCAGACGACGACATTCACGATCCTTTGCGGAACGATGATGATCTTCTTCACCGGGCGGCCTTCGAGCGCGCGCTGGACGGCGTCGAGCGCAAGCGTCGCCGCTTCGATCGCTTCATTCGCCGCATCGCGCGCTATGATGAGGTCGCCGCGTTTCTTGCCATTGACCTGCACAGGCAGAGCGATCGTATCCTCGACCACGAGAGTCCTGTCGGCGACAGGCCAAGGCGCCTCCGAAACGAGGCCCGCATGGCCGAGCCGCGCCCAGCATTCCTCGGCGAGATGCGGCATCATCGGCGCAAAGCAGAGGACCAGGAATTCGGCCGCCTCGCGAAAAGCGCAACGCATGTCGAGGCCTATGTCTTCGCTCTCGATGGCGCCGACCGCCGCCGAGAGTTTGTTCGCGAGATCATGCACCTGCGCGATGGCGCGGTTGAAGCGCAGCCGCTCAATGTCCTCCTCGACCTTGATCAAAGCGGCGTGAGCCGCCTTGCGAATAGCGACCGCCGGCTCCGACAGGCTCGCGGGCCATGAGGCGTCGCGCGGCGCGGCGAGGATGACGAGCTCGCCGACGAGTCGCCACAGGCGCTGGACGAATTTCGCCGAACCCTGGACGCCCTCCTCGGTCCAGATCACATCGCGTTCGGGCGGCGAATCCGAGAGCACGAACCAGCGCGCCGTATCCGCGCCAAAACTGCCGATAATCTCGTCCGGGTCCACCGTATTGCGCTTCGATTTCGACATTTTCTCGATCGCGCCGATCGATGCTTCCTCGCTGCTGTCGATGAGATAGGCGCGCCGGCCTTCGGGATGCGACTCGATGCGGATTTCGGACGGGTTGAGCCAGTCCCCAAGCTTCGACCGATAGGTCTCGTGAACGACCATGCCTTGCGTGAAGAGCCCTTCGAACGGCTCCTTCAGCGCCCCGACATGACCGGTCGCCTGCATCGCGCGGGTGAAGAAACGGGCGTAGAGAAGATGCAGGATCGCATGTTCGATCCCGCCTATATATTGGTCGACGGGCAACCAGCGTTCGACCACGCCCGCGCTCGTTGGCGCGGCTTCGTTCCAAGGGTCGGTGAATCTGGCGAAATACCAGGACGAATCGACGAAGGTGTCCATCGTGTCCGTCTCGCGCCGCGCCGGCCCGCCGCAAGTCGGACAGGCAACATGTTTCCAGGTCGGGTGGCGGTCCAGCGGATTGCCGGGCTCGTCGAAAGAAACATCCTTGGGCAATTCGACCGGGAGATCGGTGGCGGGAACCGGGATCGCGCCACACGCCGTGCAATGAATGATCGGGATCGGACAGCCCCAATAGCGCTGGCGCGAGATCCCCCAGTCACGCAGCCGGTAATTGACCTGGCGCTTGGCTTGCGGCCGATTCCCGATGGTGCTCGCTTCGAGGCGCCGCGCGACCTCCTCCTTCGCACTCTCGATCGTCAGCCCATCGAGAAAGCGCGAATTGATCAAAACTCCATCGCCGTCATAGGCCGCGTCAGAAATCACGAAAGAGGCGGGATCGACGTCCGGCGGGCAGACGACGGGCGTATTCCCGAGGCCATATTTGTTGGAAAAATCGAGGTCGCGCTGATCATGCGCCGGGCAGCCGAAGATCGCGCCGGTCCCATAGTCCATCAGAACGAAATTGGCGACATAGACGGGCAGACGCCAATCCGAATCGAAAGGATGGAAGACCTTGAGCCCGGTGTCATAGCCTTTCTTTTCCGCGCTCTCGATCGCGGCCTCCGACGTGCCGACATGGCGGCAATCAGCGACGAAGGCGGCGAGCGCCGGGTCCGACTTGGCGCATTCCGCCGCCAGCAGATGGTCTGGCGCAAGCGCGATGAATTTCGCGCCGAACAAAGTATCGGGCCTTGTCGTGTAGACTTCGATTTCGCTCGAAGCCGCGCTTTGCCCCGGCGCAAGCTCGAAGCGGATGAGCAGGCCTTCGGAGCGGCCGATCCAGTTCGCCTGCATCAGGCGGACCTTTTCCGGCCAGCGCGGAAGATCGTCGAGGGATTTCAGGAGATCCTCGGCGTAGTCGCTGATCTTGAAAAACCATTGCGTCAGCTCGCGCTGCTCGACGAGAGCGCCCGAGCGCCAGCCGCGCCCGTCAATGACCTGCTCATTGGCGAGAACAGTGTGGTCGACCGGGTCCCAATTGACTTTGGACTGCTTGCGATCGACGAGGCCGGCGGCGAGAAAATCGAGAAACATCCCTTGCTGATGTTTGTAATAGCTCGGATCGCAGGTGGCGATCTCGCGCGACCAATCGAGCGACAGGCCCATGGACTTGAGCTGCGCCCGCATGCTCGCAATATTGGCGTAGGTCCAAGCGGCCGGATGGCTCTTGTTCTGCATGGCCGCGTTCTCGGCCGGCATCCCGAAAGCGTCCCATCCCATGGGGTGGAGCACGTTGAACCCCCGCGCGCGCTTGTATCGCGCGATCACATCGCCCATCGTGTAATTGCGGACATGCCCCATGTGAATCCGGCCCGAAGGATAGGGAAACATCTCGAGGACGTAATATTTTGGCCGCGGATCGTCGTTGAGGGTGCGAAACGTGCCGGATTCATCCCAAAGCTCGCGCCATTTGGGTTCCGTTTCACGGGCGTTGTAGCGCTCGAAGTCCATGATTTCCGATTGTCGAAGGGGTTTGGATTATTGACGTCAATAGAGGCGTACACAGCATTATTTGGACCGGCGGGTCAATCTTATTGCAACCCCCAGACGCATCCGCGGGTCTCGTTTCGAGCCGCCGCCGCATGATTGAAAGGCAAGAGTTTTGCGACCAGAACCGTCCGACCCAAATGCGTCATCCGACCAAAAGACGCCATCCGCGCAAACACCATCTGCGCAAAGCGTAAACCTTTTGCAAACCACGCTCGATCGTCTCGCCGAAGTTCGGGCGCGTATCGCCCGCACGGCGCGCGACGCCGGCCGCAGGCCCGAGGAGATCGCCCTCGTCTGCGTTTCAAAGACTTATGGCGCAAAAGACATCGAGCCGGTCATCGAGGCCGGAGAGCGGATCTTCGGCGAGAACCGGGTTCAGGAGGCAATGGAGAAATGGCCGCCGCTACGCCAGCGCCATCAAGACCTCGAGCTGCACCTCATCGGCCCCTTGCAGTCCAACAAGGCGCATGAGGCTGTCTCCTTTTTCGATGTGATCGAGACGGTGGACCGGGAGAAAATCGCCAAGGCGCTCGCCGAAGAAATCAGGAAGACCGGGCGCCATCCGCGCCTCTATGTTCAGGTCAATACCGGCGCTGAGCCGCAGAAGGCCGGGGTTTTGCCGGACGAGGCCGACGCCTTCATCGAAACTTGCCGCAAGACGCATGGCCTCGAAATTTCAGGCCTCATGTGCATTCCGCCGGTCAATGACCAGGCCTCGCCGCATTTCGCGCTTTTGAGCCAGATCGCCAAGCGCAACGGGATCGCGACGCTTTCAATGGGGATGAGCGCCGATTTCGAGCTGGCGATCCAGTTGGGCGCGACCCATATTCGCGTCGGCAGCGCCATTTTCGGGCCGAGATGACGCGAGCGTTCAGCGGACTTACGGGAGGCGGAGCTTGACGATCGCCCGGCAGGCTCATTGGGAGCATATTTACGAAACTAAGGCCGACCGGGAGGTAAGCTGGTTCGAGGAGCGCCCGGCCGTCTCGCTCGATCTTATTCATGCCGCGGGGATAGGACTCAGCGACCCAATCATCGACATAGGCGGCGGCGCGTCGCGACTGGTTGACGCCCTGTTGGACGAAGGCTTCGCATCGATAACGGTCCTCGACCTATCCGAAAAGGCGCTGGCGACCGCCAGGGCTCGGCTCAGATCGAAGTCTGGACAGGCAGCATGGATCGCCGCCGACGTGACCACATGGGAGCCATCGGAAACCTATGCGCTTTGGCACGACCGCGCGGCCTTTCATTTCCTTACCGAAGCCTCCGACCGCCGGGCTTACGCCGAAAGGGTTGCAAAGGCGGTCCGCCCGGCCGGACATGTGGTCATTGGAACTTTCGCGCTGGACGGGCCGGAGCGCTGCAGCGGCCTGCCGGTCCAGCGACATGACGCGGCGTCGATCGGAGCGGTCTTCGGCGCCGGCTTCGCGCTCTACGATTCGCGTCGCTATGACCATGTGACGCCTTCGGGCGTCACGCAGCATTTCCAATTCAGCTGCTTTCGTCGCAAACCATGACTCGGTCCTGCTCGCGCCCTACTCCTGCTCGACCAGGGCCAACATCTGACGCGCCGTGCGCAGCACGTGGCGGCCTTTCATGCGCGCATGCAGGAGACGGTTCAGGCCAGCAGCCAGCGATGGCGCACAGTCCGGCAAAGCTTCGATCAGCGCCTTGCCGGCAAGCAAAGTCTTGAGCAGATGCACCGAGACGATAAAGCGCTCCCGTCCATGATCGAAAAGCGCGCGCGTGCTCGCCGCGAGAAACCCGTCAATGTTGGCGATCGCATAAGGCGCCGCATCGAGCGAGAGATCAGTGTAAGCGTCATTGCGTCCGACGAAACAGGCGAGCTGAAGCAGGACTGCGGGCCAAAGATCAGGCGCGAGCCGCGCCGCGTAGAGCCCAGCGTCGGCGAAGGTCAGCGCATGGGTGAAATCGAGCCAGCCGACATTGTCGGCGATCTTGCCGTCGACCCGCGTCAAAAGCCTCTCGTCCGCGTGAAGAAGCTGCCAGGCCGCGCGCTCGACAAGCGCCGCGAAAATACTCTCGGGCGGATGCCGCGCGCCCCAAGAAGCGACGATTCCCATCGCCATCTTGGGCGAAATCTCCGATAGGCTCGCCGGAGCCAAAGGCGGACAAGGCTCAAGCGCCGCGCCCCACGCGGCGAGACGCGCGGCATAGGCGCAAAACTCCGGCAGCAGGTCCTCGCGCGTCGCATAGGCAAGGCTTCGCGTCAGCAAGAGCAGAAGCTCGGACTCGGCCTCACGCCCAAGCCTCCGCGCGAGATCGGCGGTCTTGACCGAATAGATCGCCGAGTGGCCGAAATCATTGTAATGCGCCAGCGCCGCAGCGAGCAGCGTGGACAGAAGCTCCGTCGCCGTCAGCCCGGCGCTCAAAGCGCCGCGCATGAGCGCGATAGCTCGGGCCTCATCTTCCGCCTCGATCGCTTCGAGGAAACCGGCCTCGCTCCAAGCCGCTTCGCCAGCCGGGAAAGGAAAGCGCTTTGCGCCATGGCCGTCGTCGGCGATATGGCCGAGGATCTCGCCGAGGGCGGCGAGCTTTTCGTCCGGCGCCGTCGCAGCGCCATCGTAGAGGCGCAGCCACTCCGCCGCGCCGGCGATCGCATGCGTAGTCCCGAACTCCAGACGGTGGGCGACCCAAGGGATGGCGCGGCGAACCGCGTCGACAGGGTCAGCGCCGAGCTGGCCCAATCTCGCGGTCTCGCGCACCAGGCGCTGCTGATCCATATCCTCCAAGGCTTGCTCGAGGTCGGCCAGGATCTCATCGCGGCGCCGAGCTGCATCCGGCGGCGACAGGTCGAGCCAGACGCGATCGGCCTCGATCCGCGCCGGATAAAGCGGCAATCGGTCGCCGCCGATGAGCGTGGCGCCCGAAGCGAGATCGAATTTCCAATTATGCCAATTGCAGGTCAGCACGCAGCCGTTCGACAAGGTCCCTTCGGACAAAGGGTAGCCTTCATGAGGGCAGCGATTGGCGCAAGCGAAGATGTCGGTCCCGTTCTGCACCAGAAGGATCTGGCGTCCGTCTAGCCGGACGACGGTCTTGCCCTTCGCCTTGAGATCCGCAGCGGACAAAACGTCAATCCAAGCCATGGCCCGCTCCTTCGTCGCAAAGCGCTCGTCGCTTGAGGTCAAAAATAGGTTCGAAGCCTGCGGGGCGCAATCGCGCCGCCGATAGCAGCCTCAGCGGACCGTAAGCGCCGTCTTGCGGGAAAGCCGCGGCAGCAGCCGGCGCAGATCGTCGGGATGAAGCGCGACGCATCCTTCGGTCGGCGCGAGATCCGGCCGCGCACAGTGAAGAAAAATCGCGCTGCCGCGAGACTTGCGGCGTGGGAAAATATTGTAGTCGAGCACGATCACCACATCGTAGAGATGGTCGTCGCGCCACAATTTTTCGTGAGAGGCCTTGCAAGGCAGGCGCACGGGGCGGTTATAGCCCGAGCTGTCAGGATCGTCGCACCAGCCGTCATGCGGGCGGACCGGCCGCATTGGCAAAAGCGTCGCGTTGCGCGGCATGCGGTCCGCCCTGTAAAGGCCGAAGAAAAGACGGAACTCTCCGGTCGGCGTGGCATGATCGCCTTCCCTTTTGTCGCGTCCGATCCGGCCGGCGCCTATGGCGCAGCGAATCACGACCGGACCGGCGCGCAGCCTCCCTGAGCGAAACATTTCCCCTCGAGCTTGCGCTGGCGAGAGCGTCACGGTGAGGCGGCGGAGACTGCGCTTGACTATCCTTGGGTCTGAGCTGGCCGTCTTACGGCCCGGCAGATTGGCGTTGGAAATCCCGCAAGACTTTAAATTCCTGCAAGCTTTGCTAGATGCGACCTGGGGTCGGGCGGAGGCGCACTTTCTCGGCGCACGGGAATTTCCCGGGGTTCTTACGGCGGGCCACATCGAAGCCTCTTGTTTCCCTGTGCATTTTCCGAGCAGCTTCGCGCCAAATGTGCTTTAACGCTTGCCAAGCAGTAGAAAGCAAAGGAGTCTCTTGCGGGTGAACGCGACGACATCTGAGGAGGTTTTGCTCGACTGGGCGGGGGACGAGCGTTCGAATACATGCCGATCATTGGGCGGGGCGCGATGATGCGGGATCCATCAAGGACAAGTCCATGACCCAGGTTCTCAAAATCCTGATTGCAGACGACGACGCGGATCTGCGCGCGGCCTTGGCCGAACAGCTCGCCTTGCATGAGGAATTTTCCGCCGTCCATGCGGATTCGGCGCAAGGCGCCCTCACCGCGTCGCGCAAGGAGCCTCCGGACCTCGTCATCATGGACGTCGGCCTGCCGGACATGGACGGCCGCGAAGCGGTCAAGCGCATGCGCGAGGAGGGCTTCAAGAATCCGATCATCATGCTCACCGGGCATGACACCGAGTGGGACACGGTGCAAGGCCTCGACGCGGGCGCGAATGATTACGTCACCAAGCCTTTCCGCTTCGCCGTCCTTCTCGCGCGCATGCGGGCGCATCTGCGCCAGCACGAGACCAATGAAGAGGCTCTGTTCCGGATCGGCCAATATACGTTCCAGCCGAGCGCGAAGCATCTTATCGGCGAAACCGGCGGCAAGCTTCGCCTGACTGAGAAAGAAACCGCCATTCTGCGCTTTCTCTATCGCGCCGGACAAGCAGTCGTCACCAGGGAAGTGCTTCTGCGCGAGGTTTGGGGCTATAACTCCAACGTGACCACGCACACCCTGGAGACGCATATCTATCGGTTGCGGCAAAAGATCGAGCGCGATCCGGCCAAGGCGCAGCTTCTTATCACCGAGGCCGGCGGCTATAAGCTTGTGCCATGAGCCTCATGGCCATGCGAGCTTGCGTCCGCTTCGCTCGAAAATGCGTTCATGTTTTCGAGCCCGGAAGGCGCGGCGATGGCGTTGGAAGATGATATAGGGAAACTCAGCCGCAACGCCACATTCGCGGCGCTCGAGCCCGACGCTTTGCGGCTGATCGCCTTTTCAGCCGAAACCCGGATACTTCGCGCCGGCGATGTTCTGTTTCGCCGCGACGAGCCTTCAAACGGCGGCTTCGTCGTGCTCTCGGGCTCGATCGCTCTCGACGCCTCCGATCTCGGCGCCTCAACGGCGCGTATCGTCAGGCCTCCCGCGCTCATTGGCGACATCGCCATGTTGACGCAGACGCTGCGGCCGGCGACGGCGATCGCGCGCGAGCCGTCGAGCGTCTTGCGCATTTCCAGGCAGCTCTTCCATCGCGTTCTGCACGAATATCCGCGTAGCGCGGAGCGGCTGAGACGATGCCTCGCGGCAAGGCTCTCGGATTTCACCCGCGAGCTCGACGCCCTGCGGCAAAGCGCTTTTGCGCCAGCCGAAGACGAAAAGGCCGCGCCTCACAAATCGAAGTGAACGATTACCGGCACGTGATCGGATGGGCGCTCCCATCCCCGGCTCTCGCGCAAAACCTGCATTCCGCCGAGGTTCGGCTTGAGGCTCTCGCTGACCCAGACATGATCGAGCCGCCGGCCTTTGTCGGACTTCGACCAGTCCTGCGCCCTGTAGCTCCACCACGTGTAAAGCTTTTCCTCTCGCGGAACATGATGGCGCAGCGCGTCGACCCAGGGCCCGGCTTCCAGCACGCGGCCAAGCTTCTCGACTTCGATGGGGGTATGGCTGACGACGCGCAGCAGCGCCTTATGGCTCCAAACATCCGTCTCGAGCGGCGCGATATTGAGATCGCCGACCATGATCGCGTCCTTGCCGGCGATCTTTTTGGAGGTCATCCATTGCTCCATTTCATCGAGAAATGCGAGCTTATGGGCGAATTTCGGATTGATGATCGGATCGGGCTCATCGCCGCCGGCGGGCACGTAGAAATTATGCAGCTCTATGGCGCGGCCATCGTGCGGGTTCAGCGTCACCGCGATGTGGCGGGCGTCGCCCTTCTCGCAGAATTCGCGGCGGTCGATTTCGCCAAAGGGAAGCTTAGAGGCGACCGCCACGCCGTGATAGCCCTTCTGTCCATTGATGGCGACATGCGCATAGCCGAGCTTATGAAAATCGGCGAGCGGAAACTCGCTATCGCGGCATTTCGTCTCCTGCAGGCAAAGCACATCGGGCGCATATTCGCGCAGGAGCCTGGAGACGAGATCGATGCGCAGACGGACCGAGTTGATGTTCCAGGTGGCGAAACTCAGGCGCATGTCGAACTCCGCGGCCAACGCACGAGAGCGCGTCCCGATCAAATGGAATCATTTGATCGATAAGGACACGCTCAAATTTAAAGAGATGCAGCATGTTCTGATTGAAAAAGTCGATCAGCTTTTTCGGAACATGCTCCGGCGATTGACCATGCTGGAGCCCGAGCCGCAAGCGCGAAGCGCAAGCAGCCCACAATATTGTTTGGAGCTAGCCAGGAATGACAAAAAGATGGGCGCCCGGCTTGCGGCCGGACGCCCTCTAGGAGCGACTTTTCACCGGGAGGGGTCCGATGAAAGCTGATCTAGACGAAACGGGGGGATACGCCTGACCAGTTACATCGCTCTCATGGTAGTTAGGTAGGCGCCTGCGCGATGCGATTCAAGCCGCCGCGCCATCCTTGCGCCGGGCATTTCGATGTCAATTATTCGTGTTCAGCATTCTTTCCTGAGTGATCTGGAACAGGGCCGGATCCGGCTTTTTCGACAGATCGACATTGAAGAGAGAGATCAGAGTCTCATAGCCTTGCGGATCGGTGATCTGCCATTGCTTCAACGTGAACTTTGCCGGATCGAACACGAGCTTGATGCGCGACGTTCCGCCAAAGGTGGCCTTGTCCTCGACCACGATGGTGACGGCGTTCGGGTCGCTCGTCACATCGACGATCTTGACGTCGCTATTGAGGTCGACGTGATCCTTTAGAAGGAACTTCAACGGCGTCTGGCTGATGAAATAAATGTCCTTGGTCGCTGTCTTGCGGTCATGCACCGCGACAGAAAGACCGTCAGCGACGATCTCCAAGGTCGCGGGCTGGGCGTATTCGAAGCGCAATTTCCCCGGCCGCTGGACGAAGATCTTCCCTTCGGAGCGCCGGCCGTCGGGGCCGATCTGAACGAAATCGCCGACCATTGTCGAGGCGGCGTTGAAATAGTCATTGGCCTTCTGGACGGCAATCAAGGGTTCGAGCGGGACAAAGGCCTTGGCCGGAGCGGGCGCGGCGGCTGGCTTGGGCGGCCGCGGATTCGTCACCGCGGCCTCGGCGCGAAGCTCGACCGCGCCGGCGAGGCCGAGGCATATGGCGAGAATTATCCGTACCGCTTGTTTCATGAAAATCGCCTCTAAGATCGTGAAGCTTCACGATTAGAAAGTTGATATGGCCTTAATGGGACGCGAGGTCTAGCGGAGCCTTGGCAAGACCCGCTCCTCCTTTCGATCCAAAAGCCAAGACCTCGCTCTGTCCATAGAACATCGCGGTTTGTCGGAGGACGTCGTCGCGAGATCGAGCGCCGCTCCAAAAGTCTGGCGGCATAATTGCCGCAAAGGGCGCCCAATGCGTTTTATGAGTCGCGAAGTCCTTTTACGAGTCGCGACAACACCTTGTAATGCTACATAGCATCAGCGCCCCGGTTAAGAACGGCCCAAGTAAATTGACTTGTTTTGGGCGACGCGTTCGATGTCCGCCTTCACCAACATCGAGCAAAGGCGGTCGAGAGAGGTTTTTGGCTCCCACCCTAATTTCGCCCGCGCTTTTTCAGGGTTGCCGATCAATATCTCGACTTCCGACGGACGGTAGAACCGCGGATTGATCTGAACCAGGGTCGCGCCATTCGACGCCGCGACGCCCCGCTCCTGGTCCCCGCTCCCGACCCATTCCAATTCTACGCCCGCCGCGCGAAAGGACATGGTCGCGTAATCGCGCACGGTTTCGGCGTGATTGGTGGCCAGGACAAATGTGTCAGGCTCCGCGGCCTGCAGCATCAGCCACATCCCTTCCACATATTCCTCCGCATAGCCCCAATCGCGGATGGAGCCGAGATTGCCCAGTTCGACCGTCTTCTGCAGCCCCGCGCAAATGCGGGAGACCGCGATGCTCATCTTGCGGGTCACAAACTCGGGACCGCGAAGCGGCGACTCGTGGTTGAAGAGGATCCCCGACGCGGCGAAAATGCCATAGGCCTCCCGATAATTCACGGTCATCCAATGCGCGTAAAGCTTGGCGGCTCCATAGGGGCTCCGCGGATAAAACGGCGTCGCTTCGTCTTGCGGAATACATTGCGCCGCCCCAAACATTTCGGCGGATGAGGCTTGATAGAAACGAATGCGAGGATTGACGGCGCGAATAGCCTCGAGGAGATAAACAGGTCCCAGTCCCGTCATCTGTCCCGTCGCAATAGGCTGATCAAAGGAGACATGGACGAAGGTCTGAGCCGCGAGGTTGTAAATTTCATCCGGCTCAGTCGCCTCGATGAGCCGCAACCCAGTGCTCAAGTCGGTGAGATCATATTCCCGCAAATGCAGGTTTGGATGCTCGAAGACGCCGAGTTCCTGGATTCGCCAAAAATTGGGCGTGCTGGAGCGCCTATATGTCGCGTATACTTTGTAGCCGCGGTTCAGGAGAAATCTAGACAAGTACGCGCCGTCTTGACCTGTCACCCCTGTGATGAGTGCGGTTTTCATGGATAATCCTATTTATTGAAATTATTCGTGCGGATATGACGTGACCTTTTGCTGATGCTCGGCCCATTTCGCATCAACATATGAACGAAACTTTGCTTTGAATATTTCCGTCGAGAAACCCCTCGCATGCTCCCTGATGCGTTCAGGGTCAAACTTGTGCTCTATGCTTTCAAACCTTTCCACAGCCTCGCAAATAGCTTGAGGCGTTTGCTCCGAGAAGAAAAGTCCGGTCACGCCATCGACAACGGTTTCTCGCGCCCCGCCCTTCCCAAAGGCCAAGACCGGCGTGCCGCAGGCCTGAGCCTCCAGCGGAGCGATCCCGAAATCCTCTTCCGACGCGAATATGAAGCATCTCGCTTTTTGCATATATTTCAGAAGAACAGGAAATGGTTGGAATCCGAGGACGCTCACATTGCTCGTCGCTTCCGCTTGGATTTGCTTGAAAAGCGGGCCTGTGCCTATGACGACCAGTTTTCGATCCTTCATTCGGCCAAAAGCCTCTACGATCAATTGGATTTGCTTATAAGGAACCATTCTGGAGGAGGTAAAATAAAAGTCCTCGCGCGGGCCAGGGCCGATCACGAAATCATCTACTTCAACATTCGGATAAATCACGGTGGAGGGACGCCGGTATACTTTCCATATCCGGCGCGCGATATAACCGGAGCAAGCAATAAAATGATCAACGCCATTGGAGGTTCGCGAATCCCATATGCGCATGCGATGCAAAAGATAGCGAACCAAGGCGCTTCGAAACCCCTTCGTGAGCTTCGACTCGGCTAGATATTGATGCTGAAAGTCCCAAGCATACCGTATCGGCGTATAGCAATAGCAAATATGCAATTGGTCAGCTCCCGTCAGCACGCCTTTGGCGACCGCATGGCTGTTCGATATGACGAGATCATAGTCCGACAAATCATGCTGTTCGATCGCCAATGGCATCAGCGGAAAAAGATGGCGATAAAGATGTTTGGAGAACGGGATTCTTTGAAGAAACGACGTTCTGATCTTGGTCTTGGCGAAAGCCGCCCTTTCATTTTCCGGCAAGTAATCAATCAGACAGAATAGGTCGGCATCCGGAAAGAGCGAAATGATCTCCGCCAGCACTTTGTCCGATCCCGCATAGGTCGTAAGCCACTCATGGACCAATGCAACTTTCATGATCCTACCCCTGGTCGAGATATTTTATACATTAGGCTAGGATCCGCTCCGAGGAAATCGGATCGTGGGCCTGCCTTCGTTTTTCGCCGGCATGAGCATATCGGCGGCGCGGCGTCGGCCTCCCGCCATGTCGCGCGCGTTGTCGAGCATAAGCTTTGTCGCTTGCAAATTGTGTTGCGCCCGCTCCCCGATAGCTCCGTCTCTCAAGCGGAAGCATGGATTTGCCCGGAAGCATAGCCGCAAACGGGTCAAACTCTTAAGATCACGCAAGGCAAAGGTTGTTAAATCCGCTCTTGGAAAGGGGTCAGCCTGCCCAGACTCTCTGACTTGCGTTGGCCTCGGTCCCTGGCGGCGCGCCGAGGCTCACCCCTCGGCTGCAACGTCAAACGCGCCGCGATCGATTCCCCCGCCAACGAGGATCGTGCGCTTGCCCGAATGATTGGGGGCGCCGACAACGCCTTCCTTCTCCATCCGCTCGACGAGGGAAGCCGCCTTATTATAGCCGACCGACAGGCGTCGCTGGATATAGCTCGTCGAGCATTTCCGATCGCGCAAGACGATATTCACGGCGCGGTCGTAAAGATCGCCTGATTCCTCGGCGTCCATGCTCCCAGGCGCAGGCCCCTCGCCATCGTCGCCGTCGCCCGGCTCCTCCTCGGTGATGGCGTCGAGATAGTCCGGCTGGCCCTGGGTTTTCAAATGGGCGACCACTTTTTCGACCTCGCCGTCGGCGACGAAGGGGCCGTGCACGCGCGAGATTCGCCCGCCGCCCGCCATGTAGAGCATGTCGCCTTGGCCAAGAAGCTGTTCGGCGCCCTGTTCACCAAGAATTGTGCGGCTGTCGATCTTGGAGGTGACCTGAAATGAGATGCGGGTCGGAAAATTCGCCTTGATCGTGCCGGTGATGACGTCGACCGAGGGCCTTTGCGTCGCCATGATGAGGTGAATGCCCGCCGCGCGCGCCATCTGGGCGAGGCGTTGGATCGCGCCCTCGATGTCCTTGCCGGCGACCATCATCAGATCGGCCATTTCATCGACGATCACGACAATGAAAGGCAGAACCGAAAGCTCCATCGCCTCGTGTTCATAGATGGCCTCGCCGGTCTCACGGTCATAGCCCGTCTGAACCGTCCGCATGATCGTCTCGCCCTTCGCCGCCGCCTCCGTCACGCGCGCGTTG
This sequence comes from Methylocapsa polymorpha, assembly GCF_045689225.1. Lineage (GTDB taxonomy): Bacteria > Pseudomonadota > Alphaproteobacteria > Rhizobiales > Beijerinckiaceae > Methylocapsa > Methylocapsa polymorpha. Next base: position 3,336,032 of record NZ_CP136862.1, on the reverse strand, counting down.
AAGCCTTCGATGTTGCGGACGCCGACCTTGGACATTTTCTTGTAACGGTCCTCCATTTCGCGGACCGCCCATTTCAGCGCGACGACCGCTTTTTTCGGGTCGGTGACGACGGGAGTCAGGAGATGCGGGATGCCGTCATAGACGGAGAGCTCGAGCATTTTCGGATCGACCATGATGAGCCGGCATTCCTCCGGCCGAAGCCGGTAGAGCAAGGACAGGATCATCGTGTTGATCGCGACCGACTTCCCCGAGCCCGTGGTTCCCGCCACGAGAAGATGCGGCATGCGGGCGAGATCGACGATGATCGGCTCGCCGCCGATCGTCTTTCCAAGCGCAATGGCGAGTCTGTGCTTACTCTGCTCGAAATCCTCGGACCCAAGCAATTCGCGCAAGAAGACGGTTTCGCGGCGCTGGTTCGGCAGCTCGATGCCGATGGCGTTGCGGCCCTGAACCACAGCGACGCGGGCGGAAATCGCCGACATCGAGCGGGCGATGTCGTCGGCGAGGCCTATAACCCGCGAGGATTTGATGCCGGGCGCGGGCTCAAGCTCATAAAGCGTCACGACGGGACCTGGACGGACATTGATGATCTCGCCCTTGACGCCGAAATCCTCGAGCACGCCTTCGAGGAGCCTGGCGTTCTGGCTGAGGGCGTCCTCCGAGACCTTGTTCGTCACGGTCTTTTTCGCTTCCGCCAACATGTGAAGCGGCGGCAGGAGATAGTCCCGCCGCGCCAGCCGATCGAGCATGGAGGGACGCGCTTCCTTGAGGGCGCGCTGCCCTGGCTTGACCGCCGCGGGCGCCGGGCCGATGATCCGGCGGTTCTGGCCGAGATCTCCGCTTCGTTCAGGCGACGGCCGCCCGCGGCTTTGCTCTGGTCGCGCGCGGCGCGGGCCAGAGGCGGCGCGTAGTCGGCTGCGTCGAAGCCCGAATCGGCAAACAAGGGCTCCGGCCATTGCAGCGGCTCGACCGCAAGATCGAGCGGCCGGTCGATTCCGCCATCGGCGCGCGTGGGGCGGACTCCCCATATGCGCTGCGCCGGCGCTGCCGCCTCGGCGGCGCGGGCGCGCCGGCGCGAAGAAGCGCGCCAGAGCCGCCTTTAGGCTCAGGCCGGCATGAATCAGAGCGCCGATCGAAACGAGCGCGAAACCCGGCTCGCCGGCTAGATCCTCGTCTTCCAGCGCCGGCCGAATGCGCCGGCCTTGCTTTGGCTCGTCCTCCTCCTCGTCGTCTTCAAGCTCGGTTTCGCCGTAATTGCGCAGACCGACGCAGGCGGAAAGGGAAAGGATTGCCGCGGCGGCCAGACATCCAGCGACCACGAGCATCCCGGCTCCGAAATGAGCGAAGAGCCGGTTTGGGACCACGAGAATGGCGTCGCCCACGACGCCGCCGAGGCCGGTCGGCAAAGGCCATCTGGCGGTGACCGGGAGGAACGACGCGAGACCAGCAGAGAAGACGCCGCCAAGAAGCCACAGGACGGCGCGGGTCTTGATCCGTTCGAGCCGCCGCGCGGTCAAGAGGCGATAGCCCCAGAATCCGAGCGGGAGCAGAAGCGCGATCGACGCGAGGCCGAGCATCTGCATGACGAGATCGGCGACAATCGCTCCCGCCGGGCCAAGAAGGTTGCGCACCGGCCCGGCGGTCGCGTGATTGAAGCTCGGATCGGTGACCGACCAGGACAGCAAGGCCAAGGCCAAGGCCGTCGCGGCGGCGACAAGGCCAAAGCCCGCCATCTCGGCGCCCCGACGCGCCACGAAAATGCGCAGGGCCTCGGGGATGTGATCGAAAACCGTGAAAGTGGAGGTCGTCCGCATCAAACCCCGCCGCTGCCGCATCGCCGCCGCCATCGCGCGGCCGCCCTGGAGCAGGCGCCGACTTGATTGATCTGCGCAGTCCTTGATCGATCGGATTTAGTTCATCCAATCCAAAGATGCGTTGAGACCGATCGTCGGAAAAGCTCTGGCGACGCAACGGCAGCGAATGAGCTGCAAACTAGCAAGATGCGGTTAATGGTGTTTTAACCTTAAGACCGCGGCCGCTTCGTCGCGCAGGGACGAACAGCGCCTTGACGCCGCAACCAGCCTCGACTAAGAGGCTTGTCTTCCCATAGCGCTTTGTGGAAGACGCGTTTGGCCAACGGCCGATGGCTTTGTCGAGAAAAACGCGGCAACGTCCGAATTCTTAGAGGAAAAACCATGTCCCGCCGTTGCGAATTGACCGGAAAAGCCGTCCAGACCGGCAATCTGGTCAGCCATTCGAACCACAAGACGCGGACCCGGTTCCTGCCGAACCTCTGCAATGTGACGTTGATCTCGGACGTCTTGCAGCGCAAGCTGCGCTTTCGCGTCGCGGCTGCGGCGCTCCGTTCGGTCGAGCATCGCGGCGGCCTCGACGCCTTTCTCCTGAAGGCCTCCGACAGCGACCTGTCGAGCGGCGCCCTGGCGATCAAGCGCGAAATCGTCAAGAAACAGGCAGCCAGCGCCTAAGCAATTTCTTCCTTTAGAGATCAGGAAAACCTCTTTAGTCCGGTTAGACTCTCGAGCTTTCCGGTGCGGCGAACGCCCGGCAGCACGCGGCTTTGTTTGACCTGACGGAACTCGAACGCAATTTGACATAAGCCAGCTGAATGCGCGCAGCGATTTGGCGCGGGCTGCATCCGTCACGCTCCATCGACTCGCAATTCCATCTGCTCGAACTATATCGGCTTCGTCAGCATCTTTTGGAATTGTTCAATGAGCCTGATCGTCGCGACAATTTATCTCGCCATTTTCCTATCCGGGGCGCTCGGCGTTTATTTGAAGCGCCGTCAAGCCGCCTCCGTCATCGCGCATCGCGAGCGCGTTCCCGTCGACTTTGCCGATCAGGTGAGCCTGGAGGAGCATAAGCGGGCGGCGGACTACACTTTGGCCCGCACGCGGCTGGACATTATCGAAACCATTTTCGATACGGTCGTCGCCATAGTTTGGCTCGCTCTCTTGCTTGCTCCAGTCTACGCCCTACTAGCGCAGATTGCGCCGCCCGGCCTCTCCCGCAGCGTCGCTGTCGTGGTCTGCGTCGCGGCGGTCGGCTATTTGCTCAACCTGCCCTTCACGATCTTCAGCACATTCTGGCTGGAGGCTCGGTTTGGCTTCAACCGCACCACCCCAGGCATTTTTCTACGCGACCAAGTCAAGGGCGCGGCGCTTAAGCTCGTCCTCGTCGTCCCTCTGCTTTATGGCCTGTTCGCGCTCCTGCGCGCCATGCCGAATCTATGGTGGCTCTTCGGCTGGGCCGCCTTGATGGCGATCATGATCGCGATGATGGTCGTTTATCCCGCTTTCATCGCGCCTTTGTTCAATAAATTCACGCCCATGCCCGACGGGCCAATGAAGACGCGCATCGAAGCCTTGCTCGCCAAATGCGGATTCGAATCGAAGGGCCTGTTCGTCATGGACGCCTCCAAACGTTCGGCGCATGGCAACGCCTATTTTTCCGGCTTAGGGAAGGCCAAGCGCATCGTCTTCTTCGACACGCTGTTGGAAAAACATACGCCAGAGGAAATCGAGTCCATTCTGGCGCATGAGCTCGGGCACTATAAGCTCGGCCATATCGCTCAGCTCATCGCGCAGTCGGCCGCGCTTACTTTCCTCGGTTTCGCCGTCCTTCATTGGGCTTTCTCGGCCGGTGGATTGGCGAACCAGTTCGATCTGCCCGACGATCCCGGCCTGGTCTTGGTGATCATCCTAACTGCGATGGGGCCGGTCTTGCACCTGCTTTCGCCCTTGACGAGCTGGCTGTCGCGCCGCGCCGAGTTCCAAGCCGACGCTTTTGCGAAGAAAATGGTCGGCGCGCAGCCCATGATCAGCGCCCTGACGAGGCTTTCGCGCGACAATTTATCGACTCTGACGCCGGATCGACTTTACGCGCTGTTTTACTACTCGCATCCGCCTGTTCCGCTGCGGATCGCTCAACTCAAGGTGGTGTGAGTTTTTCGCCTGACTTCGACCTTCGGCACGCACCTTACCGCGCATTCCGTCGCGGTAAGAGGTCCGCCTTTGCTCACACAATGACCGGAAAAGATCGTGGTCGGCGGCGAGGGAGGTTTTATCATCAAGCTTTAATGCAATACCATTAAGACTCTGCTCGAACCGCGCGCCTCGGAAGAAAGGCGCTTGTCAGGAGACCCAAAATGAAGCTTGCGATCACACTCTCATTTGCAGCCCTCGTTGCAATCGGCGCCGCAATGGCCTCGGCGAGCGATGCGAACGCCGTGGTCTGCGCCCGCGGAGTCTATCGCGCCGGCTGCGCCGGGCCTCACGGCGCCGTTGTCGGCCATCGCCACGTCTACGCGCCCCGGCGCGGCGTTCACGTGCATCGCAGAGTTTACTGATCGGCAAAACGCGCCCGGAGCCGCCGAACCCCGGGCGTTCGATCCTTGCGCTCAGGCCTTCGCGCGCCGACGCTCCACCGATGACGGAATTTTCAGGCTTTCGCGATATTTCGCGACCGTGCGCCGCGCGATATTTATATTGGCGTCCTTGAGCCTCGCGACAATCGCGTCGTCGGACAATATCTCCGCCGGGCTCTCCTGATCGATCATATGCCTGATTCGGAAGCGCACCGATTCGGCGGAATGCGCATCGCCGCCATCTTGCGAGGCGATCGAGGCGGTGAAGAAATACTTCAGCTCGAAGAGGCCGCGCGGCGTCGCCATATATTTATTCGAGGTGACGCGCGATACGGTCGATTCATGCATGCCAATCGCTTCGGCGATCGTCTTGAGGTTCAACGGCCGCAAATGCTCGACGCCATGCGCGAAGAAAGCGTCTTGCTGGCGCACGATCTCGCTCGATACCTTGAGGATCGTCCGCGCTCTTTGTTCAAGACTTTTGGTCAGCCAATTCGCCGTCTGTAGGCACGTCGACATGAAATTCCGGTCGGCTTCATTGGATTTGGCCTTGGTGATCCGCGTCGCATAGGAGTGATTGACGAGAACGCGCGGAAGCACCTCCGTGTTGAGCTCGACATACCAGGAGCCATCAGGCAAGGGCCGCACGATGACGTCGGGCACAAGCGGCTGAATCGAGCCGCCGCCAAAAGCGCGGCCCGGCTTGGGATCGAGACGCTTGATCTCGGCGACCATGTCGATGATGTCCTCTTCATCGACATGGCAAATCTTGCGCAGCGCGGCGAAATCGCGCTTCGCGAGAAGGCCGAGATTGGCGATGAGAGCCTTCATGGCCGGATCGAAGCGATCCCGCTCACGCAACTGGATGGCGAGGCATTCCGCGAGATCGCGGGCGCCGACGCCCGACGGATCGAAGCCATGAATGATCGTCAAGACGCGCTCGACCCGTTCGATCGGCGTATGAAGACGAGCCGCTATTTCGCTGACCGAATCGGCGAGATAGCCGGCGTCGTCAATCGAGTCGATCAAGACTTGACCTATCATGCGGTCGACCGGATCGGTCGTGGTGAAGGCCAATTGGGCGGCGAGATGATCCTTGAGATTGGTTTCCGCCGCCACATAGGCTTCGAGATTGGCCGCCTCGCCGTCGCCAACGGAGCCGGACGAACCGGACCAGGATGTCGCGGAAAGCCCTGAAGCCTCGAATGTCTCTCGATATTCGCCCGGCGTCGGCGCGCGATCGTCTTCGAAGGCGTTCGACAATTCCGTGCCGAGGCTCGCCTCGAGAGCGCCGCGATCGGTCGCAAAGGACTCCGAACTCCACTCGGTTTCGCTCGCATCGTTGAAATCCGGGCTGGCCGGACTCGCGGTGGGATCAACCCCACCTTCAAAGCCGACGCCGGGATCGCGCGGATCGGGCGCATCCTCGGCGCGCTCGAGCAATGGGTTGCGCTCGAGCTCATCCTGGACGAAGGCGGTGAGCTCGATATTGGAGAATTGCAACAGTTTGATCGCCTGCAAAAGCTGCGGCGTCATCACCAAGGACTGGCCCTGGCGCATGATAAGCTTAGTTGAAAGCGCCATATTTCTTAGGCCAATGTCTCTCAGGTCAAATTTGAAACGCGCCGAAGGAAAGTCGGCAAGCCGACAATTGTGTCGGCCCACTTTTTGCTTATAGCAGGAATTATGCGGATCTAGCCGCCAAATGCAATCCTAATTTGAGATTTTTCGCACGCGCAAAATTCGCACGCGCATGAAAGGGGATTCCGGGCGGCGGACGCCGGCGGCTTCGTTCAGAAGCGGAAATCTTCGCCAAGATAGAAGCGGCGTACATCCGGATGGGAGACGATCTCGGATGGAGGGCCTTCGGTCAGGACATGGCCCGAATGGATGATATAGGCCCGGTCGATCAAGCCTAGGGTTTCGCGCACATTATGATCGGTGATCAGAACGCCGATGCCGCGCCGCTTCAAATGCTGGACGAGCTGCTGGATGTCGCCGATCGCGATCGGGTCGATGCCTGCGAAAGGCTCATCGAGAAGCATGAAGGATGGCCGGCCGGCCAAGGCCCGCGCGATTTCGCAGCGGCGGCGCTCGCCGCCTGAGAGCGCGATCGAGGGCGTCTTGCGCAAGCGCTTGATGTCGAATTCCTCGAGCAAGGCGTCAAGTTCGTCTGCGCGCTTGCGCTTGTCCAGCTGGGTGATCTCGAGGACAGCCATAATATTGTCTTCGACGCTGAGGCCTCTGAAGATCGACGCCTCTTGAGGCAGATAGCCTATGCCGAGGCGCGCGCGCCGGTACATTGGCAACCGCGTCACGTCATGACCGTCGAGCTCGATGACGCCGCCGTCCGGCCGGATCAGCCCCGTGATCATGTAAAAGAGCGTCGTCTTGCCAGCCCCATTCGGGCCGAGAAGGCCCACCGCCTCGCCGCGCCGCACGAGCATGCTCACGTCTTCAACGACCCGGCGCGCCTTGTAGGCTTTGCGCAAATTTCGAACGGCGAGAAGCCCCTCCTTTGTCGGATCCGGCGTAACCTTCGCCGCAGCCCCCGGATATGAGGCATTGCCGGATGGTCCCGAACGCTGCAGCGTCGCTTGCGCTTGCTCTTCCCAATTGGGAAGCTCGGCGGAGGCCTCGTCCTCGAAAAGCCAATCGCCAAAGCCGGCGGGCCCGACCGCCTCCTGCCTTGCGCCGGGCCGAAAGAGGCTGCGCAGCCATGCCGGCGCGGCAAGAGGAAAAAAACGCGGAGGCAGGCGCAAGGCGGAATGGTCCCTCGTCAGGTCTCGGCCGACGCGCCCGCGCCGCGCCAAGCGGCTTCCCGGCAAAGGAAACACGATCGGCGATCGCACGACGCCTCGGAGCAGGCAAAAGGACCGTTCGGAGTTCAATCGTTCCGGGCCGGAGCGATCGCGTCCCTTATCTGTCTGCCGCGGGATGATCCTATTCGAAAAGCTAGCTTTTCGAAGAACCCGCTCCCGGCTTTTGCCATACAAGCGAAAAAAGGTCTAAATCTTATTCACCGCTCCCCGCCGGCGACGCAACGCCTGTCGGGGCCTCGCAGAAACGCCCTCGGTCGCCAATGCCGCATATTCCAAAACGATGCGCAGGTTCGTTTAACGAGGACGGGCGCAAGATCGATCGCAAGGAGCGCAGCAGAATTGAGAAAATCGAAAAAACTTTTCTCGTACTCCACGCGAGCGCTCATCAAGCCGGAATTTACTGGGTTTTCGCCGGTTTTTTGTGGTTCGCGTCGTCGGAATTGCTTGGAAGGAACATGCTTCTGACGCGGCCGGTCACCGCCGCCTGATTGGTGTTCAGATCATAGATTAATTTGTCGCCCTTGGTGACATTCGCGCCCTGGGTCAAAGTTACGTTACCAATCAAATAAACTTTACTTTCCGATTTCTCGTATATGCCGCTATCGCCGGTGCCGATTTGATCCTTTGAAATAACCGTGACCGGTCCCGCAGCCTCCATCCGCCGCATCTGGCTCGACGAGGAAGGCGCGCCCGCCGGCTCGCCTGCGTCTTTCGGCGTCAGGAAAATGACGAGCGTCGTGGCTTTGAGCTTGCTCTCTCCTTGAGTCGCAACAACATTGCCGGTGTAGACGAGCTTTTGCTCCTTATCGAAATAATCAAGCTTGGCGGCCTCTACATTGATCGGCTCCTTGCTGTTGCCGCCAGGCAGGACACCGCCGGAATTCGACTTCTGCGCCAGAGCCGGGGAAATCGCGAGTCCAAAGGGTGACAGAGCCAGGATCGCAAAACTGGCGGCGAGACAAGCGGACACGTATCGCCGCGCCAAGCAAAAACGCCGAGACGCAATCATTTCTCCCGGTGCGCCGGCGCGTCCGTGGATTCAGTCCCGGCTGAATCTGCCTCGATCAAGGATTTGACCGCGCCCTCGAACGACACTTTGCGGCCGCTATCTCGAATGTCCATCTGGTTCGCCGAAATCGTCCCGCCATTCAGAATCACGCTTACGGGTTCATCCGACATAAGCGAGCCGCGCTCGAAATCAACTGTCGCGGTCTTCGTGCGGATGTCGTAGCCGATTCTGTTCCAAATCCGGACATCGCCCTGCAGCGTCATCTTTTGCTGCGTCCCGTCATAAAGGCCATGCGCCGCCGTCACCTCCACCGTGGAGGCGTCCACCATCCCGATCTTGGCCTCGATGCCGGAGAGCTCGAGTATGCTTGGCGTCGTCGTATCCTGGAGGCCCGAACGCGCCTTGACCTCGTAGGGACGTCCATCCGTTTGGTAGCCCGTGATTTTTGGCGACTCCACCGTAATTTGCGTGCCATTGACCGAAACTTGACCGATTGAAATGTTTCGCGGCAGGCGCCTGAAGGGATCGAACAGGGCGACGCCAAGGATCAGTGCGATGGCGATCGCGGCGCCGACGAGCATTGCGCCGCGGAGAAAACGCACCCGCGCCGTATGTTTGCCCGCCGCCGTGAAGGCGCCGCGCCAAGGCGAGGTCGTCAGGTCGAGCCGGTCGCTTGGTCTGCCGCGCAGGCCGCCATTTTGGCCGTCCCTGGGGCTGTCGGGCCGCCAATCCGCGCCGTCGGAGGCTTTCGTCATTCGGAGCTTCGTTTCGATAGACACCAGACCGATGACCTCAACAGGCGCTGCGGTTGGAGCGCTCTGCCCAAACAGCAAGCAAGCTGGGCGAAGTCAAGGCTAGCCTGAGGATAGGGCTAAGCTATTGATGCGAGAATATGTCCGCATCAGCCCATCCCAGCAAGTCGAGGCGAGCCCGCGCCGGAAGAAAGCTGAAACAAGCCTCGGCGATCTCATGGCGGTTTTCCCGCTTCAGCATCGCATCGAGACGCTCGCGCAGCGCGTGCAAATGCAGGACGTCGGAGGCGGCATAGGCGATCTGAGCCTCAGACAGAGAGGCCGCCCCCCAATCCGAGGATTGCTGTTGCTTCGACAAGTCCATGCTGAGCAGCTCCCGCACGAGATCCTTCAAGCCATGCCGGTCGGTATAGGTCCGGGCGAGCTTCGAGGCGATCTTGGTGCAATAGATCGGCCCCGCCATGACGCCGAATGTCTTGTAAAGGACCGCGATGTCGAACCGGGCGAAATGAAAGAGCTTGGTGATTTTCGGATCGGCCAGAAGCCGCTCGATATTCGGCGCCCGCCCCTGTCCGGCGGCGATTTGCACGACATCGGCCGTCCCGTCGCCGGACGATAATTGCACCAGGCAAAGACGGTCGCGGTGCGGCACGAGGCCAAGGGTTTCGGTGTCGATTGCGACGCTATCGCCAAAAGCGGCGTCATCGGGCAGATCGCCCTTATGCAAGCGGACAGTCATCGCGCGCGGTTAACCTCAGTACAGGAAAGGCGAGCCCGACAAGATCGGGCGTGAAGCGCGCCTACCACCCCCAGCCGACTTAAGCAAGGGAACGGCTGGGCCGCCAAATGCGCGGAAACCTATTAACGCGCTCGCTCCTGGCTGTTCCGCGATTTTATCGCCTCCCATTTTTCAAGGGCCTGCGCCATATCCCCGGTCTGCTGCACAAGCGCCTTCAGCGCCTCCAGGTCCGCCGAAGACATTGGCGGCTCCGCTGGCTCCAGCGTTAAGGCCAGCCCTTCCGCTATCGTCTTTAGCGTCTCCGCGGGATATCCGCTCATAGCTCCCTCCTGCTTCCGGAAAAATTCGCCGCTGCTCCGCGTTGTCGCCGCGACGGCAAAAGATCGTTTAGCTGATTTCTTCGCCTTTGCCAGGATCGCTTGCTTAAGCTCCCGGTTTCCAATCGTTCGGCGGGGCGTTGTCCGAACCGGTTTCGACGTTTTCTCGGCCGGCGCAACGTTGATGACGGGAGGTGATTTCCCGGATTTCGCGGTCCAATTTCGGTGCGATAAAAATCAAGGAGTTAAAGGTGAAAGACTCGGCGTTTTGAGATGACTCTGGATGGCTTTCTTGGCAAGCAGCGACCAAATCGCCCCGGTTTCCAATCGTTCGGCGGGGCGTCTTCCGAACCAGTTTCCAGGTTTTCTCGGCAATTGATCGCGGCGCCAGAAAGACCGCGTCAAATCTATCAGACATGACCGTCAATGGCGCGCGAGCGATCGGCAAGCGGGCGAGGGATGAAAGCGAAAATATCTGCTCCCGCGCCGTCGCCCGAAAAATGTGAAAACACCAACAAAATAGGATAGTCAGTATATAGTTGGTGCCCTGGAGAGGACTCGAACCTCCACGGCTTTCACCACTGGTACCTGAAACCAGCGCGTCTACCAATTCCGCCACCAGGGCCCGAGCGTTCTGATACGTGGCGGCCTTCCATGTTGTCAATGCGGAAGCGCGCGAAAGCGCGCGTGTCGCAACTGGGATTTCCGCGCCAAATCCCGACCGGAAGCTCGATCGCGCCTGCAGGGCTAAAACCTCGGCCCGCGATTAGACCGCACACAGGCATTGCCGAAATGACATATTTTCGAAGGGCCCCTGGTCTGTACAGACGCGACTTCATTGCCTAAAACCGCCCAAGCGCAGCTTTGCTCCGAGGCGATCGACAATGGCGGATGAATTGGTGAAAACAGGCCGGCTCGTGACGGTTTTCGGCGGAGCGGGTTTTGTCGGCCGGCATGTTGTGCGCGCCTTGGCGCGGCGCGGCTGGCGGGTCCGCGTCGCCTCTCGCCGCCCGGATCTCGCTTTTCACCTGCAGCCTTCGGGCAAAGTCGGCCAGATCCATGCGGTCCAGGCCAATTTGCGCTATCCGGAGTCCGTTGCGCGCGCCTTGCGCGAGGCGGAGGCCGTGGTCAATCTCGTCGGCTTGCTGAGCGAATCCGGCGCGCAAGACTTCGACGCAATTCACAATATCGGCGCCCAAACCGTCGCGAAGGCGGCCGAGGAGGCCGGCATCGGAAATTTCGTGCAAATGTCGGCGATCGGCGCTGATCCCGAACATGGGTCCGCCTATGCGCGAACCAAGGCTTTGGGCGAGCAAGCGGTGCGGATCTTCCAGCCCAAGGCGGTCATCTTTCGCCCATCCGTCATATTCGGGCCGGAAGATCAATTCTTCAACCGCTTCGCCGCGATGGCGCGATACCTGCCGGCGCTTCCCTTGATCGGCGGCGGCGCGACAAAGCTTCAGCCGGTCTTCGTCGGCGATGTCGCGGATGCTTTCGCGCTCGCCGTGGACGGCAAGGCGGAGCCTGGCGCAACCTATGAATTAGGCGGTCCGGATATCGCCACGCTGCGCAGGATCATCGAGTTCATTTTAACCGTCACCGAGCGCAAGCGCTGGCTCGTTTCGGTGCCTTTCGGGGAAGCAAAACTCATCGCTGCAGTGACCAGTTTCGCAAAGAAGGCTTCTCTCGGCCTGTTTCCCGACCTCCTCACAATCAGCGCCGATCAGATCGCCCTTTTGCAAACCGACAATGTCGTCTCAAAGCAAGCCATTGCGGAAGGGAGGACATTGACCGGTCTCGGCATCTCGCCCGAATCCTTTGAAGCTTTCGTCCCGACTTACCTCTACCGCTACCGCAAGGCAGGCCAATTCGCCGAGCGCCGCTCCGGCTGAGGTTAGGCCGCCACAAATTAGCGGCGCCACTGGCGCGAGTCGTCCATATCGTTTGCGTTGAGATCGTAATGCACGAACTGCACGAGCAGCCGGCGCTGATGGTCATCGAGCGAGTCGTAAAGCGGCTTAGCTGCATCGGAGATCTGCCGCAGGTTGGCGGATCGCGCCGCGAGCGCGTCGGCCTCGCGCTGCATCGCCGTGATGTCATCCGGCTGCGAATTGTTCCGCGCATCCCGCTCCCTGCGGGCGGCGACATCGGCGTCTTCCTCTGCAACCCGAGGGGCTGCGGCATCGGATGATTCGGTGGCGGAGCGGCCGGTTTGAGGGGCTTCATTGCCCGCTACGCTCTTGGCGCGCTTCGTTGCGATGTCGCGTAGCGCGGATTCAAGGCCAGGCCAATGTTTGGCTTGTTCGTCCGAAAGGCGAAGGTTCGCCTTGAGTTCGGCGATGCGCGCCTCGGCGCGGTCGACGATTTGGTTGACGGAGAGCGTGGGCCTTTCGGTCCGATCGTCCCGATAACTCCGGCTCTGAGCGGCATAGGCCGAAGGAAGCACGAGGGCTACTGCCACGCCCATGGCGGCAAGGCTCGACCCGATATTTTTCTGCATGGAAATATCTCCCGACTGGTTTCAATGTCGAAATCTAAAGCCTTGAAACAAATAGGCTCAGATCGTGCGACAACGCTCCCGTCCCTGCGGATCGAGCATCCAAAAATCGGTCAATGGTCGGAAGTTGCGGCCGAAGACCAGTTTGACGGCGAAGCCGCTGAGTCGTTTCGCACCCGGTGTCAAACGCGCGGTATGGTCGCGGGTTCACATTTAAATCGCCGTTTTTCTCATAGATCGGCGATGCGCCGTAAAGGCCCCGTCCCGGCGCCAAATCAGTGACGCCGCCAAGCTACGCTTGCGAAGCCGCGCGGGCCTCGCCTTTCAATAACGATCCCCTGGGCTCGAGCGTCGGCCCTGCCCTCAGAGGCCGCGATAGGTCGACCAAGGCGTTTCGACGACGGGCTTTCGCATGATGCGCCCGCTGATCCGCACCATGAAGGCTGTCCCGAACAGAGGCGTAAGCAGGTTCAAGATGGGGACCGCGAGCATTCCGGCCATGAAAAGACCCGCGATGAATAAGCGAAGCTCGTTCGCTTTCCTCAAGCGGCGGACTTCGGCTAAAGGCATATGGCGCATCGCCGCGAGCTCGAAATAGCCGCGTCCGAACAGATAGGCGTTGGCGCCGAAGAAGGCGACGGCGTTGACGCCCGGAACAAGCAACAGCAGGAGCGCGAGGAGATTGACGAGGAGCGAGACGGCGGCAAATTTCAACGACAGCCATGTCGCATCGCCGAGCCCCATCGCCCGCCCCGGCCTTTGCCTCGGATCGAGCTCCAGCTCGACCTCTTCCGCGAGTTCGTCGAAGAAGAACCCCGCGACGACGAATGACGCCGGCGTGACCAGGAAGGCGAGGCCGATGAAGAGGCCTACGCCCCCGAGAAACGATAGCGCTGTCGTCAGCCAGGGATAAGGAAGCGCGACTGACGCTACGATCAGCTTCTCAAGCCCGAGCCAGGTCAGGCCGAGGAGCGCCAGGGTCAAGGCCATCGTCTTCAGGAGGACCTTCCGGAACGGCGGCGTGAAAATCTGGTTCGCAGCGGCGAAGGCGTCGTCGAACATCATTATCCTCAGCTCATGCGCAGCGGCAGCCGCCATGACGCCAAATGCGCCATCGGCGAATGCAGCGGCCAGGCTCACAAAAGATTATATGACAAAACAAATAGATAGGGAGAGCGGCCGTTTCAAGCCGAAACAATGATGCGCTGCAATGCCGGAGGCTCGCGCGCAGCGGCGGCGATCATTCCATTTCCACCCGACAGGCGCCAGCGCGACACGCCTTTGTCATCAATTCAATCGTATTCTTCCGCCATCTTGAATAATTTGCGGGGTCGATCCGCCCGATCGCCGGGAAGGAAACCAACCGGCTGTTCGAGAATTGTAATCAAGACCAAGCCGATCCAAATAAAGTCAAGAAAACGGCCGGCGCCGAAAGAGGGATGAACAAACCGAGGAAGGGCCAAAGAGAAGGACCGATGATGAACAGCGCCGCGTTTTTTGATGTTCTTGCTTCGATTACCGACCGGAGCCGCAATCTGCTCAGCCGCCGCGATTTGGACTTGGCGCAGACTGAGGCGGCTTCGGGCCTGATCGATCTCTGCGAGGCGCTCCTTTCCGGGCGCGGCGAGGCCTCCGGGACGGCGATCGCAACGGAAGTGCTCGAACGCTATCTGCATCTCGACGCGACAGGCCGCCTAGCTCTTTTCGAAGGTTTCGCCGAAAAATTCGGACCGGACCGGGCGAAACTCGCCGACGCCGCTGAATCATGGCTTCGCGATCCATTCAGCGCCGACGCCAGTGATCTCCATTATTTTTCCGAGGCGCGGCGCCAGGAGCTATTTCGAAGGCTCAATCGCGCGCCGGGGGGCACGCACGCCCTCGTGCGCATGCGCGCCGATCTGCTTGAGCTTGCGCCGAACCATAAGGCCCTCGCGCCCGTCGATCGCGACCTCGTCCATCTTCTCAGCTCCTGGTTCAACCGCGGCTTCCTAATGCTGCGCCGCATCGATTGGTCGTCGCCGGCGATCGTTCTCGAAAAGATCATCCATTACGAGGCCGTTCATGAAATCCGCGATTGGGCGGATCTTCGCCGCCGCATCGATCCGCTGGACCGGCGCTGCTATGGGTTCTTTCATCCAGCGCTGATCGACGAGCCGCTAATTTTCGTCGAAGTCGCTCTGACTGAAGCCATGCCCTCAGCGATTGCGCCTTTGCTCGCGGAGGATCGCCCAGCCGTCGCCCTTGAACAAGCGCGGACGGCGGTGTTCTACTCGATCTCGAACTGTCAGCGCGGGCTTGCCGGAATAAGCTTCGGCAATTTTCTCATCAAGCAGGTGGCCGAGGACCTGCGGCGCGAATTGCCGAAGCTCGACACTTTCGTCACGCTCTCGCCGGCGCCCGGCTTCCTGCAATGGCTGCAGCGGGACGAGGGTCCCGCCCTTTCGCCCGAGAACCGATCTCTTCTCGAAAGCCTCGACGATTCCGCCTGGCCTCGGGACGCGCTGGCGGCCGAGCGCTTGCGCCGCGTGATGGAGCCTTTGGCGGCGCAATATTTCCTGAAAGCCAAGCGCGCCGACGGGAAGCCGCTTGATCCGGTCGCCCGCTTTCACCTGGGCAATGGCGCCAAGCTCGAGCGGATCAACTGGCGGGGCGATCTGTCGGCCAAGGGATTGCGCGACAGCGCCGGACTCATGGTCAATTATCTCTATGATCTCGACGAGGTCGAAAAGAACCACGAGGCCTATGCGAACCAGGGCGAGGTCGTCGCCTCCGCCGCCGTGAAAAAACTCCTGAAGTCGGAGACTCGGTCGCGCTTCGGGCGCGCCGCGGCGGCGTCCATCACGTGAGGTCTCTCGCCGCAGGCCCTGCACGGCCTGCGGCGCTGGGGTTGCGCGAACACGCCAATTTGATCGCGGGGTTTGCGCGGCGCGCGCGAGCTACCAGCCCCGCACAGCCCTGCGGATTTTTTCGTCGGTCCTATATTGGCTCAAGGCGTAGACCGCCCAGAGCGCCGCTGGGATCCATCCGATCAGCGTCACCTGAAGGATGAGGCATATGATCCCGGCAAAGGGTCTGCCGATCGTGAAGAAGAGCAGCCAGGGCAACAAAATCGCGATGAGCAGACGCATGAAAAACCCCTGTTTTGGGTCGAGGACGAAAAGCCCTTCCCGAAAGATGGTCGCGTCAGAGCCTTGCGCAAGGCCGACCCGCTTGTGGACCAGCGAACTCCGCGGCCGCCCGCTCAGGAGAGATGACGCGGACGCCGCTTCGCGTTAAACGCATTAGCATAAATTCGAGTTCGTTCACTACGGGCATACCGAGAGCGCTGCTCAAGGGTTTCTTTCTACGGACCCCGCGAAAGCAAAGAAACGCATGACAAATCAAAAAGCCGATTATTCCGTCCGGCATGATTGGACGCGAGACGAAATCATCGCGATCCACGATCTGCCGCTCCTCGAGCTGATGGCTCGCGCGAACCGCGTCCACCGCGAATTTCACAACGTCAACGACGTTCAGAAGGCAAGCCTGCTCAGCATCAAGACGGGCGGCTGCCCGGAGGATTGCGGCTATTGCCCTCAATCGGCGCATCATGGCGAAGTTCATCTCGACAAGATCGACATGATGAAAAGCGAGGCCGTGCTCGCCATCGCCGCGCGGGCGAAACAAGCCGGGGCCGACCGTTTCTGCATGGGGGCCGCATGGCGCAATGTCCGCGACGGCGCCCAGTTCGACGCCGTGCTCGACATGGTGCGCGGAGTTCGCGACCTCGGGATGGAGGCCTGCGTCACCCTCGGCATGTTGAACGACAGCCAGGCGGCGCGGCTGAAGCAGGCCGGGCTCACGGCTTATAACCACAATCTGGACACCAGCCGCGAATTCTACAACAACATCGTCACCACGCGAACCTATGACGACAGGCTCGCGACGCTGAAGGCTGTGCGGGCGGCTGGCCTCGAAATGTGCTGCGGCGGCATTATCGGCATGGGCGAGAGCGTCGTCGACCGCGCCGCCATGCTGCAAACGCTGGCCGGCTTCGATCCGCATCCCGAAAGCGTGCCGATCAACGCGCTAGTCCCGGTCGCCGGAACGCCGCTCGGCGAAAGCCAGCGCATCGACGCGCTCGATTTCGTGCGGATGATCGCCGTGACGCGCATCGTCTTGCCGGCGGCGCGGGTCAGATTGTCCGCCGGGCGGTCGGTCCTCAATCGCGAGGCGCAGATCCTCTGCATGGTCGCGGGGGCGAATTCGATCTTTTATGGCGAAGCCTTGCTGACGACGTCGAATGTCGCAGTGAACGAGGACGACGCCCTTTTCACCGCGCTCGCGCCCCTCTCCAGCGAGGACAAGGCGCGCCATATCGACTGACCGCCACAGGACTCCGACGCATGTTCCAACCGCAAGAAAAGCCTTGCCGCGCGCGCCTTGCTGTTTGCATTTCCGCCTTGGCCTTCGCTTGCGCCATTGCTCTCGCCGCCTCGGCGCAGGCGGCGAAAGACGGCGCTTCCCCTGCAGAGGCAGCAAAGGCCGAGGCGCCGGCGCAAGACTCAACGCGAGTCCCGCAAGACAGCCCCAAGGTGAAGGAGCTCGAACAGAGTCTCGCCGCGATCAGGCTTCCGCCCGGCTTCTCGATCAGCCTTTACGCGCTCGTCCCGGGCGCCCGCGACATTGCGGTCGGACCGCAAGGCAAAGCAATCTTTGTCGGAACGCGGGGAAACAAAGTCTATGCGGTCGTGGATCATGCGCGATTAGGCCGCGCCGATGAGGTCGTCGAATTCGCGCCTGCGATCGAGATGAAAATGCCGCATGGCGTCTGTTTCGCGAAGGACGGCGTTCTCTTCCTCGCCGAACAGAATCGGGTTCTGTCTTTCGCCGACGCCGAATCCTCCTACCGCAATCCGGCGATCGCGGCGAAGACCATTGTCGCGCAGGGCGCGCTGATCCCGAAGGAAGACGAAAGCGACAATCATAGCACGCGCGTCTGCCGCGTCGGGCCCGACGGCAAGCTCTATATCTCGCTTGGCCAACCCTATAACGTCCCGCCGCATGAGAAACTGGCGGAGTTCAGCAAATGGGGGATCGGCGGCATCATCCGG
This sequence comes from Methylocapsa polymorpha, assembly GCF_045689225.1. Lineage (GTDB taxonomy): Bacteria > Pseudomonadota > Alphaproteobacteria > Rhizobiales > Beijerinckiaceae > Methylocapsa > Methylocapsa polymorpha. Next base: position 3,318,416 of record NZ_CP136862.1, on the reverse strand, counting down.
ATGAAGCAGGATGGCTCCGGCCGCGAGATCTTCGCAAGCGGCATCCGCAATTCCGTCGGCATGGATTTCAATCCGGTGGACCAGATATTGTGGTTCACCGACAACCAGGTTGATCGGATGGGCGACGATATCCCGCCCGGCGAATTGAATCGGGCGCTTAAGGCCGGCCTCAATTTCGGCTTTCCCTGGTATGGCGGCGGCCACACCCGCACCGAAGACTATAAGAACGATACGCCGCCCAAGGACGTGGTGTTTCCGCAGGTCGAAATGGTCGCGCATGCCGCCGATCTCGGCATGACATTCTATCGCGGCTCGCAATTTCCGCCGCAATACAGAGGCGGGATTTTCTCCGCCCAGCACGGATCCTGGAACCGCACCATTCCGATCGGCGCGCGCGTCATGTTCACGTCGCTGAAGGCGAATGGCTCGGCGAAAAAGACCGAGCCCTTCGCCGAGGGCTGGCGTCAGGAGGACGGCTCCTATTCCGGCCGTCCGGTCGATGTGGCGGAGCTTCCCGACGGCTCGCTGCTGGTCTCGGACGACTACAATGGGGCGCTGTATCGGATTGCTTACATCCCGCCCAAATGATCGGCGACGGTGAAAATATCCTTGTCGCCGCGGCCGGAAATATTCACCACCAGCAAATGATCCTGCGGCTCTTGCGGCGCAATCTCGGCGACCTTGGCCAGCGCATGGGCCGGCTCCAAGGCCGGGATGATGCCCTCCAGCTTGGCGCAAAGCTGAAAGGCCGCGAGCGCTTCAGCGTCCGTCGCGGACAGATAGGTCACGCGGCCGGTTTCCTTCAGCCAGGCGTGCTCGGGGCCGATGCCCGGATAGTCGAGCCCGGCCGAGATCGAATGGCCTTCCTCGATCTGCCCGTCGGCGTCCATCAAAAGATAAGTGCGATTGCCATGCAGGACGCCAGGCCTGCCGCCCGCGAGCGACGCCGCGTGTTTCTTGTCGAGCCCGTAGCCAGCAGCCTCGACCCCGTAGATTTCAACTGACGGCTCATCCAGGAAAGGATGAAACAGGCCGATGGCATTGGAGCCGCCGCCGATGCAGGCGAAGAGCGAGTCAGGCAGCCGCCCTTCCGCCTCGACCATCTGCCGCCTGGTCTCCTCGCCTATCACGCATTGAAAATCGCGGACCATGGCGGGATAGGGATGCGGCCCGGCGGCCGTGCCAATGCAATAGAACGTATTGCCGACATTGGTGACCCAATCGCGCAGGGCCTCGTTCATCGCGTCCTTCAATGTCTTTGCGCCTGACTGGACGGGCACGACCTTGGCGCCCAGCATGTTCATGCGAAACACATTGGGCTTTTGCCGTTCGACGTCGACCGAGCCCATATAGACGATGCATTCGAGGCCAAATCTCGCGCAAGCCGTGGCGGTCGCGACGCCATGCTGGCCGGCTCCAGTCTCTGCAATGATCCTTGTCTTGCCCATGCGGCGAGCGAGGAGGATCTGGCCGAGCACATTATTGATCTTATGCGCGCCGGTGTGGTTCAATTCCTCGCGCTTGAAATAGATCTTGGCCCCGCCCGAGGCGCCTGACGCAGCGGCCTTCTGGCGCAGATGATCCGTCAGCCGCTCGGCGTAATAGAGCGGGCTCGGCCGCCCGACATAATGCGTGAGCAGATTGTCGAGCTCGGCCTTGAAGCTCGGGTCCTGCTTGGCCGCCTCGTAATGTTTCTCGAGATCGAGGATCAGCGGCATCAGCGTCTCGGCCACGAACCTGCCGCCAAAAATGCCGAAATGGCCGCGCTCGTCGGGTCCGCTACGAAACGAATTAAGCTTTTCGGCCAACACCGCATCCGCCTTTCAGATGGAATGTTCAGAAATCGGATGAGCCTGTCCGATCGACGGGGGATTACGCAAGGACGCCGTTCTATACCCGGCGCCGCGCCAGACCAAGTTTTTCATCGACGGCTTGGTCCTCGCGGCCGAACTTGGCGCCGTTACAACGCGGCGTCGCGCGAACCTGCGCGATGAAAGCCGCGATCTTATCCCTATCCTTCACGCCAACCGAGCTCTCGACGCCAGAGGAGACATCAACCCCATGCGCGCGGGTTTGGCTAAGCGCGGCCGCAACATTTCCTGCGTCGAGGCCGCCGGCGAGCAGCCATGGCTTCTTGGCCTCGACCGCGCTAAGCAAGCTCCAGTCGAACCCTGCCCCATTGCCGCCGGGACGCCCCGCGCCCTGCGGCGGCTTGGCGTCGAAAAGCAGCATGTCGGCGGTCGCCTCAAAAAAACGGATTTGCGCGAGATCGGCCGCATCGCCAACGCCGATCGCCTTCATGACCGGAAGCCCGAAGCTGGCGCGGATCGCGGCGATCCGTTCCGGGGTCTCGGACCCGTGCAGCTGAAGCCATTGCGGATCGAGCGCCGCGATCGCCGCCGCGAGCGACGCGTCGTCGGCATTGACCGTCAACAGAACCTTGCGCGCGCGGCTTCCAACCCGTTCGCCAAGACGCGCCGCCATCTCCAGGGAGACATGCCTCGGGCTCCTGTCGAAGAAGACGAAGCCGACCATATCGGCGCCATAGCCGAGCGCGGCGTCGAGCCCGTCTTGCGTCGAAAGACCGCAGATTTTGACGAGAGTGCTCATAGGCTGCCTCATCGGCGTCGCGCGAAGCATCGTGATTCAGCGGCCAAGTCTTCGCCGTTCTCACGGCCGTCGCGCGCGGACCGTTCTACCCGAGAACGCTTGGGTCGCCTGTCGGGACCAACGGCCTCACAAAGTCTTTCGTTTATCGAGGGACTTGCTAGAGGAAAAACGCGTGGCCTCCGCGGTTAGCCGTCTCGCTTCAGCTATGGCTCGCCTGGCGGCCCGGCGGTGCCTGCCCTGTTCGATCCAGGTGGCGACGCCCCCAATGACGACGCCGACCATCACGCTGACCAGCAAGACAAGATAAAGCGGCGCCGCGATCTGCGGGCCGGGATGGCCCTCCGCCGCCGCGAAAGGATCGAAGGAAACCATCACCAATTGGCGGTTGGCGAGCGCAATGGCGAGCACTCCAAGCACGACCGGGAGAAGGAGAAGCAGCTTCAAAAATCTCATCATTGGCGCCTGCCATGGAGGTTAGCGCGCCGCCGCGCGCTTCGGGCGTGTCTAGTTCTGGTGAAACGGGCTTGAAGCCGGCGTCGGGCCCAAATTGAAGCGGTCACACCGGCGATGGAAATCTAGCTGCGATAGCCTTCGTTCAACCGCTCGCGCATTTCCTTGCCGGTCTTGAAAAAAGGCACCGCCTTTTCATCCACCGCGACATGCGCGCCGGTGCGCGGATTGCGGCCGACCCTTGCGTCCCGGTGCTTCACGGAAAAAGCGCCGAACCCGCGCAGCTCCACTCTGTCGCCACGCGACAGAGCGTTGGTGATCTCATCAAGGATGGCGTTGACGATCTTTTCCACGTCGCGCAGGTAGAGATGCGGATTGCGGTCGGCAATGCGTTGCACAAGCTCCGATTTGATCATTCGCCCCGCCCTCGAAAGGAAGTCCCTGTCTCGAAAAGGAAAATTCGAGCTCCGCCACGCTTCAGTTTGCGCCGTCAACTTGCCAAATCGATACGAGACCGTCAAGCATGCGGCCCTGCGCAAGATCGGCGCTGCGGTCAAGCATGCGGCTTAATCCGTCGAGGTGCAGGAATTCCGCCAATTGCGCGGAAAGGCTCAAGATCCCGAGCCGCTCCAAAGCCCGTCCATGTTTCCAATCCCGCACCGGCAAACCCTTGCGCACGCCCTTTTCCTTCTCCAGCCAATCGATTGCGTCGCGCTCGCCGCCGAGGCGATCGACGAGATGCAAATCAATCGCCTGATGGCCGGTGAAAACCCTGCCGTCCGCGACAACGTCAAGCTGCGCGTCGGTCATGTCGCGGCGCGCCTTCACGAGCGATTTGAACCAATCGTAACTGTCGCTGATAAGGGACGCCAAAGCCGCGCGCGCTTCGGGGCTCGCCGGCTCGAACATATTCGGCGCAGCCTTGAGCGGCGAGGACTTGACCTCCTCCACCTTCACCCCGAGCGTATCGAGCAGTTTTGCAAAGTTCGGATATTGGACAAGAACGCCGATCGAGCCGACAAGCGACGTGCCTTGCGCCACGATCTGATCCGCGCCGAGCGCGGCGAGATAGCCGCCCGAAGCGGCCATGGTTCCGACGACGGCTACGGTCGGCTTCTTCGCGGCAAGGCGGCGGAACGCATCATAAAGCCGCTCCGCTCCAGACGTCGTGCCGCCAGGACTTTCAATCGACACCAAAACCGCCGCAGCGTCCGACTCTTCAATGTCGTGGATCAGCTTCAGAGTGTCGCGATCCCCCGTGATCACGCCTTCAATCGAGAGCCGCGCGATATGGGGCGTGAAGCGCAAGGGCGCGTCCGCGCCGAAAAGGCGAAAGCCCCAAAAAAAGACGGCGGCGATGAGCAAGGCGAATGCGGCGACGCGCCAAAACGACAATTGGCGGCGCAGAAGCCGACGCTCGACGAGATACTCCGCGAAAAGGGGCGCAGCCATTGGCAATCCAGACGTTCGAGTTCTTCTCGCAGCCGAAATACTATCGCCGTGACTAAGCAGAGGCTCAGGCCGAACCGGATCTGCCCGGTTCTCGCCTTTGAGCAGGGCTTTCAAATTCGATCGGGATCATCCGCGCCCGCGATCGCGGCGGACAGACCTATCCAGAAAGATGAGAATAATCTGTGTGGTTCTACCGATTGGCCCCAAGGGACGCAATAGGCGCAGCCGGGCGCCGCACCCGCTCACCCGGATTTGAAATTGCGCCGCGGCGCATTGGCTCCGAGTTCGGCGAGCACGGTCTCGCCCGCTATGGCCTTCGAGCCTATCGTGACCAAAACCCGCGCCGCCGAAGGCAAATAGACATCGACGCGCGAGCCGAACCTGATCAAGCCGAACCGCTCGCCGGCTTCGAGACTCTCGCCCTGTCGCACGAAGCAGACGATGCGCCGCGCGATGAGCCCGGCGATCTGCACCACGCCGAAGCGGCCTGCGGCGGATTCTATGACAATGCCGTTACGCTCATTGTCCTCGCTCGCCTTGTCGAGGTCGGCGTTGAGGAAAACCCCCGGCCTATAGGCGATCTTGACGACGCGGCCGCGGACCGGCGCCCGATTCACATGGCAATCGAACACCGACATGAAAACCGAAATGCGCTGCAGCGGCTCCACGCCGAGGCCGAGCTCCGGCGGCGCTATGAAAAAGCCGATCGAGCTTACGACGCCATCGGCCGGCGAGACGACCAGCGTGTCGTCGATAGGCGTATGGCGCGCCGGATCGCGAAAAAAATAAATGCACCAGGCCGTCGCTATGCCGCCGATCCAACCGAGCGCGCTGAAAAACGAGCCCAGAATGAGAGTGGCGAGGCCGAAAGCGGCGACAAAAATATAGCCCTCGGGATGGATGGGCGTGAGCTGCCTGCGGATCGAATCGATAATCGACATGAAACAATCCCGTTCTCGCAACAATCCTTCGACACCGCATCCGGCTTTGCATGAAGCCGCCTGGATCGCAAGCGCGCTTACTGGGAAAGCGCCGCAGCGTCATGCGTCCGACGCAATGGCCGCATCCTTATCCATCGGGGCGTCCGCGTCCGGATCTTCCGCGGTCTCCGAAGCCTCGCCGCCGGAGTCTTGCGGCTCGATCTTGATGCTGAGCGTCGCGCCTTCCTCGATCGCGGCGCGGCGCAAGGTTTCCTCGGCGCGCCGGAGGTCATGCTGCCGGCTCCACATGGCGGCGTAGACGCCGTTTCGCGCCAAAAGCTCGGCATGCGAACCGCGCTCGACGATCATGCCCTTGTCGAGCACGATGATCTCGTCGGCGTTGACGACCGTGGAGAGCCTATGCGCGATGATCAGCGTCGTGCGGCCTTTGGCGACGCGATCGAGCGCATCCTGAATCTCACGTTCCGTAAAGGAGTCGAGCGCCGAGGTCGCTTCGTCGAGGATAAGGATGGGCGGCCCCTTCAACAAGGTCCGCGCGATGGCCACCCGCTGCTTTTCGCCGCCGGAGAGCTTCAGTCCGCGCTCGCCGACTTGCGCTTCATAGCCGCCGGGCGCGAGCTCGATGAAGCGATCGATCTGCGCCAGGCGCGCCGCCTCCTTCATTTCCGCCTCGCTCGCCTCGAATCGGCCGTAGCGGATATTGTAGGCGATCGTATCGTTGAAAAGCACCGTGTCCTGCGGGACGATTCCGATCGCCGCGCGAAGCGACGCCTGCGTCACAAGCGCGATGTCCTGCCCATCGATCGTGATGCGCCCGGACGCAGGCTCATAGAAACGAAAGATGAGGCGCGAAATCGTGGACTTGCCGGCGCCGGATTGGCCGACGATCGCCAAGGTCTTGCCGGCCGGCGCCTCGAAGGTCACGCCATTCAGGATGGGGCGGCGCGGGTCATAGTGGAAAAAAACATTCTCGAAGCGTAGCCGGCCTTGCCTGACGACAAGAGGCTTGGCGCCGGGCCGATCCTCGACCTCCGGGTTCTGGGTCAATATGTCGAACATCATCTCGATATCGATCATCGCCTGCCTGATCTCGCGATAGACGAGGCCCATATAGCTCAGCGGCTGATAGAGCTGGATCATCATCGCATTGACGAGAACGAAATCGCCGATCGTATGGGCGCCGCTTCTGACGCCGCTGGCGCTCATCGCCATGACCGTCGTCAAGCCAATGGTGAAAATGATCGCCTGCCCGGCGTTGAGCAAGGCGAGCGACGTGTAGGTCTTGACGCTCATGCGCTCGTAACGCGCGACGGACTTGTCGTAGCGAAGCTTCTCGCGCTCCTCGGCGTTGAAATATTTGACCGTCTCGAAATTGAGAAGGCTGTCGATCGCCTTGGCGTTGGCGTCGGAGTCGCTCTCGTTCATGGCGCGGCGGATCGCGATCCGCCAATTCGTCGCCGCCGTGGTGAAGGCGAGATAGGCGAGGATCATCGTCGCCACAACGGCGACATAGCGCCAGTCGAACTGAAGCAAAAGCACGACGAGGATCATGCCGAATTCGATAAGCGTCGGGATCGCCGTCAGCGTGGTGGTGCGAACGATCGTCTCGATCGAATCGCGGCCGCGTTCGAGCACACGCGTGAGGCTGCCGGTCTTGCGCTCCAAGTGAAAGCGGAGCGAAAGCAGATGCAGATGCGTGAAGACATCCCGGGCGAGACGGCGCACGGCGTGCATCGCGACGTCAGCGAAAATGGCGTCGCGCCCTTGCGTGAAGAGCGCCATGGCGATGCGCAAGCCGCCATAAGCGAGCGTAAAGGCGAATGGCGCCGCGATGACGCCGAAGACCGGACGGCTCGTCGGGTCCGTCAAGGCGTCGGTCGCCCATTTGAAGGAATAGGGAACCGCGATCGTGACGAGCTTCGCCGCCAGCAAAAGCGCCAGCGAGGCGTAAATCCGCAGCCTCAGGTCGCGCCGGTCCGACGGCCAAATATAGGGCCAGAGCTTTCGCGCCATCGCCGCGATCCTGGCCTTTGGCGCGGATCCGCCGGCAGCGTGCGAAGAAAGCAGAGGAGAGAACATCAGGCTCGTGTTGTTTCGCGATGAGGCGGCGCCGGGGTTTGACGCTGGAAAAAAGACGAGGCGCGACGCCGGCCTCAGCTCTCCCCATATAGGAGGCTTAACGAAGAATCGCACTCCGCCTCGGCGAACTCCGAGAAGAACGACCATGCGCCGGGAGACCGTTGGGGCGCGCCGTCTCGGCCATAGACGCGGCCTCTATGGCCGGGATCATGGCTCATGGTCTTTAGGCATCACGAAAATCTGACCGGGATAGATCTTGTGCGGATCGCGTATCTGCGACGCATTGGCGGCGTAGATTTCCGTGTAATGAACGCCTTTGCCGAGAATTTTCCGGCTGAGCCGCCAAAGGCTATCGCCCCGCTGAACGGTCGCCGTCTCGGCTTGGCCGGCCGCGGCGTCCGCGTCGCGCAGCGCCGCAGATCCGGGCCGCGCCGGCGGCGCGGCGGCGGGGAATTCGAATGGAATCTCCGCACGAGAGACGACCGCCGCGTTGGACTGGTCGATCTCGTCGGCGCGCAAGGCGTAGCGGCCGGGAGGAAGGCTCTTGGCGAGCTTCAAGGACCACCGGCCATCGGCTCCTGTCGCCACGTCGGAAAGCGGCGCATCATTGAGATAAAGGCGGATCACCGCCCCCGGCTTTGCGACGCCGGAGGTGAAGAAACCTCCGTTCGGCTCGACTTCGGCCGTCTTGAACGCGACGCGCGAGAAAGCCGAGGCATCCGAGGCCGAGATGGCGCGGCGAACCTCGACGGCTTGCTCGGCGGTGGGATCGCTCAAGAGGACCGTCGCCGCGCCTGGCTCCGCGAGGGCGACCATGACTTGACCCTTGCCTTTTTCGGGCACGGAGACGGCGACGCTCTGAAGCGAAATGCTCAGGTCTCCGATGCGCGGCCGCATCCGCAGCTTCAGGGCATAGTCGCCCGGCGGCAAAGGCCGCGGCTGAAGCACGAAAAAACCGGCGGAATCGGCCAAGCCTTCAGCGAGGGTTTTACTGCCGGACATCAGCGCCACTTTCGCATCGGGAAGGGCTCGACCCGCGACGACGGTCTCGCCCGAGGGTTCGACGCGGACGATGTCGAATTGCGGCAGCGCCGACGCTATAGCAAGCGGCAACTTTTCCCGCGCCGCGTCGCCGCCGCTCGCAATCCTCGCCGAAGAGCCATCTTGGGCGGCGCCCGGCGCCTCCCAATCGAACTTGACCGGCGCCATGCTCCGCCAGAATCCGCTCCCCACGAGCAGCAACACAGCGAAGCAAAAACCAAGCAGAAGCGCTGTGGCCTTCAGGCGCATCGGAAACTCCCATGCCACGACGATAGAGCATTTTCTCGAAGAGGCGCGAATTTATCGAGAGAAAATTAATACAGCGCCGACAAACCGACGACCTGTTCGCAACAGCTTCGGCGGCGCAGCGGACGCCGCAAAACCCTTGACCCTATAGGGAGGGCTTGCGACAAGCAGGCCATGTCACCAAAACAGATTGCCGTCGAGGTCAGCCCTCGGCGGGTGCGGAGAATTTGCGTTTACTGCGGTTCAGCCCAAGGCGCGGACCCTATTTATGTAGCGGCGGCGACAAGCCTTGGCCGCGCCATGGCGAAGGCGGGCGTTGGCCTCGTCTATGGCGGCGGCGGCAATGGCCTCATGGGGGCAATCGCCCGATCGGTGCTCGCCGGCGGCGGCGAAGTCGTGGGAATCATTCCGGATTTTCTGCAAGGCAAGGAACAGCCACTGGCCAATCTCCAGGAATGCGTCGTCGTGCCAGATATGCACACGCGCAAACGCTTGATGTTCGAGCGAGCCGACGCCTTCGTCGCTTTGCCCGGCGGCATCGGCACTTTGGAGGAACTGGTCGAGCAATTGACCTGGGTGCAGCTTGAACGTCACTCCAAGCCGGTCGTCATCGCCGATATCGCAGGGTTCTGGCAACCTCTGCTCGGTCTTTTCGCCCATATGCGCGAGCGCCGGTTCATTCAATCTTCTTTCGAAGTCCGCTATCTTGTCGCGGAAAAAATCGACGATATCCTACCAATGATCGAGACGGCCGCGGCCAAGGCTGATTTTCTCGGAGCCCGAAAGGAGAATGTCGATCCACGATTGTAAAATCTATTCATTCGTGACTTTGTCTGTGGCGGCGTCGTTCCTCGATCGCGTTTCATCGTGACCCTCGACCACTGACATTCGGCATGACCCTCAAGGCAGATCCAGGCGAACGTCTGCTCTCGCCGCCGGACCCCTCCGCGCCGGCGCGCAAGCGGGGGTTTATTCTGCTTTTAGTCGTGTGCTTCTTGATCCACGCCAGCTTGATCGCGCTCCTCCTTCACGAGGACCAGCCGGAGAACGGCGCGACGACGCAGGATCAGGAAATTCCAGTCGAGGTCGTCGTGCTGCCGCCGCCGGAAGAGAAACCCGAGCCGCAACAAAAGAACGCTCCGCCACCGCTCGATCTCGTGACGCCGCCCGTAGTCAAAGCGAAGCCGCCGCCGGAAAAGGTCAAGCTCGAAGACGTAGAAATCGCCCATGACGCCCCGAGCGCGGGCAATGCCGCGACGACGGCGAAGGGAACTCCCGACGCGGAGACGAAAGCGCCTCGCACGGCGCCGCCGCCGAAGCTCGTCTCGCCAAAGCGGGCGCAAAACCAGCCCGAACAGGAAAAAGCCGAGGCTTCGGCGAAAGACGCGCCCCCTAACCCGGCCGCGCCGTCGGCGGCGCCAAAGATCGCTGACGACAACCCCGACGCCGAACCGCTCGACAAGGCCGAACCGGAGCAGCCCGCCCAGCCAAAACAAACGCCGGCGCAACAAGACACCAAGAAGCCGACGACCCAGGGCAGGAAGATCACGGTGGCCCAGCAGCTCGCCGCTTTGTCTCCCGCCCCAAGTTTTTCGCTTGGCTCAACGGCCAAGTCCGCGCCTATCGCCGGAGGAACCGAAAGAGCCAGCTATGAGTCCCTGCTCTTTGGCTTGATCAAGCGGCAAATGCATTATCCCGCCAGTCTTCGCGGCCGCCACATGGCTGGCGGAGGCTTGATCAGTCTGTATGTCGACGAATTGGGCAATCTAACGCATGAGGCGCTTTATCGCGCGAGCGGAGTGCCTGATCTCGACGCCGCATGGTTCGCCGCCGTCCGTCGCGCGGCGCCCTTCCCTGCCCCGCCCAGAGGACTGCCGCATGCCTTCACCCTGGGCTATCCAATCGAGATGGAGTAAAGGCCAGCGAGCGCCAGACGAAGATGGAAACGCGCAGCGTTTTACTGCGCGCCCGACTTCAGCAGCTTGTAGGTGATGGCGTCGGTCAGCGCCTGGAACGAGGCGTCGATGATATTGGCCGAAACGCCAACCGTCGACCAGCTTTCTCCGGTTACGTCCCGAAACTCGATCAGGACGCGCGTCACGGCGTCAGTGCCGCCCTGAAACACGCGGACGCGATAATCGACGAGCTCGAGATCCTCGATGAAGCATTGATATTTGCCGAGGTCCTTGCGCAAGGCGAGGTCGAGCGCATTGACCGGGCCTTCGCCTTCGGCGGCCGAGATCAGAGTCTCGCCATCGACGCAAACCTTGACAGTGGCCTCCGACACCGTGACCAGATCGCCTTGCGCATTGTGGCGGCGCTCGACATTGACGCGAAAACGCTCGACCTCGAAATAGTTCGGCGCCTCGCCCAGAGCCCGCCTGGCGAGCAATTCGAACGAGGCGTCGGCGCCCTCATAGGCATAGCCTAACGCTTCCTTTTGCTTGACCTCATCGAGCAGATGCGCGACGCGCCGATCGTCCTTGTCGAGGCGCACGCCGATCCTCTCAAGCTCGGAGAGTATGTTGGATTTGCCGGCCTGGTCGGAGACGAGCAGCCTGCGCTTGTTGCCGACGCTCTCAGGCGCAACATGCTCATAGGTGCGCGGCTCCTTCATGACCGCGGAGGCGTGAATGCCAGCCTTTGTGGCGAAGGCCGAGGCGCCGACATAGGGCGCGTGGCGGTTCGGCGCCCGGTTCAGCAATTCGTCGAGCGTGTGGCTGATCTTGGCGAGCGACGACAATTTTTCGAACGGCACGCCAATCTCGAAGTTTTCCGCGAAGTCGGGCTTCAGCAAAAGCGTCGGGATCAATGAGACGAGATTGGCGTTGCCGCAGCGTTCGCCGAGCCCGTTCAGCGAGCCCTGGATCTGCCTTGCGCCTGCGCGCACCGCCGCGAGCGAATTGGCGACCGCATTCTCGGTGTCGTTATGGGCGTGGACGCCGAGATGGGAGCCAGGCACTTGGCGCGCGACTTCCGTAACAATGCGCTCGATCTCATGCGGCAGCGTTCCGCCATTGGTGTCGCAAAGCACGATCCAACGCGCGCCCGCCGCGTAGGCGGCCTTGGCGCATTCGAGCGCGTAATCGGGGTTCGCCTTGAACCCGTCGAAGAAATGCTCGCAATCCAGGATCGCCTCGCGCGGCTTGCCGAGCGCCGCCTTGATCGACTCTGTGATCGAGGCGATGTTCTCCTCGAGCGTGCATCCAAGCGCGACATGGACATGATAATCCCAGGTCTTGGCGACGTAAGTGACGACATCGGCGTCGGCTGCAAGCAGGGTCGCCAAACCCGGATCGTTCGCGGCGGACCGCCCTGCCCGCTTGGTCATGCCGAAGGCCGCGAAACGCGCATGGCGCAGCTTGGGTTTTGCTGAAAAGAACTCCGTGTCGAGCGGATTGGCGCCCGGATAGCCGCCCTCGATATAATCGAGCCCGAGACTATCGAGCATGGCGGCGATATGGCGCTTGTCGGCGAGCGAAAAATCGACGCCTGTCGTCTGCGCGCCATCGCGCAAAGTCGTGTCGAAAAGGGTAAGCTTTTCGCGCGTCACAGCCGTTTGTCCTGTGCGGATTTGGACGACAGCTTTTTCGTCATACGCGTATTGCCGAGATACACGCCATCGAGATCGATCGTATTGCGGCGCTGCGCCACATAGCCATGCTTTTCGAAAAAGGGCTTTGCGGTGTCGCTGGCGTCGGTTTCGAGCGTCGCCACGCCGCGCGCGGCGGCGAGTTTCTCGATGGCGTCGATCAAGGCGCTTGCGACGCCGCTGCGGGCGACGGCCGGATGAACATAGAGCTGGTCGATCAGGCCGCCCTCCTGCAAAGAGATAAAGCCCACCGGGCCGCCGCCGATCAGCGCGATGAGGGTCAAGCCTTTGGCAAGGCTGCGGTCGAATGCCTCCTCGTCATCCGCGCGCGAGGCCCAGGCGCGGCGCTGCGACTCGTCGTAATCGTCCGCGGTCAATTCCTCGATCGCGGCGAGGCGGATCTCGGCGAGAAGCGGAAGGTCGGCGGAAAGGAAAGGCCGCAGCGTGGGTTTTGGAAAAGCGCTGGCGTTCATCGCTTCGGCTCCCAGGATGTCGTGCCATCCTTGTTGTCCTTCAGCGCGATCCCCATCGCGTCGAGTTTTTCGCGCAAACGATCGGACTCAGCCCAGTTCTTGTTTTTCCGCGCGTCAATGCGCGCTGCTATCAACCGTTCGATACGTTGTTCTGTCGGTTCCTCAAAGCTATCGCGCACGCTTATTGTTAGGCGGCCGCGATCAACTGCGCTGCCTCCATTTCCAATATCAACTTCGGCATCGAATCCTTGAGCACGAATGAGCGAAAGACATTCACTTGCTGATGTACGAAGATTGTTCGAGCTGAAGTTCTTGAAACGAATCAGATCGTCGCGGACGGAAATATATTGGTCCAGTTTTTCGTCTGGAATCGAGCTCACAAATCCGTCACTGAACACTGGTGGGCGATCCAGATTTTGTAAGCCCAATAGGGCTGCGTTCACCGCAAAAACGCCCGCGTCCGAATAATTCCTTTTGCCCAATTCTGCCAATTGACGAAGACGAGCCAGAGCTAGCGGCGTATTCAAGTCATCGTCCAGCGCCGCCAGTAGTTCTTCGTCCGCAAGCGACCAATCCGGCTCTTGGTATTTTTTTTCGGACGCCATATCGGTAATGATCTTGGCGAAAGAGTGCATTTCCGTTCTGCTTCGTTGCAGCTCATCGGACCGCCAATCAATTGGCTGCCGATAATGCGTCTTGAGCATATTGAATCGAATTACCGCGCCAGAATATTTGCCCAGCAACTCGCGGATCGTCACGAAATTCCCCAGGCTTTTGGACATTTTCTCGCCTTCGACCTGGAGATGTCCGTTGTGCATCCAGATATTCGCCATCACCTGATGGCCGAAGGCGGAGCAGGTCTGCGCGACTTCGTTTTCATGATGCGGAAAGACGAGGTCTATGCCGCCGCCGTGAATGTCGAAAATCTCGCCAAGATAGCGCCAGCTCATCGCCGAGCATTCGATATGCCAGCCGGGCCGGCCGCGGCCCCAGGGGCTCTCCCAACCCGGCTCATCAGGGCGTGAAGGCTTCCAGAGCACGAAATCCATCGGGCCGCGCTTGTAGGGCGCCACTTCGACCCGCGCGCCCGCGATCATATCGTCGAGGGGCCGCTTCGAGAGCTTGCCGTAATCCGGCATGGACGGAACGTCGAAAAGCACGTGGCCTTCCGCCGCATAGGCATGGCCCTTGGCGATCAGCCTTTCGATGATCGCGATCATTTCCGTTATATGCTCGGTCGCGCGGGGCTCTACCGTTGGCGGCAAGCAGCCGAGCGCGGCGGCGTCTTCGTGAAAGATCTCGGTCATCTCATTGGTCAGCACCCTGATGTCGACGCCGCGCTCAGCCGCGCGCGCGTTGATCTTGTCGTCGACGTCGGTGATGTTGCGGACATAAGTGACATGATCCGCGCCATAGATATGGCGCAGCACCCGAAACAGGACATCGAAGACGATCAGCATTCGGCCATTGCCTATATGCAGATGGTCATAGACCGTCGGGCCGCAGGCGTAGAGCCGCACATTCGAGCGGTCGATCGGCTCGAAGAGCTGCTTCTGGCGCGTGAGCGTATTGTAAAGCCGCAACGACATGTCTTCCCCTTAGCGCCGGCGCTGCCTGGGGTGTCGAGGTCGGACTCTTTCAAGAGGACAAGACGGCTCCAGCCAGCGGCAAGGCTAGCCGATACATATAATGCTGGCAGCGATGATGGTCCGGCGCGCGCCGGTCAAGCTCGTCATCGAAAAACTATGCGCGCCTAAGGCTTCCTGCGTCAAGCGCTTCGCTCGGCGGCGGATCGGTTTCGCCAAGTTAACGGTTTTTTCAAGCGCTTTCGACAGACTTATTTCCGCCGATCCCGCCAAACTTTCGAGTTCCCCATGTCGATAACCTCCCGTGAGCGCCGCAATCTGTTCCGCCTCGTCCTTTTCCTGATCAGCGGAGTCTTGGCGGCCTTCGCCCTCGGAATCTCGGCGAGGGCGGGCGAAAGCCATATCCTGATCATCCCCCCGGACGACGGCTATGGATACCAGGAATGCCTGGCGGAAAAATCGCCTTGCGGGTTGATCGTCGCTGACGCCTGGTGCGAGGCGCATGGGCTCGCCGCCTCCAAATCCTACGGGCCGGCCGACGCCGCGAGCCCGTCGATCGATGAAACGCGGCGAGCCGACATCAGGCCGGGCTCCTTCCTCGTCGCTTGCGGCGAATGACCAAAATGAATGGCGCGGCCGATCGAGCCGCGCTCAACCTTTGACCCAGTCGGCGCATTTGGGCGCATCATTTCCGCCCCAGGGCTCCACCGGAACCGTCGAGGTCGAGTTTTTCGGCGAACCCTCGATCAACTTGTCTGTATAAACCATATAAATCAAAACGTTGCGCTTCACGTCGCAGCCCCGCACGATCTGCATTTTCTTGAAGAAAAGAGAGCGCCGCTCGCGGAAAACGATGTCGCCTTGATCGAATTTCTCCTTGAACTTGACCGGTCCATATTGGCGGCATGCAAGCGAAATATCGGAAACCTCCTCGGCCACCCCGAACATGCCGGCGATCCCGCCCTTTTCAGGCACGGTGAAATGGCAGGCGACGCCATCCACGATAGGATCGTCGATCCCATAGGTCGCCAATTTATCGTTCGGCGTCAGCAAGTTGAAGACTGTCGACTTGCGGAAGATCAAATCCGGCGAGTCGGACGCCGCCTCGCCGCGCCCCGCGGCCAAGGCCACGGCTGCAAGCGTCGCAAATCCCAAGAACAAAAGGCGAAATCCAGGTAAAGACATTGGCGCGGTTCTCTCTGATTCCCATCACAGATATGGTCAAAGTCGAGGCGGAATAAAAGGGACGCTCGCGCTTTGCCGCCGGTTTTCGACGCGCTGGGCGGCGAAATTCCAACATGGCCATGATAACACCACCATGGGATGACAAATCGGCGAACCGGCGCAAGAGGCTTCCTAATGACTTATTTGTGCGACTTTCGCGGCGCTCTCCCCTATTCGCTTAAACGCCGTTGCGCCCGCCTATGGATCGCCCTTGCGGCCGTGATGCTCGCGCATGGCCCGGCCCTCGCGCAAGCCGTTGACTGCGCGCGGCTCCCAGCTGAGATCGCCGCGCTCGACCAAGCGCGCCCGGCCCGCCCCAGCCGCTATGCCGGCGCCATCCAAAAGCAGCGCGCCGAACTCGATCGCACGATCAGCTCGGCCCGGTCACTCGGCTGCAACCGGCCGCAAATCCCTATCTTCGGCCAGCCCTTGCCGGCGCGTTGTCCGGCCCTCAACGCCCAGATTCAGCAGATGCAGGCGAGTCTTGGACAATTGCAGGCCGCCGCCGGCGCGTCGGACCCCGCCGCCGCGAGACAGGACCTGATCGCGCGCTATAACGCCTATTGCCGGGGATCGGTTCAGGCGGCGGCGCAACCCCAGCAACGCGGATTTTTTGAGCAGCTTTTCGGCGGAGCGCTTTTGCCCCAGCCGCCCATGCCGATTCCGGCGCCCTTGGATCCGGCCGAGGAGGACCATACGCCGCGCGGCGGCTCGCAAGCGGTCTGCGTGCGCAGCTGCGACGGCGGTTTCTTTCCGCTCAATTATTCGGCGCGACGCGATCCGGATCAGTTGACGAACCTTTGCCAGGCGTTGTGCCCGAACGCCTCCGTCAGCGTCTATACGCGCGCCCCCTTTAGCGAAATCAGCACCGCCGTCTCGCTCGACGACGGCAGCGCCTATTCGGATTTGCCGAACGCCTTGAAGTTTCAAAAGAGCTTCGAACCCTCCTGCACCTGCAAACCGGCCGGACAATCCTGGGCCCAGGCGCTGTCCGGAGCGGAGCGCCTGATCGGCCAGGATCGCCGGGGCGACATCATGGTCACCGAAGAGAAGTCGGTGGAATTATCGGCGCCCAAGGCCGACAACAAGAAACAGGGAAGGCCGGGCGTCGAACCTTCCTCCGCCGCGGCGAGGGGAGAGTCCTCGAGCCCCGGGGCGACAAGCAACCCAGGCAAGGCGTCATCCGGCGGAGCCGCGCCTCTTCAGGGTCCAGACCAGTTCCAGGACATTATCGGTCCGGACGGGGTCAAGCGACGCGTCCGGATAGTCGGGCCGACGCTTTGACCTTGCCGATCAGCGGCAGGAGCGCGGCCAGCTCCGGCCCGGTCTCGCGCCCCGTCAAGGCGAGCCGCAAGGGATGATATAGGGCCCTGCCCTTGCGCCCTGTCCGATCCTTCAAGACATTCGTCCAGACCGTCCAGGCCGTTTCGTCCCAAGGCTCCTCCGGCAGAATATCGCAGGCTTTCGCCAGAAATTCCGCATCCTCGGCGACCGGCGGTATTTCGCCCTCGACGATGCGCCACCAGTCCACGACATCGAGGAAGGTGGAAATATTGCCGCGCACCGCAAGCCAGAAGGCCTTCGCCTTATAGCCCGCGATGTCATGCGCGGCGAGCCGGTCGCGCACCGCCTCGAAGCTCAATCCGTGCAAGGTGCGGGCGGACAATCCGGCAAGCTCCACCGGATCAAAACGCGTCTGCGTGCGCGAGATCTGGCTGAGGTCGAGCGACGCGGCGAGCTCGTCGAGGCTCGCGACGGGATGCAGCGCGACGGACGATCCGATCAAGACCGCCGCCGCGGCGACCGCGAGCGATTCGATTCCCTGCTCGCGCAAGCCGCCGATCGACAAGGAGCCCGTGCGTTTCGAGAGGCCTTCGCCGCTCGCGGAGGACAAAAGATTGTGATGCGCAAAGCCTGGGACGGCCCCTGAGCCGGACCCCGCCGCGATCAAAGCTTCGAAAAGCTGGATTTGCACGGCGGTATTGGTGACATGATCCTCGCCGCGGATAATGAGATTGACCCTCCGGTCGAGGTCGTCGACGACCGAGGGCAGCGTGTAGAGATAGGTGCCGTCCTCTCGCAGAAGCACCGGATCGGAGAGCGACGCGCAATCGATATGGCTCTCGCCGCGCACGAGATCGCTCCAATGCGCGATCTTCTGATCGAGCTTGAACCGCCAATGCGGGCGGCGCCCCTCGGTCTCGAGCTTCGCCCGCTCGGCGGCGGAAAGATCGAGGCTCGACCGGTCATAGACCGGAGGCAGGCCGCGCGCCTGCTGGCGCTTGCGCTTGCGGTCGAGCTCCTCGGCGGTCTCGTAACAGGGATAGAGCCGGCCGGCGCCGCGTAAGGCCTCGGCGGCGGCGTGGTAGAGCGCTATCCGCTCCGACTGGCGAAAGACGGCGTGAGGAGCGATTCCGAGCCAGGCGAGATCGACTTCGATCGCCTGGGCGAACTCCTCCTTGGACCTTTCCACATCAGTGTCATCGAAGCGAAGAATGAATTCGCCATGATGCTTTTTTGCGTAAAGGAAGTTCAACAGCGCCGTCCGCGCGTTGCCGATGTGAATATAGCCGGTCGGCGACGGTGCGAAGCGGACAATTGGATGCGGCATCATCTTCCCTGACGATTGCGCCGCAGGCCGCCGTTTGGGGCCGCCGGCGCGTTGGGCGTTCAGATAGTGCTTATTCACGACCGCTCAAGGAATCTAGCTCGGGAGCGCGAGAATGATGATGATTTATGGAGCTGGCTTGCTCTGCCTCGCGCTGACGGCCATCAATTTCATCAGCATCGGGATCGCCATCGCGCGGGCGAGGCCCCGGCGGCGCCCGCTGCCGCCGCCGAATCGCGCTCCAGCGGTCAGCCTGGTCCGGCCCGTCTGCGGCCTTGACAATTACTGCGAAGAGACCTTGGGATCGAGCTTCAATCTCGATTATCCGGACTATGAGGTGATTTTTTGCGTCGCGCGCGCGCATGACCCGATCGCTCCGGTCGTGCGCCGGCTCATCGCCGACCATCCCAAGACGCCGGCGCGATTGATCGTCGGCGACGAGAAAGTCAGCCATAATCCAAAGCTCAACAATTGCGTCAGGGGTTGGGACGCGGCGCGCCATGACTGGATCATTCTCGCCGACGCCAATGTATTGATGCCGAGGGATTATATCCAGCGCCTCCTGGCGAGCTGGCGGCCCCGCACCGGCCTCGTTTGCTCTATGCCGCTCGGCTCCCGGCCGCAAAATCTCTGGGCCGAGCTCGAATGCGCCTTCCTCAACACCTTCGAGGCGCGCTGGCAATATTGCGGCGAAACCCTGGGATCAGGCTTCGCCCAGGGCAAGACCATGTTGTGGCGGCGCGACATCATGGAGCGGGGCGGCGGAATTCGCGCGCTCGCCGCCGAGATCGCCGAGGACGCCGCCTCGACCAAGCTGGTGCGCCGTCAGGGCCTTGTCGTCAATCTTGTCGATAGTCCTTTCGAGCAGCCGCTCGGCTTTCGCGCGATCCGCGAAGTCTGGATGCGGCAGGTCCGCTGGGCGCGGATGCGGCGCAAGACGTTTCCGATCTTTTACGCCCCCGAAATCTTCGCCGGCGCTGTATTTCCTTGCATCGCCGCGGCCTATGTCGCCTCAGCCATGGATTGGAGCGTCGGAGGCGTCGCGTTGGCGACCGCCATAGCCTGGTATGTTCCTGAAGCGCTTCTGGCCTGGACGAACAAATGGCATTTGTCCTGGCGCATGCCTTTTCTTTTCATCCTGCGCGATCTGATGCTGCCGATTATCTATATCGACGCCTGGATCACAAATGATTTCGTCTGGCGCGGCAATGAAATGAGCCTGCGCGAGGAACAACCGAGCGCCGAACGGGGTTAGGCGCCGGCGGCGAGCAGATGCCGGTTCGATACATATAACGCATATTTCCCGGTTAGGTCTTGGTTTGAATTTCTGCAGCGGGTGGATTGCGGCCGGTCTACTTTCATGTCACCGGGTAAGAATTCGGCCGTTTTATAGGGGTTAATCTTGCACTCGGGTCAGCTTACATTTTAAGCTTCGGGCATGACGAATATACGCCGCCTTGGAGAGCTTCATGTCCAGACCGCTAGAACCAAGGCTTTCCGCGTGTTTGCGTTTGCCGGAGCTGTGTTCCCTGGCGAATGGAGCAATCTCTACATTGAAGCCATTACGCAAGATTTACTTGAGTTTGCCTTTCATGCAAGGCGCGTAAATCAGATTTGCGATCTCGATACAAAGAAATTTTCTTCAATCAAGGTTCTTCCAGTTGTCATATCTGAGAATGATCCTGGAAATTGGGTAGAGAACTACGATTGGGCTCTCAACCGCTTAATGCACGCCCGGGAATTTGAGTTCGGCAACTGTCATTCCGATCACCGGATCCTCTTTCCGAATGCAGAAAGCAATCTCATTCCGTTATATGTCAAGGTTGCGACTGATCAGCGCTCAATGGAAACGATAAGCCTTTTTGGACTGGTGAATTGTTTCCTCTGCGTGGTCATTCCGGAGGTTCGTAGACGATTTCCAAATTGGTTATTCTGATGCCCGCGCTCGATTGAGTTGGCGTCTCCTGCCCCGCCGACCAAGCTCCATGGCGGGATGCGAAAGAAGCCGGGCGGAGCCCTGTAGCTATCCCTTACTCTTCGGCGGTGGAGAGGCTCTCCTCCCCGGGGTCCCGGTCTCGCGACCCCGCAACCACTGCGCCCGAATCGCGAAACCGATTGACGATCGGATAGCGCCGATCGCGGCCGAAATTCTTCTTCGTCACCTTGACGCCCGGGGCTGACTGGCGCCGCTTATATTCGGCGAGATAGAGTAGTCTTTCGATCTTTTTCACTGTCTCGAGATCGTAGCCTAGGGCGGCGACATCGGCGACGCGCATCTCCTTTTCGACGAGCCCTTCGAGAATGGCGTCCAGCGCGTCATAGGGCGGCAGCGAATCCTGATCCCTTTGATTCTCGCGCAATTCGGCGGACGGCGGCTTCACGATAATATTGCGCCCGATGACTTCGCCGTCGGGCCCGAGCGCCCCTTCCGGCCTCCAGCGGTTGCGCAGCTCGGCGAGGCGGAAGACCTCCATCTTGTAGAGATCCTTGATCGGGTTGAACCCGCCGTTCATGTCGCCATAGATCGTCGCGTAGCCCACCGACATTTCGGACTTGTTGCCGGTCGTGACCAGCATCGAGCCGAACTTGTTCGAGACCGACATCAGCACCGTGCCGCGCGCGCGGCTCTGGATATTTTCCTCGGTGACGCCGGGCGTCGTTCCCTTGAAGATGGGGGCGAGGACTTTCTCGAAACCGTCGACTGCGGGCGCGATCGGCAAAATATCATAGCGAACCCCAAGCGCCCGCGCGCAGCCTTCCGCATCGGCGAGAGATTCGTTCGACGTGAAGCGATAAGGCAGCATGATGCAATGGACGCGCGCGGGCCCGAGCGCATCGACCGCGATTGCGGCGCAAATCGCCGAATCGATCCCGCCCGAAAGCCCCATGACGACGCCGGGAAACCCGTTTTTATTGACATAGTCGCGAAGGCCGAGCACGCAGGCCGCGTAATCCGCCTCGTCGCCCTCCTCGATCTTGCATTTCGGTCCCTCGACGCAGACAAAGCCCTTCGACTTGCGCTCCCACACCGTCTTTGCGACCATGGGCGCAAAAGCCGGAAGCTGAAGCGCGAGCGACGAATTGCCGTTGAGCGCGAAGGAAGCCCCGTCGAAGACGAGCTCGTCCTGGCCGCCGATCTGGTTCAGATAGATGAGCGGAAGCCCGCTTTCGACGACGCGCGCGACCGCGATGGAGAGGCGCTCGTCCGTCTTGCTTCGCCAGTACGGCGAACCATTGGGCACGAGAAGAATTTCGCCGCCCGTCTCGGCGATGCACTCGACTGGGTCCGGGCCCCAAATGTCCTCGCAGATCGGTATGCCGACGCGCACGCCTTTGAAGACGATCGGCCCCGGCATCAGGCCCGGCTTGAAGACGCGCTTTTCATCGAAGACGCCATAGTTCGGCAAATCGACCTTGAAGCGAACCGCCTCGATCTTGCCGTGGTCGAGAAGCGCATAGGCGTTATAGCAGTCCTTGTCCTTGCCCCAGGGAAGCCCGACGAGAAGCGCGGGCCCGCCATCCGCCGTCTCGGCCGCGATCTCCTCGCAGGCCGCGCGGCAGGCCTCCAGAAAGGCCGGCTTCAGGACGAGGTCCTCGGGCGGATAGCCGCTGATGAAAAGCTCGGAAAACATCAAAAGATCGGCGCCGAAACCGGCGGCTTCGGCCCGCGCGGCGCGTATCCGGGCCACATTGCCGGCAATGTCTCCGACCGTGCAATTGACCTGCGCGAGCCCAATGACAAGGCGGTTCGCCGGCGCATCAGGGTGCGGAGCTTGGATCTCAGTCATTCGAAAATATAGGCGTCCATGGCCATGACGCCCCACTGGACCGAATGATGAATGCGTCTGCCCTTGGCGCCCTCGCCGGCCGCGCCAAAAGCGAAAGGCAGCGGCAGGAAGTGATCCTCGGTCGGATGGTTTTCCCGCGCATGCGGCGCGAGGCTGCGATAATCCGCGATCTCGTCGATCGCCCCGGCCTCCGCCTTCGCCAGGACCCAATCGTCGAAATCTCGCACCCAGTCCAAGACCGGCGCATCGAACTCGCGCCCGCCCTTGAAGACCTCGTCGAGATTATGCGTAAGGCTGCCGGAGCCTATGATCAGCACGCCATGCTTCCGCAATGGCGCCAGCGCCCGGCCGAGCGCAATATGATGGCCGGCGCCTTGATCGGACTGGATCGCCATCTGCACGACCGGGATATCGGCTTCAGGGTAGATCAGCTTTAGCGGAACCCAGACCCCGTGATCGAACCCGCGACCGACAAGCTCCTGCGCCGGAAAGCCGGATTGCTCGATGAGATTTGCGGCGATCGTCGCGAGTTGAGGCAGCCCCGGAGCTGGATAAACCTCTTTATAAAGCTCCTCCTCGAAGCCTTTGAAGTCATATAGCATTCCTGGCTTCTCATCGGCGCTCACCGACGGGAGCTTCATGTCGAAATGAGCGGAGGCGATGAGGATCGCCTGCGGCCGGCCGAAACCCTGATCGACTAGCTCCTTGCCAAGCCCCACGAAAAAATCGCGCGCCGGGCTGTCCTGCAGCGCGAGGTTGGGCGCGCCATGCGAGATGAAGAGAGCAGGAAACGCGGTCATGACGCATTCCGAATAAGGCTTACGGCGTCTTCAAGCGAAGCCGATGCGCGTTCGCAAAAAGAAGGTACGACAAAACAAAAAGATGGTGCGTTTCCCGAATCCATCGAATTCGGAAACCGCCCGAGCGCCTCATTCCGCGGCGTCGGCCTCACTCCGTCCGCGTCCGATGCGTTCGGCCTTCAAAAGCTCGGCGACGAGGAAAGCGACTTCGATCGCCTGCTCGGCGTTGAGCCTCGGATCGCAATAGGTGTGATAGCGATCATGCAGGTCTGCTTCGGAGATTGCGCGGGCGCCGCCGATGCACTCGGTGACATTCTTGCCGGTCATTTCGAGATGCACGCCTCCAGCGTAAGTGCCTTCCGCCTGATGCGCCGAAAAGAACGTGCGGATCTCGCTCATGATCTTGTCGAAAGGCCGCGTCTTGAAGCCCGAGGCCGCCTTCACCGTATTGCCGTGCATCGGATCGCACGACCACACGACACAGCGGCCTTCCCGCTTGACCGCCCGGATCAGGTCCGGCAGGCGGTCGGCCGCCTTGTCGGCGCCGAACCGGCAAATCAAGGTGAGGCGTCCGGGCTCATTGGCCGGATTGAGAATATCCATGAGCTTGAGCAGCTCGTCGGCGCCGAGCGTCGGCCCGCATTTCAGCCCGAGCGGGTTCCTTACGCCCCGCGCATATTCGACATGGGCGTGATCGGGCTGGCGGGTGCGGTCGCCAATCCAGATCATATGGCCGGAGGTCGCGTAATGATCGCCCGTCGTCGAGTCGACGCGGGTCAGCGCCTGCTCATAGCCTAGAAGCAAGGCCTCGTGCGAGGTGTAGAAATCGGTCTGGCGCAGCTCCTGATGCGATTCAGGATCGAGCCCGATCGCCCGCATGAATCCGAGCGTCTCGGTGATGCGGTCGGCGAGCTCCTGATAGCGCGCGGATTGCGGACTGTCCTTGACGAACCCCAGCATCCAGCCATGCGCGTTCTCGAGATTGGCGTAGCCGCCAGACGCAAAAGCGCGGATGAGGTTCAAGGTCGCCGCTGACTGCCGATAGGCGTCGAGCTGGCGGCTGGGCGCCGGCTTGCGCGCCTCGGCCTCGAAAGCGATGTCGTTTACGATGTCGCCTCGGTAGCTCGGCAATTCGACGTCGCCGATCTTTTCCATCGGCGCCGAACGCGGCTTGGCGAATTGGCCGGCGATCCGGCCGAGCTTGACGACCGGCAAAGCGGCGGCGAAGGTCGTGACGACCGACATTTGCAGGAACACGCGAAAGAAATCGCGGATATTGTCTGCGGAATGCTCGCCGAAGCTCTCGGCGCAATCGCCGCCTTGCAGGAGGAAAGCTTCGCCCTTGGCGACCTTGCCCAACATGCTCTTGAGCTTGCGCGCCTCGCCGGCGAAAACCAGCGGCGGAAAGCCGGCGAGTTGGCGCTCGACCTCGCCGAGCGCGGCGGCGTCGGCGTAATCGGGCGATTGCTGGATCGGCTTGCCTCTCCAACTGGCAGGCGACCAAACATCGACGGGCATTGGTTCCAAGCTCCCTGGGCTACGCCCTTAAAACCCCGCGTTTCAAAAACGCCTTATACAGGGGTTTTCGCAAATGGCGATACCGGCCTATTTACTCCATCCCGCCTGGCTCACGGGCGGTGCAATATCCGGGCGCGCCTATCGGGATCCGCCTTGACCGGAGCGGCGGCTGAGCGGCCGCCCATCAAGAGTCCCCGACGGCCGCGCCCGGACCTTCTTCGCCGATCGTCTCACGCAAATGGCGGGCCGTGCGGGTGCGCATGGTGACGAGCTCTTCGGCCGAGGTCGGATGCACCGCCATGGTCGCGTCGAAATCGGCCTTTTTCGCGCCGAGGTTGACCGCGATCCCCAGAAGCTGCGCCATCTCACCGGCGTCGTCGCCGAGGACATGAACGCCCAGGACGCGGTCAGTCAGCCCATCGACGACGATCTTCATCATGGTCTTGTCCTGACGCCCCGACAAGGTCGCCTTCAGCGGGCGAAAGCAGGCCTCGTAAATGTCGACGCAATCATAGCTCTCGCGCGCTTCAGCCTCGGTCAAGCCCACGGTTCCAAGTTCCGGCGTCGTGAAGACGGCGGTTGGAATATTGGCGTGTGAAACCGCGGTCGGCTTGCCGCCGAAAACTGTGTCGGCGAAAGCGTGCCCCTCGCGGATGGCGACCGGCGTCAAGGCGACGCGATTCGTGACGTCGCCAACAGCGTAAATCGAATTGACATTGGTTTTCGAGAACTCATCGACCTTGACGGCGCCGACGCGATCGAGCGCGACGCCCGCTTTCTCAAGGCCCAGGCCGAAAGTATGCGGCCGTCTGCCGGTCGCAATCATCACCTGATCGGCGTCGATCAGCTCGCCCTTCGTCAAGCACACATCGAACCCCTTGGCCTTTTTTTCGATGCGAATAGGCAACATGCCGAATTTGAAATCGACGCCGGCATGACGGAGCGCATCGCGCACGCCGACGCGCATATCCTCGTCAAAGCCGCGCAGCACATTGTCGCTGCGCACCGCGAGCGTGACATGGGTCCCGAGCCTTGCGAAAATGGAGGCGAATTCGACAGCGATATAGCCGCCGCCCACAATCACCATGCGCTCGGGCAATTCAGCCAGATCGAAGACCTCGTTCGATGTGATGGCGTGTTCGCGGCCTGGAACGTCCGGCTCGAGGACCGGCGCCCCGCCGGTGGCTACGAGAATGAAGCGGGCGCGCATCGTGCGGCCATCGGCGACTATACGCACCGTGTGTGGGTCCAGGACTTCGGCGCGGCTGTCGAGGATCGTCACGCCGGCTTTGCTGAGATTGGCGCGGTAAATCGCGGAAAGGCGCGAGATCTCCTGCTCTTTCGCGGCGACGAGCTTCGACCAGTCGAAGGACGGCTTGGCAACGATCCAGCCAAAGCCCGCCGCATCGGCGAAATCATCGGCGAACCGGCTCGCATAGACCATCAGCTTCTTCGGCACGCAGCCGCGGATCACGCAGGTGCCGCCGACCCGAAACTCTTCCGCGACCACCGCCTTGGCGCCATAGCCGGCGGCGATCCGCGCCGCGCGCACGCCGCCGGACCCTGCGCCGATGACGAAGAGATCAACGTCGAAATCGGCCATCGCAACAACTCCATCGCCTGCCGGTCCGGAGACCGAAGGCAGGGCCGGACGCCCTATAGGTCATGTCCGAGAAAGGCCTCGGTTTTCGGGAGAAAATGATGCGAGAATTATGCAAGCCCAGCAAGATCGCGTCCAAGCGCCGGCGCGGCCGCGTTCAGAGCTCGTGACCTTTCTGCTTCATCTCCACCCGCACGCGGGTCATCATGTCGGTCGAGATCTTGCCCTGCCAGCCCTGCATCGCGGTGACGACATCGGTCAGGAAGGCCGGCTGCGTGTCGACATATTGCTTTCCCGCCGGACTTTCGAAGAAGGTCACGGCCGTTCTCAAGTCCTGCTCGCTCATCCGCTTCACATAGATCTGCGCCGCTATGTCGACCATTTCGTCGGCCTGCTTGTCGAATTCAGGCTTCAGGTCCGTCAGCACGGTATTGAGGTCGCGGATGAGTTCCGGCCGCGTCTGCGTCAGGGCGGTCGCGATCTGATCCATGAATTGAGGAATGACGATGCTGAAGGAGCGCGACATTCCTGAGGCGACCACGAGCCTGCGGGCGAGGGCGAGCTGCGAGGCGGTCGGCGCGCCTTGATTTGCGCCGCTTGAACCTGCCGCCGGGTTTGCCGGAGCCCCAGGCGCAGTTTGCTGCGCCTGCGCAATTTCCACGGCCGCGAACGAGAGCGCAAGCAGTAGGACGAGACAAAAAGCCGATAGCAATCGGCGTTTATCGAAACTTGTGCGCAAGCGAAAAACTCCTTGGTGCTGCATCCTACATAGGCGCCTCAGCCGAGCTCGCCAAAAATCTCGACGCCGTCGGGGCCGGCGCTGATCACGGCCTTGGCGATCCCAATGAACAGGCCATGCTCGACGACGCCCGGAATAGCGACGAGCCGCGCCGCCAGTTGATTGGGATCGGGGATGGAGCCGAGGAAGCAATCGACGATGAAATGCCCATTATCGCTGACGAAAGGATGGCCGCTCGGGGTCTTGCGCAAGCGGATCTCGCCGTCGCAGCCGCTGGCCTTCGCCGCCGCCAGGATCATGCGCCGCGTCACTTCGAGGCCGAAAACATTGACTTCGACAGGCAGAGGGAACTTGCCCAGCGTCACGACGGCTTTCGACGAATCGGTGATCACGACCATGCGACGCGACGCCATGGCGACGATCTTTTCGCGCAGATGCGCGCCGCCGCCGCCCTTGATCAAGCGCAATTGGGGGTCGAACTCGTCGGCGCCGTCGACCGTCAGGTCGAGTTCCGGCGTGGCCTCGATGGTCGATAGCGGGATTGAAAAAAGCTGCGCCTGGGTCCTTGTGCGCTCCGATGTTGGAACGCAAATGACCTGCAATCCTTGCGCGACCCGGAGGCCAAGAAGCTCGACGAAATGCGCCGCTGTCGTCCCGGTTCCAAGGCCTAGCCGCATGCCGGGAGTCACGAGATCGAGCGCCCTTGCGGCGGCAAGTCGTTTGGCGTCATCCGGGTTGAGGGCGGTCATGAAGCGCTCACCTGATTTCGGGCGGGAATTCTTCCGCTCCGCCGGGGTTAGTCCCTTGCGGGCGCCTCCGTCAACCCTGCGCCGGCGCGACGATTCCCTCTAAGGGCGCGGCAGGGCTCATCTCGCCGGCGGCGTGCAGACGACGGCGTCGTTCAAAACATAGCAAACCGACATCATGCCGGTGCGCAAATCAACCCGGAAAACGCCGCTTTCGCCAATGTGGTGTGAGGAAACGAGAGAATATTCGCTCGGCGCTTGAGGTCCGGCGCCTTCGCCGGGCGGATAGCAGAGCGTGACTCCGACCGAGCCCTCCTTCAATCCATATTGACAGGCGCCAATCTCGCCCGTCGCCCGATCGAGTCGGTAGACGCGGTTGAGATCGGTCGCCGGGCAGGCGAGAAATTCGTAATTCGCCGCCGCCGCGCTCTGCGCTGCTCCAATCATCGCCGCG
Organism: Methylocapsa polymorpha; assembly: GCF_045689225.1. Lineage (GTDB taxonomy): Bacteria > Pseudomonadota > Alphaproteobacteria > Rhizobiales > Beijerinckiaceae > Methylocapsa > Methylocapsa polymorpha. The sequence goes on along the minus strand of NZ_CP136862.1, from coordinate 3,290,469 downwards.
AAGGCTACGAGGCAATAGCGCGGCTTCGCCGAACAAGGGAAACGCAAGGCCCATATCATGTAAAGCTCCCTGAGCTTCAGCTTATATGCGATTCGTCGGTCGAGAGCTTATAAGCTGCGGCGGAAGCAGCCGCCATTGGAAAGGCGCCGGCCCCTCACGGTTGGCCTTGACCATGCCCGGCGCTCAACTTAAGTCTGGTGCAATGCAACAAGATCCGCAAACGCAACCTCTCCTTGTCTTTGACCTCGACGGCACGCTTGCCGACACAGCGGGCGACCTCGTCTCGACCTTGAACGCCATTTTGGAGCGCGAAGGCCTCTCCGGCATCGCCTTCGACGAGGCGCGCGCCATGGTCGGCGCCGGGGCGCGGGCCTTGGTTCAGCGCGGCCTCGCGGCGCATGGCGTGAACGCGAGCGAAGCCCGGCTCGACGAGCTATTCGCCGAATTCCTCGCCCATTACGAGGCGCATATCGCCGATGCGACGGTTCTCTATCCAGGCGTCGCCGAAGCGCTCAATCGATTCGAGGGGGCGGGCTGGGGCTTCGCCGTCTGCACCAACAAGATCGAATACCCCTCGGTTCTGCTGTTGACCGCGCTAGGCGTCGCGGAACGCTTCCGGGCGATCTGCGGCAAGGATACGTTCGCGGTCAGCAAGCCCGACGGCGAGGCGCTTTTGCAGACGATCGCGCGAGCCGGGGGCGACCGTCGCCGCGCCATCATGGTCGGCGATTCCAAGACTGACATCGACACCGCGCGCAACGCCAATATTCCGGTCGTGGCGGTCGATTTCGGCTACACCGACAAGCCGGTCAGCACGTTCAAGCCGGACCGGATCATCAGCCATTTCGACGAATTATGGGACGCGGTCGAAGGGCTTGGCGAGGTGTTTCGCGTCGCTTGACGCAAGCGAGACAGCGACCGGAGACGCCTCTTCGAGAGAAACATCTCCATCAAGGCGTCTTGGAAACATTTGAACTAAACCATCACGTTTGGAGTTCTCTATCGTACGCTCAACGATCAATTCGTCGGGCGATCTGCCAAAAAACGATCTGGCCGGAGAAAGACGATGAGCACTCTTCTTATCATCCTAATTTTATTGTTACTGTTTGGCGGCGGCGGCGGTTACTACGCCTATAACACCTATGGCGGAACGGGCCTCGGCGGCGTGCTCGGCACGGTTCTCGTCATTTTTCTAATCCTCTGGCTCCTCGGCCTCGTGCGCTGAGCAATACGCCACAAGCGAGCGCGGGCTCGCTCTGATCGGAGCGGGCTATCGGCGGAGGCGCCGCCCGCCGATAGGGATCTTATAGGCACGGTCGCGAAAATCGAGGACGGCGGTTTACTCGCCCTCGCTGACGATGATCTTGCCTGTCGAATTCGGCTGCAGCTTGATCGCGCTCCCCTTGAAGCCCGCAGCTTTCAACGCTCTCTCCGAACATCGTCAAGATCAGGCAAAACAGCCCATCGCGCAAATCTACGCGCCCGGAAGGAACCACCGTCGATTTCGGCCTTCGTGTCCCGAGCTCTTTGAATTGAGCCGGATTTAGGCTTACGCCCGTTCTCAGCCAGGCGCAGAGAAACAGGCCTAGCGCGAAAATTTCTTATATTTCAGCCGGTGCGGGATGACGCTGTCTATGCCTAGGCGGCGTTTCTTGTCTTCCTCGTAATCGGCGAAATTGCCTTCGAACCATTCGACATGGCTATCGTCCTCGAAGGAGAGAATATGGGTCGCGATGCGGTCGAGGAAGAAACGGTCATGCGAGATGATGACGGCGCAGCCGGCGAAATCGGCCAAGGCCTCTTCGAGCGCGCGCAGCGTATCGACGTCGAGATCATTGGTCGGCTCGTCGAGCAGAAGAACATTGGCGCCTGATTTCAGCATTTTGGCGAGATGCACGCGATTGCGCTCGCCGCCGGAGAGCTGGCCGACCTTCTTCTGCTGGTCCGCTCCTTTGAAGTTGAAGGCGGATGTGTAGGCGCGGGAATTGACCTCGCGCTTGCCGAGATAGATCAACTCATTCCCTCCTGAAATTTCCTCCCAGACGTTCTTCTTGCCGTCGAGCGAATCGCGCGATTGGTCGACATAGCCGAGCTTGACCGACTCGCCGATTTCGATGGAGCCCTTATCCGGCTTTTCCTGGCCGGTGATCATGCGGAACAAAGTGGTCTTGCCGGCGCCATTCGGGCCGATCACGCCGACAATGCCGCCGGGCGGCAATTTGAACGAGAGATCGTCGATCAGAAGCTTGTCGCCGAAGCCTTTCGAGAGATGCGAGAATTCGATGACATTATTGCCGAGGCGCTCGGCGACCGGAATGACGATCTGAGCGGCGGTCGGCGCCCTGTCGTTCTGCTTCTGGACGAGGTCCTCGTAGCGCTGGATGCGCGCCTTGGATTTGGCTTGGCGCGCCTTGGGGCTCGAGGCGATCCATTCCGATTCCGCTTCGAGCTGGCGCTGGCGCGCTTCGTCCTCACGGCCCTCCTGGGCGAGACGTTTCTGCTTTTGCTTCAGCCAGGACGAATAATTGCCCTCGTAAGGAATGCCGCGGCCGCGATCGAGCTCGAGAATCCATCCCGTCACATTGTCGAGGAAATAGCGGTCATGGGTGACGATCAAGATCGCGCCGGGATAGGTGCGCAAGTGGCCTTCGAGCCAATTGACCGTTTCGGCGTCGAGATGGTTCGTCGGCTCGTCGAGAAGCAAAAGCTCGGGCTTTTCGAGCAGAAGCCGGCAGAGCGCGACGCGGCGGCGCTCGCCGCCGGAGAGCTTCCCGACTGGCCAGTCATCCGGCGGACAGCCCAAGGCCTCCATAGCGAGATCGACCTGGGCGTCGAGGTCCCATAGGCCCTGCGACTCAATCTCGTCCTGAAGCCGCGTCATCTCGTCGGCGGTCTCGTCGGAATAATTCATGGCGAGATCGTTGTAGCGATCCAGGATCGCCTTTTTCGCCGCGACGCCCAGCATGACATTGCCGCGCACGTCGAGATTTTCGTCGAGCGGCGGCTCTTGCGGCAAATAGCCGACGCGGGCGCCCTCGGCGACGAAACCTTCCCCGGTGAACTCCTTGTCGATCCCCGCCATGATCCGCAGGAGCGTCGATTTGCCGGCGCCGTTGACGCCAAGCACGCCGATCTTGGCGTCGGGATAGAATGAAAGATTGACGTTTTCGAGGACCTTTTTCCCACCGGGATAGGTCTTCGTGAGGCCCTGCATATGATAGATGAATTGCCGCGCCATGAGGCTCGCGTCTCGCCGTCAGAGAAGAGTGAAGTCGAAAGGCTATGTAGCCGCGCGCAGCCGCGCGGTCCATACGAATCAGAATTTTGTACGAAAGAAGATCGCAAAAAGACTAGTCTTGTCTTTGTCAATGTCATAATCGGTTGCTTGCGACCCTAGGCCAGTCAAGAGACAATCTTAAAAAACATCGCAAGCTCAGCTCCCATTAAGAAGGATTTGCACCTTGCCCGACAGTGGATTGCGCGATTTTGGAGCAATCATCCCCGGCTCCCAAGCAGGGAAGCCGAACGACGCAATAGAGCCTCTCGCTTCCGCCCCGAACCCCGCGATTGAGCCCTTGCCCTATTCGCCTGCAGGGACAATCTTCGCCGCCGACATCCCCGAAGCGGCCGACGCGCTCGGGCTCGACGCATCGCTCGATCTTCTAAGTCAGCTTGCAACCCATGCGCGAACGGAAACGCCGCTCGCCATCGGTCTCCTGGGCCGTTCCGGATCGGGCAAGAGCCTGGCCTTGACCAGGCTCATCCATTCAATCGACGCCCTGAGCGCCGCCGCTCGAGCGGGCGGCGAGACCCCTTTCTTGAGCAAGATCGTCACGCTGCGGATCGACGCCGTCGAGATCGACGGCCATCCCGCGACAGCCCTCGCCGGAGCGCTTCATGCGAGCCTCGCCGCCGCGTTTCCAGCTTTCACGGTCGAAGCCGCGCATGCCGCGAGCGATCCGCGCGTCGCGGCGCGCGAGGCTTTCGAGCGGCTCGACGCCGCCCGCCGCAAGCTCGATGCCGAGAGGAGCGCGCTCGCCGAGGCCGAATCCGGACGCGCAAGGCTGACGGAATCCGTGCTTTATGAGGCGACCGGCTCCCAGGTCGACGCCTATGCGCGCGCCAACCGAAGCCGGATCAAGACGGCTCTGGCGGCGCTCGGCGTCACGAACGATCCGATCCGCGACTACAAGGACATGGTGCGCGCAATCGCGGACAGGGACGGCGGCGGACGCGCAGGCTTCGCGCTGCGCGCCTTCTGGGCGTACAAGGGCCAGACGAGGCTGATCGCGACAGCGCTGGTTCTAGTGCTTGCCGGCATAGGCCTCGGCCAGGCGGTCGCCGATCAAACCATCTGGCTTGGCTGGCTGCGCGCGAATGAGCAACTCGGCGCCGCCGCGACCTGGTTCGAGACCCATATGGATTGGCTCTTGACCATGCGCCAGATCGCCTTTTTCGGCGCAGCGGTCGCGATTGCCCTCAATGTCTGGCGCGCTTTGCGTCTCATTCAAATCGCGTTTCGCGGCGAGCGCTTGTTGCAGGCCGATCTTTTCGCCCGCCGGCGCGAATCGGACGGACATTTCGGGCATCAGACGCGACGCGTGGAAGCGCTGACAAACGAGGTGGATAATCTCACGCGGCGCGCAGCCGAAGCGGAACGGCGCGCCGGGGGTCTTCAAGCCGCGAACCCCGCGCTGGCCGAGCCGCCGCCCTTCGCGGTCGACCTTGTCAAGCAACAGGCGCAACGCTTCATCGCGGCTGTTGGCGCCTTGATGCGAAAGGGCGGCCGGTCCGGCGCAGATCCCAAGGCCGCAGCCATTGAGACGCCGCAACGCATTGTCCTCGCCATCGATAATCTCGACGCCGCGCCTGCGTCTCGCGCGCGTGAAATTCTCGCCCATGTCCGCAGCGCGCTCGGGCCGGGCTTCGTCGCCCTGGTCGCGTTCGATCCCGCGCGGCTCGGCCATGGCTCGGGCGAAGATGAAACGAGCCTCGACAAATGGATTCAGGCGCCGTTTCAGGTCGGCGAGATCGCCGCGCGCTCCGATTATTCGGCGCTCGTCCAGGACATTCTTCAAGGGGGGTCCGTGCCGAAGCGGCAGCCTCCGGCTCCCGATCCGCGTCAATCCGCGCTCGACGAGCCCGTTTCGGAAGCCGAAGCCAAGCTTCTCGCCGAATTAGCGCCGCTCGCCGGCAGTTCGGCCCGCGCGGTGAAGCGTTTTGTCAATCTCTACCGGCTCGCCCGGACGCAGGCGCGAGACGCGCAAGACCATGAAGGCGCACTCGCCTTAATGCTCGCCCTGAACGCCGGCGGAACGCAGGGCGAAATCGCCGCCATGAACGACGCGCTTTCCGGGACGGTCGGGGAGATCAGCGTCGACTTGCATCAGGGCGGGTTGCGGCTCACCAAAGCGCTTGCCGCGGTTGAAGCGGCGCAAGGCAGAATAGGCGTCGACGCCGCCCGCCGCGCCGCCGCGCTGGCGAGGCTTTTTTCGTTCAACGCATAACGCAAAGTAAAGACGCCCGGCGAGCCAATTACTTAACTGCGCCGGGCGTCTTTTTTATCGGTTATTGAAAGATTTTCACCGCGCTCTCAAGGGCTTTCCAGACGCCCCAGAGAATCGGGATCGAAACCAGCGTCCAGGCGATTGCGACGGAAAATTTCTGCCGGGCGCCGGCCACGCCTCGGGTCGCGCCGGCATGGGCTTGCGACGGTTTGGCCGCGTCCGGCTTTTCCTTGACAAGCCATTTCGTGTTGACGGGCCGGATCAAAGCGTTCGAAATGAAGCCGACCGCGAGAAAGCCGGCAAGAATATACATGGTGCGATCATAGACGAGGGCGCGATCGATCCCCGCCTCTATTTGCGCGTCGCGTATGTAGCCGACCACGAGAGGCCCAACAACGCCCGCGGTCGACCAGGCGGTCAGCAAACGGCCGTGAATGGCGCCGACGAATTGGACGCCGAAAATATCGGCGAGATAGGCGGGCACCGTGGCGAAGCCGCCGCCATACATCGAGAGAATGACGCAGAAAGCGGCGACGAAGAGCGCCTTCGATCCCATATGCGCGAAGCTCGGCGCCAAGGCGTAAAGGACGATTCCCAAACCGAAGAATGTGAAATAGGTGGTCTTGCGTCCAATTTTGTCCGAAAGAGAGGCCCAGAAGAACCTCCCGCCGATATTAAACAGGGACAAAAGCCCGACGAAGCCGGCGGCGATCGCGGCGACCGCGGTCTTTTGACCCGCGTCGAGGTCAGAAAAGCCGACGCTCGGCGCGCCGACCAGCGAGCCCGCGAAAATCTCCTGCAGCATCGGCGACGCCATCGCGAGAACGCCAATGCCGGCCGAGACATTGAGGCAAAGCACCAACCAGATGAGCCAGAACTGAATGGTCTTATGCGCGTCGTCGAGATGGACATGGCCGGTCGTCACGAGCGCGCTTTTGCGTTGGGAGGGGCTCCAGCCGGCGGGCCGCCAGCCGTCGGCCGGGACCCGATATCCGAAGGCGCCGACAAGCATGCTCGCCATATAGGCGAGGCCCATCACGACAAGCGTCTGCCAGACGCCGACCGAGGCCGCCGAGCGAAACCCGGGCAGAGAAATGGCGTAGTGAATTGCCGGCAAATGGATCGCATTTTCAGGACTACCGAAGCCGGCGAAGTCGAAGCCTATAAGGTTGCCGCCGTTCATCAGCAGATTGGCCAGCGGCGAGCCGATCAAAGCGCCGCCGCCAAATCCCATGATGGCCATGCCCGTCGCCATGCCGCGCCGGTCGGGGAACCATTTCACCAAGGTCGAGACTGGCGAAATATAGCCGAGGCCGAGGCCGATCCCGCCGATGACTCCGACCCCGAGCCAGAGCAGCCAGAGCTGATGGACATAGACGCCGAGAGCGCCAATCAGGAAACCGCCGCCCCAGCAAAACGCGGCCGCGACTCCGGCCTTGCGCGGCCCGGCCCGTTCCAGCCAGCCGCCGAACACGGCGGCGGAAAGGCCGAGAAAAACAATGCCAAGTTCGAACACCACCAAAAGATCGCTGACCCGCCAATCGCAGCTGCGCGTGAACACAGCGCCGATCAGGCTCAGGTCCGGGCAGGCGACCGATTTCTCGATCCCGATCGCGCGCGACAGGGGCAGCCAGAAAACACTGAGCCCATAGGCCATGCCTATGCACAAATGAATGGCGAGCGCGGCGGGCGGCACCAGCCAACGGTTAAAGCCAGGTTTGGCGATTGTGCGCTTGCGCGACAGCAATCCGCCGACGGGACCATCGTTTCGATCGATATCCAGGGCTATGGTCATGAACGTTGCACCTACAAAATATGACAGTAACGCAATCGGTTCGCCCAAACCGATATGCCGAAAGGAGCGATCCTTCGTTTTGGAAGAAATCGCTCCAAGCGCAGGCCAGCCTGCCAAGGTCCAGCCTGATCACATTTACGTTAGCCAGAAATCTAAATCGGGACAACAGGGGTCTTCGACTGCGCGAGTCTCTGCAATGTCGGCACATCGATGTTCAGATGCGCTGCGACGAGTTCATGCGGGACGTTAGCCATCCATGACGCTAGCGATATGTCGGCATATTCCGGGCTGGTGAAAACCTCCAGAAAGCGCAGCGTGTCCTTGCCGATGTTCTGGACATAATGACCTATCGACTGCGGCACATAGCCGATGTCGCTCGGGTGGAACTCGACCGTGTTGTTCCGGCCTTCGCCGTGGAAGACTCCCATCCGGGCCGTGCCGCTGATGTAATATTGCCATTCGTCCGAAGTCGGATGCCAGTGCAATTCGCGCAGGCCGCCGGGCTCGACCTCGACGAGGGCCGCCGCCATGGTCGTCGCCTTGAAATTATTCGAATCGGCGATGCGGACCCTTCCGCCTTGAGAGCTGAAGACTGGCTTTTGGTCCAACAGCGAGAATTTGTACGGGTTAGGCACGTCTGGCTGCTTGCTCTGCGCAAGATCGTCGGCCAAGCTGCCGGGAACCGGCGCATTGAAGATCCAAAGATCCTTCTTGGGGGTATTGTCGAAGGCCGACGCCGGAAGATTAAAATTCTTCGCAAGCACATCCTTGGGCGTGTGGTTGAACCAATCGGTGATGAGGAAGGTGCTGTCCTCCGAGAAATTGCCGTCGTTGAAGACAAGGATGAATTCGCAGCCGTCCGGGCCGAGCCCCTGAATCGAATGCGGCACGCCGCCAGGGAAGAACCAGAGATCGCCCTCCTTCACATCGGCGACGAATCTTCGCGCGCCCGAGTCGACAGCGGTAATCCGCCCGACGCCATAGGTCACGTAAGCCCATTCAGCCGGGACATGCCAGTGCAGCTCGCGCACCGCGCCTACAGGCAGACGCATGTTGACGCCGGCCATGGCTTTGGAGATCGGGAAATTCCGGACCGTGACCTCGCGGGCCCATCCGGCGTCGGTATGGCGATTGTGAACCTGAGAAAACGAATGTCTCAGCGTGCCGAGATTGCCATGGTCGGTCGGCAGCGACTGCCAGTCATAAGGGTTGATCGCTTCCTGCGCCGGGTCATGCGGGCCAGGGTCGCTCATGGCGGCGGGCGAATAAGCGTCGGCTGAGGCGCCGGTTGCAGCCGCCGCAGCAACAAGGCCGCCGGCCGCGCTTGTCGCCAAAATATTGCGTCGCGAATATAAAGTCATCGTTTCCTCCACATGCCGTCTTTGTCGCTTGAGCCGATCGAGGCTGCGATGACGCAACATTGATAATTGTCTTTTCTCCTGTGAACGCGGATGATGCCGATTAATGTTATCGTCTTTTCCGATAAGCATGAATCGATGCTTGATCCCCTGCTCCTGCAAAGTTTTCTCATGATCGCGGAGGGCAATAGCTTTTCCGAGGCGAGCCGAAAGCTCGGCTTGAGCCAGCCGACCGTGAGCGATCATGTCCGCAAGCTCGAGAAGGCGGTAGGTCACCGGCTTTTCGTGCGCGACACCCATTCCGTCGCCTTGACCATCGAGGGCGAAGCGATGGTCGAATTCGCAAGGAACATTCTCGAGGCCAATGAACGGGCGAAACGGCATTTCGCCGGAACGAAGCTACGCGGCCGCCTGCGCTTCGGCGCCTCCGAGGATCTGGTCTCCTCCTGGTTGCCGGAGGTGCTTCGCGGCTTCGTGCGTCAGCATCCATTAGTCGACCTCGAATTCAACATCGCGCTCAGCAACAGCCTGATCACGAGATTCGACTCGGGCGAACTCGATATCGTCCTTTGCAAGCGCTGGCCGGGCGAGGACCGTGGCGAACTCGTCTGGCGCGACAGCCTTGTCTGGGCGGGCGCCTCCGGCGATCCGGCCTTTGCCGGCGGACAGGTTCAATTGATCCTTTATCCGCCGCCGAGCATCACGCGCTTCATGGCGCTGGCTGCGCTGGAACAGGCCGGAATTCCATGGCGGATCGCCGGCACGAGCGGCAGCCTGACGGGCCTTGTCGCGGCGGCGCAGGCGGGCCTCGGCGTCATGGCCCATTCGCGCAAGCTCATTCCCAAAGGCTTGATCGAATGCCCGCCGAGTCCGCAATTGCCGAGGCTCGGTGATCTCGAATTCGTCATGTTGCGCGCCCGGCGGGGGTTGCGCGCGCCAGTCGCCGAACTCAGCGCGGCCATTCTCGCGAAAGCCGAGCATTTCTGAGCGTCTAAGTCCCGGCGCGCAAAAACCAAGTCGCGCCTCACGGCGGGCCAAATTGCTTGCGGCCTTCCTGATGGCACGGTTTTTTCATTGCCCAAGCGCGCACGCCTAACGCTTTTTCGAATAACCGCCGCGGCGAGAGAGAAGGTCGAACGTGAAATTCTACATGACTCCCGGCTCCTGCTCGACCGGCATCCACATCCTTCTCGAGGAGCTCGACAAGGCTTTCGAGGCCTATATCGTCAATCTCCCGGCAGGCGATCATTTCAAGCCGGATTATGTGGCGATCAACCCGAAGTCGACGATCCCGACGCTCGTGCGCGATGACGGCTCCTCGCTCACCGAGGTTCAGGCGATCGCCTATTGGCTCGGGCGCGCGCATCCCCGCGCAAGACTTTTGCCCGAAGACGTCGAAGGCGAAACAAGAGTCATCGAAACTCTCGCTTTCGTCGTCGGGACGGTGCACGGGCAAGGCTTCGCCCGCATTTTCGCGACGCCGACCTTCACCCGCAACGAGGCCGACCATGAGGCGGTGCGCGCCTTCGGCCGCGAGCTCGTCGAAAAATGCTTCGGAGTCCTGAACGATCAGCTCGGCGTGAAGGATTATGTCGCTGGCGCATTCTCGATCGCCGATCCCATTTTGTTCTATGTCGAGTTCTGGGCCGACAAGACGAAAATCCCCCTGCCCGCAAATCTTCAGGCGCATTACAAGCGCATGCTCGCGCGCCCTGCGGTGCAAAGGGTCTTGCGGGAGGAAGGCTATAATCTCGCGAGTTTGGGCGCCAGCGCGTGACCTGCGCCCGCACGCTGATCAAGCCTTGTCGCCGGAACCGTATTGCAGCACCTGAACCTTCTCCAGCGTGACGAGCCCGCTCGCCATCATGCCGTCGAGCACGGGAAGGAAGGCGTTGATCTTCTCCTCGCTATCGACGATCTCGATCACAAAAGGCAAGTCCTCGGAGAGGCGCAGGATCTTCGCCGTGTGCAGGCGGCTCGAATGGCCAAAGCCCATCGGGCCACGCAACACTGTCGCGCCCGCGAGATGCAGCTCGCGGGCCTTCATCACAATCACCTCATAGAGAGGCTGGTGGCCATGCCTATCATCCTCGCCGATAAAGATCCGCAGCAGCATGGCGTTGCGGGGGATTTGCATGAGCTACACCTCCTTCAACTGGTTGAACGCAACGGCGGCGACATGGCCGAGCCACACCGCCAGGAAACATAGCACAAGCGACAGGACGGCGTTGGCGCCGGCGCGAAACCATTCGCCGTCGCGCGCGAGATTGAGCGTTTGCAGGCTGAAGGAGGAGAAAGTCGTATAGCCGCCGCAGAGGCCGACCATCACAAACTGGCGCGTCGTGGCGCCGACCAGCAGGCGGCCGTCGGGGCCTGTCAGCGTGGCGAAAAAGCCGATGACCAGGCAGCCGCTGACATTCACAAGGATCGTGCCCCAAGGAAAGGTCTCACCGAAACTGTTCGCTATGACGCCGGAAAACCAATAGCGCGCGGCTCCTCCCAGAGCGCTGCCCAGCATGATCCATAGGTAGAGCATCGGCGGCGTTTCCTCCTCAAATCCAACATCACTTCACGACCAGCACAGGACATTGCGCGAGCTGGATGATGCGGTCCGCCCGGCTCCCCACCATTCGCTCGTACAAGGCCGAATGGCCCGTAGCCCCGATGACGAGCAGATCGACCTTGAGGTCGGCGGCAAGCAAGACAACATCGCGCACCGGATGTCCAGCCATGACATGGGTCTGAAGCCTGACCTGACTGGCCTCCGCCATCGTGCGCGCGCGCTGGAGAACTCCGTGATAGCGCCGAGCCGCGGTCCCGGTTTCCTCTCTGACCTCTTCGAGGAATTCCGGCATGTAGTCGATCTCTTCAACCGAAACCATATGGAGCTCCGAATTGTTCTGTCTCGCGATCTCAAGCGCCAGCGACAGGGCGTGAAACGCGTGCTCGGAGCCGTCATTGGCATGCAGGATTCTGCTGAACATTGGACGCGCCTTCTAGCTCACTCGATTTTCTCGTAGCCGCCGGACCCGCGTCAGCGGCCATGCGCCGGGGGGACATTTTCCACGTCCTTGGCCGGCAACAAGTGGCGCGGCAGGTAGAATGCGTTGGCCACCACCGTCGGGATGACGGCGCTTCCGATGACCGCCGCAGCGAGCGCCGAATACTGGCCGGCGTCGATTATTCCATGCGATAAGCCAAACAGGGAGGAAATTGTTCCAAAGGTGAGTCCCGTCGACATCAAGAGCGTAGTATAAATCGCCTCCCTGTTCGGCGAGCCGAAGAGCTGCGTGACGGGATAGACGCCGATGATTTTCGCGCCGACTTTGACAATGAGGAAGACGATAAAGGCGGTCGGCGCGGCGATGAGCGCGGGTATCGAGACGAAAGAGCCCGCGCGGATGAAATAGAACGGCGTCAGCAATCCGAAAGTCAGCGTGCGCAGACGTCTGATCAGCGCATGATCCTTGCCGACGGTTCCCGCGAGCACCATTCCTATGAGATAGGCGGGAAGCACGGCCTCGCTGTCGGCCCAGGCAGCGAGCGCCCCCATTCCGAGCAGGCAGAGAAGCAGAAATTTCGCCTCCAGTTCGGAAGGCCGGCCTCCGTATCGCCGGAAGAAACGCGGCGTGAGCCATGGAAGGATCACGAAGACCGCAGCGCCCGCCGCGAGGAAGATCAAGGTTTTTATCGTGAATGGCGCGAAGATGAGGCCGAGCGCGACCACAGTCCCGAGGTCGGTCACAAAACAAGCCGCCAGAACCGTCTTGCCATATTCGGTCGTGTTGAATCCAAATTCGAGCATCACGGCGTAGACGACAGCCACCGAGGTTGTCGACATGGCGACCCCGGCGAGCAAACTCGGCGTCATCTGCCAACCAAGCACGTAATGGGCTGCCGCCGCGCAGGCGAGGAAAGGGAAAAAGAAGCTGGCGAGCCCGACCGCGGCCGCCTCTTTCCACTTGAGCTTGAACACCTGCGGATCGAGTTCCGCGCCCGCGAGAAACGTCAGGACGATGGCGCCAAGGCCCGAAAGAAACTTGACCCAGGATTCATCCGTGCCGAGCACGGCCGAGCCAATGGCGGCGCCGATGATAAGCTGGGCGATTGTTCCGACAATGATTTCAGAAAGCGCCGTCGAGATGCGGAGCCAAATCGAGAGCAGGCTCGCAATCAGCGCGAGCGCCAACCATAGCGCTGCAAGCGCCCAAACGCCGGTCATGATTCATCCTGCCGCTGGAAGGTTAGTTCAAACATCTAGCGGCTGCGCCTGAAGGAATTGGCGCGCCGTCTTCCAGCTCAAGGCGATGCTTTCCGAGCGCAAAACAGGCCCAAAAGAAAGCTAACGGGGCGGCATTTCTCAGAAAAATGCGCAAAGCAACTCCTCCTCGCTGGTGTCGCGCGGCAGGAGTCATCAGCCTCTTCGGCGATTTTGGGGAACCCCATCCCCATTGAATTTGTCAATTCTAATCAAGAATCGAGCGATGGCAAGGCTGGAAATTCTGGGCTTTGTCACCTCGAATTGCTTTGCGCCATTGAAGACGCGCCCTGCCATAGGGCCAACGCAGCGACGAGAGCTATCTGATCAGCCCATAATCGATGAAAGCCACTCTATCTCCCGGCGCCACCGTCGCGACTTCTTCGGGCAATTCGACGAACCCATGGGTGCGGGTGAGTGAGGTCAGCACCGCCGCGCCTTCGACCGGGTATTTTTCCGCAATCGTCTCGCCCGACGCATCGGCGCGCAAGGAGACGCGGACATATTCGCGCCGGCCCTTTTTCTTTTTGTAGGCGAAGCCCGCGACAACCGGAAGCGCCCGCGCTGGCTCGAACAAGGCGCCGGATAGCGCGGCGATCAACGGCCGCACGACATAGACGAAAGTCACGAAAACCGCGACAGGATTGCCGGGAAGGCCAACGAAGGGCGCGCCTTCGATCACGCCCATTGCAACCGGCCGCCCGGGCTTGATCGCGAGACGCCAGAATACAAGCGACCCGTTTTCCGAAATCGCCGCCTTGACGTGGTCTTCCTCTCCCGTCGAGACGCCGCCCGAAGTCAGGACGAGATCATGGGTCCGCGCCGCCTCCCGTAGAGCCATGCCGATCTGCTTCGGATCGTCGAGAAGAATGCCGAGATCAGTGACCTCGACACCGAGACGCCGGAGAAGCCCGTGCAAGACGAAGCGATTGGCGTCATAGACCGCCGCCGCGCGGAGAGGCTCGCCCGGCGAGACAATCTCGTCGCCGGTCGAGAAAATCGCCGCCTTCAATCGCCGCCTGACAGACAGCCTATCTACCCCGAGCGCGGCGGCGAGGCCGACATCCTCCGGCCGCAGCACCCGCCCCTGCGGAAGCGCTTCTTCGCCGAGGCTAATGTCCTCGCCGCGCAGCCGCCGGTTCGCGCCCTGCGCAAGGCCCGTCGGCAGCGACACCCTGCCATCGTCGAGGATACGGCAATCCTCCTGCATGAATACAGTATCCGCTCCCTCGGGCATGGCGGCGCCGGTGAAGATCCGCACGGCTTTGCCTTCGACTGGGGCGGCGCAGGGAGAGTGACCCGCGGCCACCCTGCCCTCGACGGCGAGAATGGTTTCGGCCTTCGGCGCAAGGTCGCGGAAACGCACCGCATAGCCATCGACGGCGGAATTATCGAAGCCCGGCAGATCGATCAGCGCAGCGAGCGCCTGCGCCAGGACGCGGCCGTCCGCCTCGGCAAGACCGACCGCCTCGACGCCTTCGACGCTAGGCACGCGCGCGAAGAGAAGCTCGACGGCCTCATTGACCGGCATCAGCCTGTCGCCGGCGGCGAAACTATCCTTGCCGAGCTGGGCCATAAGAAATCTCTCCTCGGCCTCAGGCCCGCCCGGCCGCGGCAAGATGTAGAATCGTTTCCTCCAAAGGCCGCGCGAATCTTACGATCAAATCAGCGATGGCATCGACATCGTCGAGATGCGCATGCGGCAGATGCCGAGGCGCTGCCTCGGCCGCATCGCTCGCAAGCGCCGCGATCGTCTTGTCGTTTGGATAAAGCAAAGGCTTTGCGTTCAAGGCGCGATGAACTTCGATCTTGGAATGGGCGTCGAGCTTATACCCCTCGACCAGGACGAGATCGACCGGACTCATGTGACGCAAGAGTTCGGCGAGGCTCGGCTCTTTAGCGCCGCGCAGCTCGCGCATCAAGGCCCAGCGATTGGCGGAGGCCACCAGAACCTCGCTCGCGCCAGCCTCGCGATGCAAATAGGAATCCTTGCCCGGCGTATCGACGTCGAAACCATGATGGGCGTGCTTGAGCGTCGAAACGGTCAAGCTGCGCGCGCGCAAAAGCGGAATGAGCTTGACGATCAAGGTCGTCTTGCCCGCCCCGCTCCACCCTGCAATGCCGATCACCCTCATTGCCCGGAGCCTAGGTGATCTGCGTCGCGGGCGGGAACGAAACCGATGGCGCGCAGCCCCTCTCCGACATCCCGGCGGCCGAGCGCCGCGATGAAAGCCTGCACAGCCTTATCCTCGCGCCGGCTTTCGGGAATCGCGAAATCATAATGCTCCTCGCCGATCGGCAGGAACCCCAAGCTATAGGCGCGCGCGACCGGCTCGATCGCGACGCCCCAATCGGCCCGGCCTTGCGCAACTGCGGCGGCCACGGCGTTATGCGATTTCGGCTGGTTCCAATAGCCGCTCGGACGCGCCGCGCCGATGAGCCGATCGATCATGATGCGGGTGCCTGCGCCTTGATTGCGGTTGACCATGTGGCAGGCGGGGTCGGCGAGAGCCGCGGCGATCGCCTCCGCCACGGCGCGGCCTTCGAAGCGCGGATCGCCTGGCCGATAGACGAGGCCCTGCATCCGCCGCCAGCCTTCGACAAGGATTAGCCCCGCCCCAAGAAAAGGCGCGTTATAGACCTGCGTTTGCGGGTCCATCAGATGGATCGGGGCGATGTCGCATTCGCCGCGCTTCGCCGCCGCGAGCCCGCCCATGCTGCCGATCGCGACGGTGCGCACGACAAATCCTGCCTCCGCGAGCGCGTCGATGACGATCTCGAGCCCAATGCAATGCGAGCCCATGATCACGAGGTCGGGAATCCGAAGTTCCGGATCAAACAAGGTGACCTTTGCCCGCGCGCCTTCGGCGAGATGATCGGCGAGCGCTTCGATCGTCAGGAAGCCGTCCGCCTGCGAGAAAGCCGAAACCGAGCCGGACCCCTTGGCCAAAGGGAAGGCGTTCAGCCCTTGGCCGTCATGGGTCAAGGCCACCATGACGAATTCGGTCCGGCCCAGGTCGGAGAGGATGCGGACCGGCGTCGTCGCCTCGACGGAAACGTCTTGGCGCGCCGCGAGCCCGCTCATCGCCCGCAGCACCGGGACGACGAAATCATGGAAGGTGAACATGGCCGAGGTCGGAAACCCCGGCAGGATGACGACGGGCTTGCCGTCCGCGACGGCGAGGCAGAGCGGTTTGCCAGGCTTCAACGCGACGCCATGCGCGACGACGCCAGGCTGGCCGAGCCGCGCGACGACGCGATAGGTAAGGTCGCCGGCGCTTTTTGACGTGCCGCCGGAGAGGATGACCATGTCGCAACGCGCCAGCGCCTCCCGCAGGCTCGCCTCGAGCGCGGCTTCGTCGTCGCGGATCGCGCCGAGAGAGAGGGCTTCGCCGCCATTTTCCTCGACCGCCGCGGCGATAATCGGCGCATTGGAATCATAGATCGCCGCCGGGCGCAGCGGTTCGCCCGGCTGAACAAGCTCGTCCCCTGTCGAAAGGATCGCGACGCGCGGACGGCGGTAAACGGGGACGCTCGCAAGGCCGCAGGCCGCAAGCATTCCGATCTCGCGCGAGCCTATGCGGCCGCCGCGCCGCAAAAGAGTCTCACCTTGCGCAATGTCGCTTCCTGCAAAGCCAATGTTCTGGCCGGGCGCGAGGCTGCGCCTCACAAGGAGATGGTCGGCGCCGTCCGGGTCGGTATGCTCCACCATGCAGACGGCGTCGGCGCCGCGCGGCAAAGGACCCCCGGTCGCAATCGGCGTCGCCGTTTCGCTCGCGACCTCGAGCCGAGGCGCGGTCCCGCAGGCGATCGTCTCGGCGTTCAAGCTCAGGCGGACCGGAGCAGATTCGCTCGCCGCCGCGACATCGGCCGCACGGACCGCGAAACCGTCGACAAGCGAACGATCGAAGGGCGGGACGTCGATCGGCGAACGAAGCGTTCGCGCCAGCACGCGGCCAAGGCTCGCGGCGAGCGCGGCAGTCTCCTCGCCGAGTGGCTGCATGGAGAGATGAGACTGGAAGCGCCGCGCCGCCTCCTCGCGCGACAGCACCGTCAGAAACTGCTCCTGTGCGGCGGAGGAAGCGCCGGATTGGCTGATCGGGGTGCTCATGGCGCTTTGAAATGGTCCTTAGAGCATGTCCCGAAAAAGTGGATCCGGTTTTTCGATAAGGACATGCTCCAACTCTTTGATCTGAGCGAGTCCTTATCGATCACGTGACTCCACGTGATCGGGACGCGCTCTAAAGGAACTGCGCGAAGATATTTTGCCCGGCAGCATATCCCTCGCATTCCGGCTCGACCAGCAGCCAGGCGTCGGCATGCGCGATCGCGGCGAAGGGAATGTCGCCGGTCGCCAGCGGCTCCCATTGTCCAGAGCCATCGGCGGCGCTGGAGCGGCGCAAAAGCACGAGATCGCTCAATCCCGGATTCGACACGATTTTCCGCGCCAGCGGCAAGCTTTCTCCTCTTGCGGAGCCTATTGCGCCAGCGAGCCGGCATAGGCAGGGCCGAGCAAGCAAGAGCCAAGCCGCCAGCGCGCATTCAATCCGCTCCGGCGTGAAAATCACCGGCAGGATAGTCGAACCGGACGCCGGGCGTTCGCCATTTCCGCGCGCTGCGGACCATGGTTCGGCGTCGCCCGACCAGGCTCGCCGATGCAGGATTCCGCAACCCATCGTTTCGCCGGGCCGCACAGCGACGCCATGGACCAGAAGCTTTCCCGCGCTGGCGAGCGCGCGCGCGACGGAGGCTCCGCCGCCTGCGCCAATCACCATGACGAGATCGGCGTTTGGCCGCGCCATCGCCTCCGCCAAATGCTTCGGCGACGCCATATCCGTCGCCTCGGTCCAGCACTCGGCGCCGTCTCGCTGCGCCATGGCCACAGCCCAACGTCCCTCGCTGCGCCGCGACACGATCCGCACGTGCGGCACGCGCAGAGCGACCTCTTCAATTCCACAAAGACCCAGGAGCGCAAGGTCAGTTGGCCGCAACCGCTTGCCTGCCGGAACGATGATCTCGCCTTCAGCGAAATCGCTTGCGCTGGCGCGCAATCCTTCGCCTGGAGCGGCAGGGCTCAGGATTTGAGCCGGAAACCGCTCCGCCGCGACGCTTTGCAAAGGCAGCACGGCGTTGGCGAAATCCGGCAGGACATCTCCGAAAGCAACCCGAACCGGCGCCGCGCTGGCGAACCCCGGCGCATAGGGGGACGCGCCGAGCGTATCCTGCGCCGCGACCGCCCAGCCGTCGCAAAGGGCGATTGGATGGGGCGGGACTGCGGCCGGCGCGCAAACCGGCGCGGCCGCGATCCGATCCAAGGCGCTTTCAACCCGCATCTGGATCGGGGCGATCTCCCCGCAATAGGGCGAGAGGGCGGCTAGCGCTTCGTGCAGCGGGGTCAGCCGATCGAAACCGCGCTGCTCCGGCTCCGCTTGCGGCTCATGAAGGTCGCTCACGTTGCTCTGTCCCTTTCGAACCGTGCTATTCTCTGGAACCTGGCGCCCGCATGGGCTAGGTTGACGTGGAAGAAGGTATAGCATCGCGGGCATGACGGCTGAATTGACTTCCATTTCTCTCGATCTGCGTGGCTTGCTGTGCCCTTTGCCGGCGCTGCGGACCCGCAAAGCCTTGCGCAAGCTATCCCCTGGCGATCTTCTCGTCGTCGAATGCACCGATCCGCTCGCGGTCATCGATATTCCGCATCTCGTCCGCCAAACCGGCGACATATTGGAGCGCCAGGACGCGATGGACGGACTTTACCTGTTCCACATTAGGCGAAACCAACCGTGACCCATTTCAATGTCTCCGATCGCAAGACGCTGGCGGCGTTCGTCTATGGCGAGGGCGAAGACCCCAATCGAATCGTCGCGGACTTCGCCGAAGATCTGGCGCGGCGCGGCCATCGCCTCGGCGGCGTGATCCAGATCGCCGCCGCCGCGCAGGATTGCGAATGCCGGGAGACCCATGTGCTTGACCTCGAAACCGGGGAGCACTTGTCGATTCTGCAGGATCTCGGCCGGCATTCGCAATCCTGCCGGATCGATTCCGCCGCGCTCGCCGCCATCGGCCACCGGATTTCGAGCGCTATCGCGCGCAATCCGGAGCTTTTATTCATCAACAGATTTGGCAAGCTCGAAGCCGAAGGCAAGGGAGTCTTCGCCGAGATCGGCGAGGCCGCGGCGGCGGATATTCCGACGGTCGTGACCGTCTCGACGCGTTACCTCGATCAGTGGCGGCAGTTCACGTCGGGCCTGGACGAGGAGCTCGCCTGCTCAAGCGAGTCGCTGCGGCAATGGTGGGCGGACATCTCCGCCCTGCGCGCCGTCGGCATCTGAACGCGCGAGGGGCTCCAGCGCTTGCGGCGCAAATACCATCTCCTCGATGTCTTCACGCAGACGCCGCTTGCCGGCAATCCGCTCGCGGTCGTGAGCGACAGCGGCGGCCTCGATGCGCAGCGCATGCAGAAGATCGCCGCGGAGTTCAATCTCTCCGAGACCGTCTTCCTGTTGCCGCCGAGAAACCCGGACAGCGCCGCGCGCTTGCGTATCTTCACGCCGAAGGCGGAGCTGTCCTTCGCCGGGCATCCGACGATAGGCTCGGCCGTTCTTCTCGCAATTTTGCGCGCATCGGACGCCTCTCAAGCGCAAGAGCTGTCCCTGACCCTCGAGGAAGAGATTGGCCCGGTGACATGCTCGGTGCGCCGGCATGATGGCGCAGCGGGCCGCGCGACGTTCCAACTGCCGCGCTTGCCGAGCGAAACAGGCATTCCGGCGTCGAACGATCGCATCGCCGCGGCGCTCGGCCTCGAGCAGGAAGACATCGGCTTCGGCGCGCATAGACCGTCGATCTATTCCGTCGGCCTGCCTTTCGCTTTCATTCCGGTCGCGGGCCTCGCCACGATCGCGCGCGCGCGGCCGGTCCCCGCGCTGTTCGAGGCCGCTTTCACCGGGCTCGAAGCCGCCGCCGCATATCTCTACACTAGCGATACGGTCGAGGCGCATCACGCCTTCCATGCGCGGATGTTCGCGCCGGGCCTCGGCCTCGCGGAGGATCCCGCGACCGGCTCCGCCGCCGCCGCTTTCGCAGGGGTCATTCACTCTTTCGAAAAGCCGACCGATGGCCGTCACGCCTTCGTCATCGAACAAGGCTTTGAGATGGGCCGGCCGAGCCTGATCTCGCTTGACGTCGAAATCGCAAAGGGCGCGTTGACCTCGGCCTCGATCGGCGGCTCCGCCGTCATCATAGGCGAAGGCTTCATCGATCTATGACCCAAGCGTCTCCCCGCATCGAGGACATCGACGCCATCGACTACAGGGTCGAGCCAAAGCCGTGGCGGTTCTCGATTGAGGAGGCCGCCGCGATCGACCGTCATTGGGAGAAGCTCCGCGCCGGCAATCCGCATCTTTTCAATGGCCGCGTCTTTCTCATGCACACGGGGACGGTCGAAGAGCAAGACGATCGCCGCATCCTGCGCGGCGGCGGCTTCGAGACCGAGTACAAGGCCTTTCTCGCCTGGCGCGATTTCGGCTTTCCCGGCGATACGGCCAATTGCTTCGCCATGGCGGCGCTTGTTTCGGCCGACGGAGCCTTCATGCTCGGACGCATGAACAATCATACCGCCAATGCCGGAAAAATCTATTTTCCAGCAGGAACGCCCGACCCGGAAGATCTGAAAGGGGAGACGATCGATCTCGAAGGCAGCGTCTTGCGCGAGCTCGCCGAGGAAACCGGCATCGCGTCCGACGAAGTGACTATTGCAGAAGGCTGGACCGTGGTTTTCGACGGCCCGCGCATCGCCTGCATGAAGATCGTCCGCTCACGGTTCCGCGCCGCCGAAATCGAGGCGCGCTTCAAAGACTTCATCGCGACGGAGGAGAAGCCCGAGCTCGACGCGCTGCACGCCGTCTTCTCGACGCGCGATTTCGACGAAGAGAACATGCCGGATTTCACGCTGCGCTTTTTGCGCCATGCCTTGGCGCGGTCCGATCGTTCTTAAAAAGCGACCATTGGCCCGGTCCCGGATCGCTTTATGCGAAAGGCGAAAACCCACGAGGGCGGTCCTGTCCCGCCGCTCCCCGCCCCTGGCCTCAGGCGCGATAGCCGTGCCGCTCTTTCGAGGCGTGAATGAGGCTCCGCGCCTCGGCGTCGCGACCCGCAGCGCAAGCGTCCGCCGCGTGCGCCAGCTCGGTCTGAATCTTATCATAGACCGATTTATTGACGTTGCCGGTGCCGAGGTCGGCTTTGAGGACCGCCTGATAGCGATTGAGTTCGCCGGTGCAGGCGGCCCTCGGGCAAGGGCGGCCAATTCGGCTGGGCTGTCCCCGGAGTCGCCGCTGCGGTGGCAGGCGCCGCCGCCGGCGGGGCCACGGCCTGCGAGCCGCCGGACATATTACAGCCGCCGAGCGCGATCGCCGCGACAAGAACCGCAGCCGAGATCGATATCCGCTCCATTTGCAACTCCATCGGACATAGGGCCGCTTGAGTGTCATTGGCGGCGGGGAACTGTCAAGAGTCCGGGAGCACGATGGCGTAAGACGTTCAACTATGTTGCATGGCGGCCACGATAGGGCTCGCGCGTCTGTAGTTCGGCGAAATGCGCGCCGCTGCGCCCGTCGCAAACGCGAAGCGAACGGAAATTCCGAGTAGCTTTCGTTGCGTATTGTCTATAATTTTGATAGACTGCTTACTTCGCCAAAAGCGCGTTTCCGAGAGAAGCTTCATGCAGCCGTTCAATACAATCGATCGACGTTCGATCCTTATAGGCTCCTCCACGCTGCTCGGCGTCGCAGGGCTGAGCGTTCCCTCCTACGGGAGAGAGGAGACTAGGCTCGCGGCCTCCTACCCTCCCTTGCCCTATGCCGACACCGCCTTGGCGCCGGTGATTTCGAGTGAAACAGTTGCCTATCATTATGGCAAGCACCACAAGGGCTATTATGACGCCGTGCTGAAGGCTGTCGCGGGCGGCGAATTCGCGGACGCGAGCCTCGAGGAAATCATCCGGAAGACGGCGCAAGATCCGTCCCGCGCCGCTTTGTTCAACCCCGCCGGACAGCTTTGGAACCATAATTTCTACTGGGCCAGCATACGCCCGAAAGGCGGCGGCAAGCCGAGCGGCGCGATCGCCGCCCAGATCGACGAGGCCTTCGGCGGCTATGACGGGTTTCGCAAGGAATTTCTGGGCGCGGCGACCAAATTATTCGGCAGCGGCTGGGTCTGGCTCGTGCAAGGTCCGCAGAATAAATTAGCGGTGGTTCCGACCGCCAACGCCGATACGCCTATCGCGCACGGGATCAAACCCCTTCTGACCTTGGATGTCTGGGAGCATTCCTATTACATCGATTGGCGCAACCGCCGCGCCGATTACGCCAACGCCTGGCTCGACCGGCTCGTCAATTGGGATTTCGCCAACCAGAACGCCTCAAGCTGAAAGACGAGCCTCAATTCAAGGCGAGCGCGTCGCGCAGCAGCACCGCGATATGGATCGAGTCCCGGCCGCCGCCATGGCGGATCTGATGCCGGCAGGAAAATCCATTGGCGATGATTGGCGCGTCTTTCTCCGCCGCGCGCACGGTCGGCAGAAACGAGATTTCCGCCATGTCGAGTGAAGCTTTGTAATGTTCGGCCTCGAGGCCGAAACTGCCCGCCATGCCGCAGCAGCTCGCCTCGATGAGATCGAACTTGAAACCCGGAATCCAGCTGAGCGCCTTGCGCGTCGCCTTCATGACCCCGAAAGCCTTCTGATGGCAATGGCCATGCACAAGCGCTTTCGGCAGATCGAGCGGCTTCAGATTCAGCCGCATCCCGCGCTGATGCTCGCGGACCAGAAACTCTTCCAGCAAATAGAGCTGCTTGCCGAGGTCCCCGACTTCGGCGCCAAGGCCGAGGCTGTACAGCTCGTCGCGCAGGGAGAGCAAGCATGAGGGCTCGAGCCCGATGATCGGCGTGCCCTTCACGATCTCCGGCCGGAACGCCGCGAGCACGCGCTTGCCTTCGACGCGGGCCTCTTCGACCAAGCCGGTCGTGAGATAGGTGCGCCCACAACACAATGGGCGGTCCGGCTCGGAATCATCGGGCGCGGGCTTGGCGATGCGCACCTTGTAGCCGGCGCTCGACAGGACCGTAACGGCGGCCTCGGCGATCTCCGGATCGAAATGATGGCAGAAGGTGTCGACAAACAAGATCACGTCGCCGCGCTCACCCTCCCCTTTGGCCTCGAAACCGGCGAATGGCTTCGCCGCAAGCGCCGGAAGCGGCCGCGCCGCGGCGATCCCGAGCCATCGCTCGGCGAGCTTCGCCAATGTTTCCGAACGATTGCGCAAGGAAATTCCAAACCGCAACAGACGGCGGTAGCGCGAAGCCCATCGCGGCAAGGCGCCGAAGAGCAGCGTCCGGCGCGGGACGCCGAGAATCGCATGGCGCTGCGCGAGATATTCCGTCTTGATGAGAGTCATGTCGACGGAGCTCGGGCATTCCTTCTTGCAGGCCTTGCACGAGACGCAAAGGTCCATGGCCTCGGCGAGACGCGGATCGTCGAAGGATTTCTCGCCATATTCGCCATTGAGCGCCGCCTTGAAGGCGGCGACCCGCGCCTCGGTCGAGTGAGCTCTGTCGCCGGTGATCCGATAGCTCGGGCACATCACGCCCTTGCCGGTGTTCTGGCAGTCGCGGCTGTGCATGCAGACCGCCACCGCCTTGGCGTAATTGCCGCCGGTCGCCGGAATGCCGGAATAGGCGTCGCCAATGCCGTAAGTGTCATAGGCCGACCAGTCGAGAAAAGTCTTCATGCCCCCTGCTCCGCCGTCTCGGGTCGCCCGCGCATTTGGACCAGAAATGAAAGCAAGCCTTGCGCCAGCTAAGCCCGGCTTGCGCGGCGATTCGAACGAAGACAGGATGGCGCATAAAGTAAGAACGTCGCAAATAATTCGAGGAAATCATCCCGATGAGCAATCGCGGCGCGGCGCTCGCCTTGTTCGCTGTTTTCCTCGCGTTTCTTGCCGCTGCGGAATCTCCAGCTTTGGCGGTCAGCATGGACAAGAGTTCGAGAACGAAAGAATGCGCGGCGATGATCGGCGTCGAGACGATCCATATCGCAGCCTATCAGCCGGAGATTTCGTTCGATAAATTCTGCGATGACCTTCCCGTGACGGGAAAGACGGTTCTGGCGCTGGATTTTGACGCGCCCAGCCTTCGGGATTCGCCTGTCGAAATCCGAATCGTCAAGGAGCCTATGACGCGGCTCGCCGCGCGCGGCGATCTCGATCCTCTGACCGAAGCCTATTTGGCGCCCAGGACTTATCCGAACGGAACTCTGTATTTCGAACATGATTTCAAGGAAAGCGGCCAGTTTATCGCGCTCATAACATTCACTCAGCTGAGCGGCGAGACAAGGATGGCGCAGTTCAAATTCTCGGTCGGACAGCCGCTCCATCGCCTTGCGCCCCTAATCGTCGGAGGCGCCCTCATCGCGGCTGCCCTGCTCTTTTATTGGAGACATACGCAGGCAAAAGATCGAAACCAGCGGCCGCAGTCCGGGTCTGAGAGTCATCGGCGCAAATGTCATTCAGCGCTTCCAGATTTCAGGACCGCTGCGTCACAGAGCGGATGCGCGTCATAGAGCCAATCATAGCGGGAGAGCAGCCTCGCGCCGCCAAGGGCGTGAAGGGCGAGATCGCGGGCGAGGGCGGCCGGCCCCGTGAGGTGGTAAATCTTGCCTTGGCGGCGTGATTCGAGCTGCACGCGCGACGCGCGCGCCAGGCGGGCGGCCTGATAGGCGGCGAGCGCACGCTCTATGTTACGGTCACGGCCTAGGGCCGCGCCCAAGGCGGCCGCATCCTCGATCGCCTGAGCCGCGCCTTGGGCGAGAAAGGGCAACATGGGATGCGCGGCGTCGCCGAGCAGCGCGACCCGCCCCGCCGTCCAGCTCGGGAGCGGATCGGCGTCGAACAGAGGCCATTTCCGCCAATCGGAGGCGGCGGCGAGAAGGTCCCTTGCGCTTTCCCGCCAGCGGGCGAAACGCGCCTCGAGATAGGCCGGATCGCCTGGGCTCGACCAGAAGTTTTCCGAATTGGCGCGAAAATCCTCCTCCACGATGGCGACGACATTGACCACCGCGCCGCCGCGCAAAGGATAATGCACGAGATGCGCTCGCTTGCCGAGCCAGAGCGACGTCTCCTCGCGCCGCATTTCCGCCGGAACGCGGCTCGCTTCGACAAGGGCGCGCCAAGCGGTGCGGCCGGAAAATCTTGGCGAAACGCCCCTGTCCGCCGCCAGCCTCTGGCGCACCAGCGAGCGCAATCCGTCGGCCCCGATCAGGCAATCGCCAGTCGCCTCCGTCCTGATCGCGCCTCGCTTGATGGCGATCGCGACGCCATCCGCGCCGGAGGCGAAACCCGCGAGCGCGGCGCCGGTGTGGACCGTTATGGCCTCTTCCCCCGCGACCGTTTCGATGAGAGCGCGCTGCAGATCGGCGCGATGCGCGAGAAGATAAGGGGCGCCCCAGCGCTTTTCTGCGTCTTCGAGCGGCAAGGTCGCAACGGTCGCGCCATCGCGCGCTCGGCGGATTCTGACGGCGCGAGGCACCAGGCTCGAGGGGATCAAGCGGTCGAGCGCGCCGAAGCTGCGCAAAATCGCGCTGGCGTTGGGCGAAAGCTGGAGACCGGCGCCGATCTCCTCCAGCGCCTTCGCCTGCTCATAGACGCTGACTCGAAAGCCGGCGCGGGCGAGGCACAAAGCGGCGCAGAGCCCGCCGACGCCGCCGCCCGCGATCAGGGCGTGCGGAGCGCTCATTGCATCAGAGCCAGCGGCTCAGGCGGCTTCGGGGACCGATTCGGGGATGAAAGCGCATTCGGGCGGTTCGCAGCCCCCATGCAAATGTTCATCGTAAACGTAATGGGTCGAGCAATAGGGACAAATCGCATCATTGTCCGCGCCCATGTCGATGAAAATATGCGGATGATCGAAAGGCGGCAAAGCGCCGACGCACATGAATTCCTTGGCGCCGACGCGCACCTGCGCAACGCCCGGCTGATTGTGGAAATGCGGAGTGCCATGCTCGCTCATGATCTCGTCCCGAATGCGGAAGGTGGCCGGAGCATAGGCGGATCAAACCGATTTGGGTAGCCCCGCAACTGTCCTGAACTTCGCGCTTGATCAAGCGCGCGCCGCCTCATCGCGCAGCTCGTCGATGATGTTGTCGAGATTCGACCGGAAGGCCGGGTTCAAGTATTTCTCATCTACTTTTCGACGGCCTCGCTCGCCCATGGCGGAGGCTAGCTCCGGCTGCGACAACAAGACATAGAGACGATCCGCAATCATGGAAACATCCGTCGGATCAACGACAAAGCCATCGATCCCATCGGCGACGACCTCCTTCGAGGCGCCCAGTGTGCTGCAAATGACCGGCAATCCCCGCTGCCAGGCTTCAAGATAAACGATTCCAAACCCTTCCTTCGAAGAGGGCATGGCGAAAACCGTCGCTCGCGCATAGGCGGCGCGAAGCTCGGCGTCATCGACCTTGCCGAGAAACTTTACGGCGTCGCTGACGCCAAGCTCTTTCGCGAGCGCAACGAGTTCGGGCCGCAAGGCGCCGTCGCCGACAATCTCGTATCTGAGGGCCGGCAGCCTTTCCTTGAGCTTCGCCACCGCGCGGATCATCTGGTCGACATTTTTTTCGCGATCGGCGATGGCGAGCCGATTCACTGTCAGAATTGTCGCGGGCTCCCGCTCATTGGAGCGCAACGAAACCTTAACCTGGTCGACCGCATTTGGCAGAAGCCTAAATTTTGTGCGCGGAACGTCGAATTCCCGCGCCATCGTGTCCGCGGTGAAAGAGCTGACCGAAGCAATCCTCGTCAAAGCGCGGAGGAACAAGGATTCGTACCAACGTCTTTCGCGGCGGCTCGAATTATTCCAGACCTCGACCCCGTGAACGAAGAGCAGAATCGGCATCTTCGGCCGAAGACACCTGACCGCGGCCGCGAGCGGAAGCAGATTTATGTGGCAGATGACGAAAATATTAGCCTGAGTGAGTCCAGCCCATATGGCTTTGGCGGAAAACGCGAGGCTATTGTTCAACCCCGCGATGTCGATCCCTTTTATCGCAGGAATTGAGACGCCCTCGTCGCCGCGAATGAGGACAAATGGGAAATGCTCTCCTCGCTCGACGGCGCGCTTTGCGAGATTTTCAATGACCCGACGGTTGAAGTTCTGCAGCCCGCCGATTTTCGAATAGGTCCCCAACGCGCAAACAACCACGCGGCGGTGGTCGCGTGGAAGGCTGGGAAGCATCTCTTTTACGCCAATGGACGACATCCGGCTACGCCTCATGGATGTTTCACGCCGATCGAAATGCAACTTACGCAAAGCGCGGTACAAAAAACGATCTGCGCGCAAACGCGCGCCGCCTCATCATTCCCCATCGGCAGGCGCCATTACGGCAACGCCATGATTCGCTGTCTGCTCGGGTTTTCCGCGGCCCGATAGGCGGAAGCGTGAGCGCGTCGCCTGATCGAAGCGCTGTCGACTGTCCGCGCTCTCATTTGCTTTGGAAGATTGCGACGAGTCAGATCGTATCGACTTTATTACGGCGTGAATCAACTCCACAACGGACTCTCGACACGTCGCAATATCGTCATTCCAACGAGTAAGAGTATATCTATGATTGTATTTCTTTAAAATGACGTCGGAAAATTGTCTTTCAAAGAGCTGAAAATAAAAATCCTCATTGGCTCGGTCATGCTCCCGCCAAGACTTTACGAGAACCCCGGAAAGGCAATAAGAGACAGCGCTTTTGCTATCGAGGCCGCAAGCGCGGCCATTTGCGTCGCGCGCCATGGAGCCCTGATTCCAGCCCCTCTCCTCAAGAAGATAGCAAGCCCCCAAAAGAATTTTGACAATTATGTCGTCAGTCGTCATCGTCGAGCTCTCGCCAAAAAGCGGCCGGCCATAGTTACTACCTACTATTGAGCTAACTATATATCATATCAATGAAAAACAGCGGGGGCGTTAAAGAAAAGTGCAATTTATATTAAGTGATAGGCTTATTTTATGAGTATTGCTTTATGCATATATTATGTTGAATTTTGATATTTAACAGTATGTACATGATAGCCATATTTACGTTTCCGACATTAATAGCTCGAGCCAAGGAAGGCGCCACGTCGAAGCAGCTGTCCGAACTTTTGCCGACTTATGTAGCCTAATTCGACCGAAATAGTATATTTATTATACCGATTAGGTCAAGTTATCCAACCTGCCCAATAGACGGGGCAGTGACCCAACGCATCGCTTTCTCACTCTCGGAAACCCCTGATGGGCGGCGCGATGGTAAAAAAGGGCGGTTCAGACTCGGCCCCGTAGCCTTACAACGCAGTCCGATGATCGCTAAGGCTGTCATCGAAACGCCGCACCTGAGGCCATTCAAAAAACGCAATTCAAATCGTATCAAATCCCGACCGAGGCCCATGCCGCGACTTATCTGCGCGCGCCAGGCGCGGCGCGAAAGCCGTCGGTTTTGCGTGAGACGATCCAGCCCAAGCCCGTCCGCGCAACAGGGCGAGATTTCAAGGCGGCGGCATTTCCGACAACTCATTCAGTCCGGCCCAAGAAATTGAAGCGACCGGCAAGCGACAGCGCCGCCGGAGATCCGCGAACCGCACGCCTAATTCGTAAAGGAGTTCTCCCATGCCAGCCCCAGGGCCAGAGATATATGCTCTCAGTGAGTTCAAGCAATTCATCTATAGTTCTTATGGCCAGACGCATCCTGTTTTCGCCGATGAGTCCGAAAGCGAATCGAGCGGACGATCGCGGCTCGTCGAGACTTTGCTTCGAAAAGCCTTGCCGGATGATAAAAACGCGTCGATCCTCGACTTCGGCTGCGGCGACGGCCTCCTCCTTTCGATCGCTCAGAAACTCGGATACCATGATCTCGCCGGGGTCGATCTATCCAAGGATTTGATCGAGAGAGCAGGTCGGCGGACGTCCGCCAGGCTGCGCTGCGGCAGTGGCCTGGACCTCCTCAAATCGAGCCCTGACCAAGCCTTCGACGCCATCACCGCCTTCGACGTATTCAGCCATCTCACGCGCCCGGAGCTGCTGGAGGCTTGCCGGCAGATCATTCGCACGCTGCGGCCAGGCGGGCGGCTGCTCCTCCTCGTCCCCAATGGAAATTCGCCGTTTTGCGGAACGGTGCTGGCGGGCGATCTGACGCATGAAAGACCCTACACAAAGACGTCGCTCATGCAGGTTCTGGCGCCGCTCGGCTTTGAAGATATTCAGGCGATGGAGGTGCCGCCGCTTCGGCATGGACTAAAGAGCACCGTCCGCGCAGCGCTGTGGACGTTCTTTCGAGCCTGGGCGGTCCTGTGGCTGGCGGCCGAGACTGGATATACCGGCGGTCGCCTTCTCACCCTCAACATATTCGTGACGGCTCGCAAGCCCGCGCAATAAGGTCCGGCAAAATCCGGGCGGATCGCGCTGACGGCGACTCCGCCTGCAGCGGTTAATCGCCCGCTCTAACCAAAGGACGCGGCAAAGTTTGCTGCGCGGCGTCAGGGCATGACGCCGCGGACGGCTTTGCTGCCGCATCCAGTATCTTGGCTAACAGCTTCTCATTGAAATCGCCATTCTGGCGCACCCGGTTGAAGCCGGCCGCGGCGATTTGCTTTATCCGCTCCGGGTTGGCGAGCAAGGCCAGGCAAAGGTCGGCGCATTCATCGGGCCCGTCAAAAAACACCGCCTCCTCGCCATCCTTATACATGGCGAGATGGTCCGAGGTGCGCTCGGCGCAAAACAGCGTTCCGATCGCCGGTATTTCAAGGCTTCTCGTCGTGTGGAGATCCTCGTTGCCCTTGGACAGAAGACCGATCGCGATGGACGCCCCTCGAATGGCTTTGACGTAGTCCTCGCCTTCGAGATTTCCAAGAACGACATGCGACCGAAGCGCTTCATATTCAGGAGCCTTCGTCCATCGCTCGCCGTAGATGCGAAGCGGGACGCCGCGCTCGATGAGCCGCAGCAGGAACGGACCACGCTCCGGAAACCAGGTGCCGACGAAAACAACCTGAGAGGAGAAGCGCGCCCGGCTTTCCTCCGTCAGTTCGATCGGACGATGGACAGCCTCATCCGCGGCGAACTTTACCGCGAGGACGCGTCGCGCGCCCACGCGCTGCGCGGCTTGCGCGCTCGACAAGCGCGGACTGACGATGAGGTCATAAGCGGGAAGCGCCTCCAAAAACAGGCGCCAGCGGCGCCCGTCTCTGGCGACATAGGGATTGTCCTGATTGTAGTTAACGACGATTTTGCCTATTTTCTTTAAGGCGGCGACCGCTGCGGGGCCAATAAGTTCACCATGATCGACAAACACAAAATCAAAAATTTCGCCCTTAACTTTGGACAAGATATAGTTCTTGTATAGCCAGGAAAGCCCCAAAGCTCCTGTATGAAATTTCCAGAAATCAAGCAGTTTTATCGATGGATCGGCTGAATCCGGGTCGACCACAGTGACTTCGTGCCCAAGTCTCTGGAAAGCCCGAATCCTTTGCTCCGCTGTTCCGGCCCAGGGACCGATATACAGTATATGCGCCATATCCACCGCCTCATTTTATTTTGGCGTTCGCCGAGAGAGTTGAATTGCGACCGAAACGCTCAAGACCTAGCGACGCCAAACATTTCCATCTTACCCCATCTGAATCTAATCGGGCCGCGGAAAACAAATAGCCGCTTCCTTCAATACCAGCAATGAACCGCGCAATTGCGCGGCCATCGCAGGCTGGTCGGCCCCACCCAATTAAATGAAAAGCTCTGTCCGAAGCGTTTGCCAAATCATGAGCAAAAACAATAAAATAAGAAAGATTTATCGACGGGGCCGCGCCAGTTTCCGTATAGGATAAACTTCGCCGACGATCAAGTAAAAATCTAGAATATAAAAATCTGTGAAGCCCTGAGACAAGCAACAGATCGCATAAATATCAGGCGCCAAAATACAAAACGTCAGGGTCAAATATTCTTGCGTATTTCAGAAGGATCGCCCGCGCCGGTTCTGCGCGCGCAAGTTGCGCCCGCGCTCGATCTCGATCTCGATCCAGCGAAGAAGCTGCGAGCTGTTTCAATCTTGCACGAGCGAGCGCGTTCGCAGGAGGCGACTCAAGCATCGCCTCGCGCCAGATGGCGAGCAACTTCCTCGCTCGCTTCGATGAGGTCGCGGCAGACCGGCGCCGGCAGAGAACGCGCATAGTCTACGTCCAAGCGTCCATGTCCGGTGGTGACTAAAATGCCCGTGGCGCCGACCGCGGATGCGAGATCTATGTCGCTGCGTTTGTCGCCGATCACGAAAGACCGCGCGGGATCGAGATCGAGATCATGAACGGCGGCGCGTATCATGCCCGGCAGCGGCTTGCGGCATGAGCATTCCTCGTCGGGAGCGTGCGGGCACATATACCAACCGGCGATCGCTATGCCTTCATGCGTAAGAAGCTCTCCGAGCCGACGCTCAACGGCGCGCGCTTGCTCGAGCGAAAAATAGCCGCGCCCGACGCCTGACTGGTTCGAGACGATCACGAGAGGGAATGAATGACTGGACAAGGCGCGCAAGCCGTCGACGGCGCCGTCGAGAAGGACCACTTGGTCCGGGTCGCCGAGATAGTTCTTCTCGACGATGATGGTTCCGTCCCGATCCAGGAAGATAGCTGGAGACGTCATGCTCTTGCCAACCTACGAGTGGGTTTTCACGGAGGCCGGCGCCGGCAAAGACTCCCGCACGGCGGCGGCGACTTCCTCCACCCTGATCAGTGCGATCCCGTCCATGCGTTGGATAACTCTATGCCGAGGTCCATAAGGATGCCATTTCCTCGGCGGATTATTTCCGCTGAAAAGCGCGACGCAGACCACTTCAGATGCGGCGGCGAGATGCATCGGGCCTGAATCATGGCCGATAAAAAGGCATGCTCTTTCGAGCGCCGCCGCGCTCTCCCGTGGTGAAAGGCGGCCACACGCATTCACAACCGGACTTGGCCAGTTTTCCGTCACCTCGCCGACGCATGAGGCGTCGTCGGCGCCGCCGATAACGAGCAGCCCATATGACCCATGCGTTTGGGCGAGTTCGACGAAGAGACCGCGCCAATTCTCGTTTCCCCAATGGTTCTGGGCGACCTTGCCTCCCATATTGATCGCGATAAACGGCCGTGATCCAAACGGAGCGACCGCGTCGCCGGCGACGCGTCGCTCCGCATCGGTCAGCAGCAAATCCCAGCTTGCTCGGCGATCGAGATCAACAGGTCCGAGCTCGGCGACGGTGGCGGCCAAACGTGCGCATTCCTGTTCGACATTGCCGTCGGCGTCGAGCCTGTCCTGCTTAATCAAAGTCCAGAGATTGGGAGCGCCGATGATATGTTTGACGCCGCAAAGACGGAAAAAGATAAGGTCTCGATAAACCGTAAGGACGCCTCGGAAGTCCATGAGGTAGACCAGCGTCGAAACTTCGAGCGCCCTGAGCCGCAACGCCAGATCCCACAATCGCGCGATCGATCGCAGCCGGACCGGATAGAGGACGACGCCGTTAATCAGACCCGAATTGGCCAAAATGGACTCGAGCGGAGCCGCCTTCGACGACACAGGAAGATTCGTCAAGACATAGCGTTCGGCGTCCGGAAAGACTTCCGCGACCTTATGCAGGCAAGGAAGCGCAACGACGGTGTCGCCGAGACTTCCCAAGCGATAGATCAGGATCCGCTCGACCGGTTTTCCCGACCCCGCCGGATCTGGCCGCGACCGGCTGAAGCTCTTGCCTTCTTCATTTCGGCCGTCGTTGCGGACCGGCTCAGGGTCAGCGTCGGACTTGGCCCTCGCGCAACGGCCGCGCCACCCAGCCCTTATCTTGTCAGCTAAGCTTGACCATAGCTTTTCAGTTCCGAGCATAAGCTGAGTGCGATCGAAACATTCAGTTAATTTCCGAGCGATGGACATTTGCACTACAAGCACCCTCGCGTTGGTCATCGACGACCGATTCAAGACGCCAGCCGAGGACAAGCCAGCGGGCATCCGCGTCCCCTTTTCGCGCTCCTCCAACAATTTGGTTTAGCTCACTTGCGCCGAGCGGCTTTTCTTGTCGGACTATCTCCGCTGGCATCGCCCCGCTCCACATGCCGCTTGGCGCGGAAATGCGAGACCAGCCGGAGGTTTTTGGCGCCCAACTGTGCTGATAACATGAAAGTGGCCCAGGAGAAAGCAAAAGTGATGATTATTGAATAATGTCATTCATCATAGCCGATATGGGCGCACAAGTCGCAGGCGAAACGCCGAGCCGCAACAGGAGCCGCTGCGCAAGAGGCCGGCTTCGTCAATCATCGCTGTCC
The DNA here is from genome assembly GCF_045689225.1 of Methylocapsa polymorpha. Classification (GTDB taxonomy): domain Bacteria; phylum Pseudomonadota; class Alphaproteobacteria; order Rhizobiales; family Beijerinckiaceae; genus Methylocapsa; species Methylocapsa polymorpha. The sequence continues at coordinate 3,257,206 of NZ_CP136862.1, read as the reverse complement.
TCCTTAAGCAAATTATCGACGAAGTTCGCTATGCCATCCCTCATTCGCGACGTGCGGCGACGCTCTGCGGCGAGGATCACAAGAAGATCGTCAAACGTCCGCTGAAGATCGTCATTAACGAGCACATAATCGTAATCCTTCCAGCGGCCGATTTCATTGCGAGAGTTAGCGAGGCGCTTGGCTATCGCCTCGGGCGAGTCCTCAGCGCGCCGCAAGAGGCGCGCGCGCAGCTCCTTCATCGACGGCGGCAGTATGAAGATCGTCACGACATCTCCCGCGGTCCTTTGCTTGACTTGCTGGGTCCCTTGATAGTCGATGTCGAAGAGAACATCGCGCCCTTGCGCGAGGACTTTTTCGACCAGCTCGCGCGGAGTCCCATAGTAATTGCCATGCACCTCAGCCCATTCGAGGAGATCGCCGGCGTCGCGCATGGCGTCGAACTGTTTCTTGTCGATGAACATGTAATGGATTCCATCGACCTCGCTCGAACGGCGCGGCCGGGTCGTCACTGAAATCGACAAAGTGAGATCAAGCTCCTTGGTCTGGAGCAGCATCCGGGTCAAGGTCGTCTTCCCCGCCCCGGAAGGAGAAGAGAGGATCAGCATCAAGCCTCGCCGGGCGAGGCCCAAGTCGCTCCGCCCACGAGTCATATTTTCTCCCGCGAATCGTGTCCCGCGAAGCGCTCTATTGGCCGCATGGCGTCTACTCGATATTCTGGATCTGTTCGCGAAATTGCTCGATCTCGACGCGCAGTTCGAGGCCCAGAGCCGTCAGGCTCGCGTCGTTCGATTTCGCGCAGAGCGTATTGGCCTCGCGCGCAAGCTCCTGAGCGAGGAAGTCGAGCCGGCGGCCGACCGCTCCTCCCGCCGCCAAGAGATCGCGCGCCGCCGCAGCATGGGCGACAAGGCGGTCCAATTCTTCTCTTATGTCCGCCTTGGCGGCCAGCATGAGCGCTTCCTGATGCAGACGATTCTGGTCGAAATTCGCATGTCCGGCGAGGGCTGCGAGCGACTGTTCGAGACGCGCCCGGACCGCCTCCGGCTTGCGCGCGGGGCAAACTTCGGCCGCTTGCGTCAGCTTGGCGATCCGTTCGAGCCGCGCCGTCAGGACGGAGGCGAGCGCGCCTCCCTCGCGAAGCCGCATCGCCACAAGAGCCTCCAGCGCCGCGTCGAGGCCGCCGAGAGCCGCGGCCCGCGCCTGGAAGATTTCCGCTTCGGCCTCGGCCGCGTCGGCGATTTCCACGACGCCGCGGACGGCCAGAAGGCCGTCGAGCGTCGCCGGCGCGACCGCGCCCTGGAGCTCTATATCGGCGACCGCCGCTATGAGCTTGCCCAACAATTCCCGGTTCACGCGAACTTCGGGCGTGGCTAGCTCTCGCTGCGCCGTCAGCGACGCATAGATCGTCCCACGCGCTAGCTTTCGCGTGATGCGCAGGCGGGCGTCCGGCTCGATCGCGTCGAACCCCTGCGCCAGCCGCAGCCTGACATCGAGCCCCTTCGCATTGACCGATTTGAGCTCCCAGGCCCAGCGGTAGGACCCCGCGTTACCCGCGGCCCCGGCGAAGCCCGTCATGCTGGCGATCATCATGAATTTAAACTTGAACTCCGAGGGAGCAATCCGGCGCGCACCATAGAGCTGCAATTATCCGCGCTCAAGTTGGCATTGATTCCGTCCGCGCGCCTTCCGTACCGCGAGCCCGCTTTCAATTCTTTGGGAACTCGAGTCCCATCTCGCGATAGCGTTCGGGATCGTCCGGCCAATTCTCGCGCACCTTGACGAACAGAAAAAGATGAACCGTCTGCTCGGCCGCCGCCATGATCTCCTTGCGCGCGGCGGTTCCGATCGCCTTGATCGTGCGGCCGCCTTCGCCGATCACGATTTTCTTATGGCCTTCGCGCATGACATAGATCGTCTGCTCGACCCTGGCGGAGCCGTCCGGCATGTCCTTCCAAAGCTCGGTTTCCACGGTCGATTGATACGGCAGTTCGTCATGCAGGCGCTCGAAGATCTTTTCGCGCGTGATCTCCGCCGCGAGCGAGCGCAGCGGCGCGTCGGAGATCTGATCTTCCGGATAAAGCCAAGGCCCCGGCGGCATCAGCGCGGCAAGCTGCTGCTTGAGCTTCAAGACTCCATGGCCCCGCAATGCTGAAATCATGAAGGTCTCCGCGAAGGGCAGTTCGGCGTTGAGCTTCGCCGCGAGTTCGAGAAGCCTTGGCGGCTCAACCGTGTCGATCTTGTTGAGGACAAGAATTTTCGCAGCCCCAACTTGCCCCAGCCTGGCGAGGATGGCTTCGACCTCTTCGTCCACGCCTTTGCGCGCATCGACGAGCAAGGCCACGGCGTCGGCGTCGCCCGCCCCGCCCCAGGCGGAACTCACCATCGCCCGGTCGAGCCTGCGCTTCGGCGCGAAAATGCCCGGCGTGTCGACGAAGATAATTTGCGCCTTGCCTTCGATGGCGATCCCGCGCACGAGGCTGCGCGTCGTTTGAACCTTGCGGGAAACGATCGAGACTTTCGCCCCGACGAGTTGATTGATGAGCGTCGATTTGCCCGCGTTCGGCGCGCCGATCAGCGCGACAAAGCCGCACCTCGTCTCGAATTCGGTTTCCGCGTTCACGCAACGCCCTTATGGCCGCCTTGGTCGATTCCCTCGCGCGCGATAAAGTCAGCGGCGGCAGCCTGCTCGGCCACGCGCTTCGCGAAACCCTTCGCTTCGGCTGGCTCGTAGCCCAAAACCTCCACCGCGATCGAGAATTCAGGCGCATGATCTGGGCCGCTGCGCGCAGTCTCTCGATAAACCGGCGTCGGCAGGCCGCGCGCCTGCGCCCATTCCTGCAGCGAGGTCTTCGGATCGCGCAATGGCCGCCGCGGCGAGCGCATGCGCGCCTCGAAGGCGCCCCTCACGATGGCCCTGGCCGGCGCATAGCCGGCGTCGAGGAAAATTGCGCCTATGATCGATTCGCAGATGTCGCCGAGGATCGCCGTCTTGGCGGCTCCGGTCTGCCGCTCGCTATCGCCGAGCCGGATGAAAGCCTGCACGCCCCATTCGAGCGCGACCTCGGCGCAGCTCTCCTTGCGCACAAGGTCGGCGAGGCGACGCGACAGCTCGCCTTCCTCGGCCAAGGGAAAAGCCTCGTAGAGCATTTCGGAGATGACAAGGCCGAGCACGCGGTCGCCGAGAAATTCAAGCCTTTGGTAAGTCTCGCGCCGCGAGCCGTTGGCGGCGCTCACATGAGTCAGCGCCGCGGCGATGAGGCCGCTATCAGCGAATATATGGCCAATCCGCGCCTCAAGCGCGCTCACATCCAGATTTTGCCGCGCCATCCTATTTCACGGGCTTCAGCATCCGGTCCCACCGCACCGTCCACGGCCACTCCCAGAACTTCCACGCGGGTTCGCCCTTGCCGACCGAGAAGAATATCAATTCGGCCCTACCGACCAGATTTTCAAGCGGCACAAAGCCGACGCCGCCCTGTTCGGGCGCAACACGGCTATCGGTGGAGTTGTCGCGATTGTCGCCCATCATGAAATAGTCGTCGGGCGGCACTTCGAACACCTGAGTATTGTCGTTGAATCCCGTATCGCCTTGAATTTCGATGATCGTGTGCTTCACGCCGCCGGGCAGCGTCTCCTCATAAGTGGCGACATCGGTCTCGCGGCCGTAGAAATCCTCCGTATGCGCCTTGGCGATCGGCTGGCGCGGCACGATCTCGCCGTTGATGTAGAGACGGCCCTCCTTCACCTGGATTCTATCGCCGGGCAGGCCGATCACGCGCTTGATATAGTCCGTCTGGCCGTCGCGCGGCAGCTTGAAGACCACCACATCGCCGCGTTTTGGCGGCGAAGCCAGAATTCGGCCGGAAAACAGGTCCGGGCTGAACGGAAACGAATGCCTCGAATAGCCATAGGCGTATTTGGAGACGAAGAGATAGTCGCCGATCAGCAACGTCGGAATCATCGAGCCGGACGGTATGTTAAACGGCTGAAACAGGAACGTGCGAACAACAAGCGCAATAAGCAGCGCCTGAACGATGACCTTGAACGTCTCGCCCTTGCCGCCTTCCTTGGCGCGATGCTTCGCATCGGCGCTTTTTTCATTCAACCGCACTGGCTCTGACATCGTAATCTTCTCTCTAGAGCATTTTCAATCGAAGCCGGCGCCGGCTCGCCTGCAAATGCGGCAAAATGAAAGGTTAGAGACGTTCCACGATTGGATTCATCGTGGAGATGGTCCGGGATTCTGGCCTCAAGCGCAACCGCCGGACCGGCGGACTCGCTCATTACCATGCGGCGACACGCGGGTACAGGGCAGGCGCAGGGACGATGCCCCCTGCCCTCAAAAGCTTGCGCCGCAATGCTTTGAATTGGGACGGCTGGCTTGACCTCTCTCCTGCTACGCGCCGGCTCCGGCTTCGCTCGCGAATAATCTATGCCTCCAGCACTTCGCGGCTCGGCGTTTGGAAGCTCGCAGCGACCTCCTCGACCGCCTCGATGATAACCTGAGCCTGCGCTAGCGGATATTCATCGGTGAGGGTCAGATGAATGATCGCCCGATAGCCTCGCGGCGTCAATTTCTCCAGCCGCGCCGCGGCTCCTCCAGTCAAGCACAAGGTTGGCTTGCCGGAGGGCAGGTTGACGACCCCCATGTCGCGCCAGGCGACGCCGAAGCGAAGCCCTGTGCCAAGCGCCTTGGCGCAAGCCTCTTTGGCCGCGAATCGCTTCGCATAAGAGGCGGCCCGCCCTGCCCGCCCGTCGGATTTGCGGCGCTCGACGTCGGTGAAGCACCGATTGACGAAGCGCTCGCCGAAGCGCGCGAGCGAGTCCTCAATGCGGCGAATATCGCAAAGGTCATTGCCAAAGCCTATGATCATTGGTTCAATCCACATCGCAGCACATCAAGCCGGTCGCCCCGGGGCGTCTCACGCCGCCCTCGCCCGCCCAGCGTCCATGGCCGCGCGCATCTTGGCCACGGCCGCGCCGAGACCGATGAAGACCGCCTCGCTGATCAAGATATGTCCGATATTGAGTTCGACAATCTGCGGCAGCGCGGCAATGATTTCCGCCGTCTCGAAATCGAGCCCATGGCCGGCGTGACATTCGATCCCGCGTCTTGCCGCATGGGCGGCTGCGGCCTTGATCCTGGCGAATTCGCGCCCCGAGCGCGCCGCGTCGCCATCGATCGCCGCATTGCACCAGGCCCCCGTATGCAGCTCGACGACAGGGGCGCCGATCTCCACGGCCGCATCGATCGCTTCCACGGCGGGCTCGATGAAAAGCGAGACCCTGATCCCGGCGCGGCCCAGTTCGGAGGCGAAGGGCTTCAAATGATCGTGACCGCCGATGACGTCGAGGCCGCCTTCGGTCGTGCGCTCGGTCCGCTTCTCGGGCACGAGGCAGGCGGCATGCGGCCTGGTCTTGAGCGCGATGTCGAGCATCTGGTCGGTCGCCGCCATCTCGAAATTGAGCGGCTTCGAGATCGCGGCCTTGATATGCGCCATGTCGTCGTCGCGAATATGGCGGCGGTCCTCGCGCAGGTGAGCGGTAATTCCATCGGCCCCCGCCTCGATCGCAAGGAGCGCCGCGCGAAGCGGATCGGGAACGGCGCCGCCGCGCGCATTGCGCAGCGTTGCGACATGATCGACGTTGACGCCAAGACGCAGGCGAGGCGGGTGCGGCATGAAAGATTACTCTTGATGCTTATTCGATCAGGCTTGCGGAAGGAACGGCGGGGCCGGTCGTCGAACCGCCGCTCCAACGCTCGATACCATGAAAGCGGGCGGCATCAAGATGCGAGCCCGTGAATTTGCTGCCTGGTCTCCGATGCGTCCGAAAACGCCGGCGCGCTTTGCGTCTCGAAAAGGCGACGATAAACGCCCCCCGGCTTGACGACGAGGTCCTTGTGCGCGCCCTCCTCCACGACGCGGCCGGCCTCGAAGACAAGAATCCGATCAAGGCGCTGGACCGTCGAAAGCCGGTGCGCGACAACGATCGTCGTGCGCCCCGCCGAGAGATGGTCGATCGCGTCGCGGATCAGCGCCTCCGAAAGAGAGTCGAGACTCGACGTCGCTTCATCGAGGACGAGGATCGGCGTCGCAGCGAGGATCGCGCGGGCGATAGCCACCCGCTGCCGCTCGCCGCCGGATAGCTTGACGCCGCGTTCGCCGACAAGCGTCCGATAACCGTTCGGCAAGCGGTCGACGAAAATATCGGCATGCGCCAGCGCCGCGGCCTTTGCGATCGCCGCCGGCGTCGCGTCGGGCCGACCATAGGCGATATTGTCCGCGATCGAGCGATGAAACAGCGCCGGATCTTGCGGCACGAGGCCGATCGCCCGGCGCAAGCTCGCCTGGCTGACCTTGGCTATATCCTGGCCGTCGATCAGAATCCGTCCGCCGTCGAGATCGTAAAGGCGCTGCAACAGCTTGACGAAAGTCGATTTTCCGGCGCCCGACACGCCGACCAGGCCGATTTTTTCGCCGGCTCCAATTTCGAGAGAGAAACGATCGTAGAGCGGCTCCGCCGCCCCGGCATAGCCGAAGGTGACATCGTCAAACAAAATGCGTCCATGAGTCACGACCAGCGCCTTGGCGCCGGGCAGGTCATCGACATGAGGCTCGGTCTCGCAAAAGACTGCGACATCCTCCATTTCATTGATCGCCCGCTGCGCATTGCGCACGTGCTGGCCGATGTCGCGAAGATAACCGCGCACCAAGAGCTGAACCGAGACGAGGCTCGCCATGTCGCCGGCGCCCGCGGCTCCTCTCGCCCAAAGCCAGAGTCCCGCGCCAAGCATCACGGCTTGCATCGCGAGCAGGACGCCGGATTGCGCAACGCCAGTCCAGGCGCCCCTGTTCCAGGAGACCAGGGTCCGCGCCTTCCACTCCTCAGTCAGACGCGCGAAGCTGGCCTCCTCCCGCGTCTCGGCCGCGAACGCTTTGACGACCGGATTGGCTGTGAAGCAATCGGCGAGAACCGCGCTTATTCGCGAATCATAGGCTTGCGCCGCGCTGCTCGCTGGAGCGACCCAGGCGACGGAAAGGCCGATGCTGACGGCGAGGTAGGCAAGAATGGAAAGAGTAACCAGAACGCCAAGCATGGGCCAGCGCACAAGAAAAATCGAGCTGATGGTCAGGACTATTATGAACGCCGGCGCGAATTGAAAAACCATCGCGTCGGTCAACGAATCGAAGGCCCACATGCCGCGCGTGATCTTGCGGACGGTCGCCCCTGCAAATGAATTGGTGTGCCAATCGGCGGAAAATCGCTGCACGCTCGCGAAAGCGTCGCCAACGAGTTGCTTCATCGCCGCGCCGGTGAACTGGATGACGATGAATTCGATCGCGCTTCGCAAGCATTGAAACGCCAGAACCAGAGCTAGAAGCCAAGCGAGCGCCTCGATCCCGCGCGCAGGGTCGCGATCTTCGCGCGTCGCCAGGGCGTCGACGAGACCGCCCGCCGCAAAAGGCGTCGCCACGTCAACCAGCGACGAGACGACGCGCAACACGACGAGCGCTGCAAACTTGCGCGGACTCTGGCTCCAATACCGCCAGACGAAGCGCAAGACCTGCGCAAAAGAGGAAGCCGACATTGTTCAGCGCAGCGGCTCTTCGCCGCCGCGATCCCGAAATAAGGCCGCAACCGACGCGCAGCCCGGTCGAGGCGTCGCGCGGCAGGGCGATGGAAACGATAAATTTGAATGCGGCGAACTCGGCCGCCTTAAAGCATTGGCTCAGCCAATCTCGGCTACGCCAGCGCAGCTTTCCGACTTGCTTAAAGCGCTTTGGCCTTGACAGGAAGCCCAAAAGCGCTGCGCCGCCTCGTTCTGCCGGATTTGCGCCGCGCGCCCGGCGCGACTTCGCGCGAGGCGCTGATGTCTCCCACTCAAACAGTTCCTTTTGTGGAACCCGGCTTGCGAAAAACAGGTTTGCCCAATCAATCCCCCGCCGCCGCCGCATTGCCGACCTCAAGCTGACACATGACAGATCAATACACTTCATTCCGGTCAAGCCACAGTCTTTGGCCATGATCGAAGTCAACGAAAAGAAAATCTGCTAAGGAATATCTCCTATGATGAGAAAAATAATGCCTGCGCTGGCCGGCATTTTAATTGCTGCTGGGGCGCTTCAAGCAAGGGCTGCTACAGTCACCATCGGCGAAACGAATGTTCTCGTCACTGATGATTATGACAACGCAAACTTGTTGCTTGCGCAAAATGCGCCATTGGCTCAAGCCGCAACCATAGAAAGCCTTTCATTCTATGTCTCGCAGGCGGCAGGCAAGCTTCGTCTCGGCATCTATGATTCAACAGGCGCCAATGGCGGCCCCGGGCTCAAAAAAGCCGAGACCGCCGAAATCACGCCAGTCGTGGGATGGAACACAGCCAATGTCGTCGCGCCGACAAGCCTGCCGGCCGGAACCTACTGGCTTGCCTATACGACGAACTATAACAGCCTGCATTTCGTAAAGGGCCAGACGGCAGGCGTTCATGAGGTAAATGTTGGTCGTGCCTATGGCGCGATGCCTACGACATTTCCAACGCCAAGCGGCGGAGATTCTTCCCATTGGTCGTTTTATGCGACGCTCAACACAACCGGGTCCGCTCCGAACATAGCCGCCGTCAAGGTCAACGATTTCCTGAATTCGCTCGGCGCCAATACAAAGTTCGATCAAGGCGCAGATCCCGCCAAGACGCTCCCAATGATCCAATATCTCGGCTTGCGGACATTGAGAGCCGGGGGCTCGACAGCGCCATTGGTCATTCTTCACAATCAGACGGGCGTGCTCTTCGATATCGGGCTCGGCAGCGGTCCAACGGATGCGACTATTTCGACCGTTCTCGCCAACGCCCGGACCCTGGCGAGCGCCGGCGCCTTGACGGCTTTGGAAGGAGCGAACGAGCCGAACAATTTCGGCGGCACGTATCAAGGACAATCCTGCTGCATCCATAGTGGAACGTGGGCGCCGATGGCAAAGATGCAGCGCGACTTTTACAGTGCGGTAAAGGCTGATCCGGTTCTCAAAAATTATCCGGTTTTCGATGTCAGCGAAGTTGGCGCTGAGACCAGCAACGTGGGAATGCAATATCTGACAATTCCGACGGGCGCCGGCTCGTCGATGCCTACCGGCACAGTCTACGCGGATTACGCCAATAACCATAATTACGCGGTCAGCAATTGCTCCGGATATCATGACAATCAGGCGTTCAACGCGTCGGTTCCTTACGGCGTTTTGTGCTATGATGACATTTTCAACGAAAATGGCGTCACTTGGGCGAAGGACTATAACGGATATTCGCAGAGCGCCCTCGCAACGCTTCCAAAGGTCACCACGGAAACAGGCTGGTGGACGGACGGCACGCCCACAGGAGACGACAGGCAAGGCAAGATATTCCTGAACATCTATCTGGACCAATACAAGCAAGGATGGAAATACACCTACATATATGAGATAATGGATTTTACGGACGGCAAGGATGGATTCTACGCAAATTATACGACGCCTAGAAAATCCGCGAATTACCTACACAATCTGACGACGATTTTGGCCGACAACACAAGCGCCTTTACAGCGGGCCAGCTCAGTTATTTTATTTCAAATGAGCCTGCGACCGTGCATGACATGCTCATGCAAAAGTCCAATGGCCTCTTTGAGCTGGCGGTGTGGGGCGAACAAGCAAGCGGATCTAACAATGTCACGGTGAGTTTCGGCTCAACGCATTCGTCAGTGAAGGTCTATGACCCAACCGTCGGAACGACGCCGATAAAGACCTTCGCCAATGTCGGCTCCGTTCCTCTGACGATGAGCGATCATGCGTTTATTCTCGAGGTGCAATAATCAAAAGCGGCTTGTGCGGCGCGCGCTCTTTTCCAGCTTCGCGGATCAAGCGCGAGCCGCCCCTTATCCGTTCACCCGCTCGACTTTGCTGACCACGGGCCGCGCCCGCAAATGTGAAATGACGGCGTTCAAATGCTTTAGATCATTGACCTCGACGTCAATGATCATCTCGCGAAAATCCGCCGAAAGCGGATTGATGACAATATTGTCTATATTGGCGGCGTGATCTCCGATCACCGTCGCGATCGCACCCAAAGTGCCGGGCTCATTGATGGCCGTTATGACGATGCGCGCCGGAAAGAAATCCTGTCTTCCATCCTCAATGTCCCAGCGCACGTCGAGCCAACGTTCGGGCTGCTCGTCGAAAGCGGTCAGATCGGGGGATTGGATCGGATAGATCGTGATGCCTTCGCCCGGCGTCAAAATGCCGACGATGCGATCGCCTGGGACCGCGCCTCCATTCGGCGCAAAGCGCACCGGCAAATCCCCCTGAAGGCCGCGAATGGGGATCGACTTCCGATTCTGCTCGTCGCTTGTTTCGCCGGGAAACTTGAACACCAGGCTCGCCGCCTTTTTCAGGCCGAACCAGCCGGCCTCGCCACGCGGGCGCGGCGCGATCGTCTTTCGCTCGTCCATGAATTCGGGATAGACCGCCTTGACGACGTCGCCGGAAAACATCTCGCCGCGGCCGACCGCGGCGAGCACATCGTCGACGCTGGCGCGCGCAAGACGGGACAGAACGCTTTTCAGCTTGTCCTCGGTATAGGGCTTGCCGGCCCGCTCGAAGGCGCGGGTCACGATCTGCCGGCCGAGGCCGGCGTATTGCGCCCGCACGGCGTCGCGCGACGCGCGCCTGATCGCCGAGCGCGCCTTGCCGGTGATGACCAGGGTTTCCCACACCGCGGGAGGGATCTGGCCTTCAGCGCGCGCGATCTCGACTTCATCGCCGTTCTGCAATTCGGAGAGCAGCGGCGCATGGCGGCCGTTGATCTTCGCCCCGACCGCCGAATTGCCGACATCGGTGTGCACGGCGTAAGCGAAATCGATCGGAGTCGCGCCGCGCGGCAAGGCGATCAAGCGGCCCTTCGGAGTGAAGCAGAACACCTGGTCGTGGAACAGCTCGAGCTTGGTATGTTCGAGAAACTCCTCAGGCGTATCGCCCTCCGCGAGCAGCGAGATCGTCCGGCGCAGCCATTGATAGGCGCGGCTCTCATTCGTCAAAGTCTCGCGGTCGGCGACGCGCCCATCCTTATAAAGCGCATGGGCCGCAATGCCGTTGCGGGCGATATCCTCCATAGCCGCAGTCCGGACCTGAAGCTCGGCCCGCTGCCGGCCGGGACCAACGACCGTCGTGTGGATTGATTGATAGTCGTTCTGCTTTGGCGTCGAGATATAATCCTTGAAGCGGCCCGGCACCACCGCCCATTTGGTATGCACGACGCCGATGACGCGGTAGCAATCCTCCACGCTCGAGACAATGACGCGAAAGCCGAATATGTCGGAAAGCTGCTCGAAGGCGATCGATTTCCGCTCCATCTTGCGCCACACCGAATAGGGCTGCTTCTGGCGCCCTTCGACCTTCGCGTCTATGCCGCGGGCGGCAAGCTCGTCGGCGAGCTCCTTCTCGATCTTGACGATGATCTTCCCGTTTTTCTTGTGCAGCTCCTCGAGCCTCGCAGCAATCATCGCATAGGCGTCCGGCATGAGATGGCGGAAAGCCAAATCCTCGAGCTCGTCGCGCATCCTCTGCATGCCCATGCGCCCGGCGAGAGGCGCATAAATATCCAGCGTCTCCTCGGCGATCCGCGCCCGCTTGTCCTGCGTCATGAAGTGAAGCGTGCGCATATTGTGCAGGCGGTCGGCGAGCTTGACGAGAAGCACGCGGACGTCTTCGGCGACAGCCAAAAGAAGCTTGCGGAAATTCTCCGCTTGCGCCGCGCGTTTCGAAACGAGGTCGAGCTTCTTCAGCTTGGTCAGCCCGTCGACGAGGCGGCCGATGTCGCTGCCGAAGAGCCGGTCGATTTCCTCCCGGGTCGAATCCGTGTCCTCGATCGTGTCGTGCAGCACGGCCGCGACGATCGTGGCGTCGTCGAGCTTCATGTCGGTGAGGATCGCGGCGACTTCGAGCGGATGTGAAAAATAGGGGTCGCCGGAGGCGCGCTTTTGCGCGCCATGCGCCTTCATGGCGTAGACATAGGCGCGATTGAGCGATACTTCGTCGGCTTGCGGATTATAGCGCCGCACGCGATCGACGAGTTCATATTGCCGCATCATGGCTTTGATCGACCCGCAGTTCGAAACGCAACAGCGGACCGGCCGCCGTTACGCCGCCGGCTTTAACAAAATTGACCTTCCAGGCGACGTCAATATCAAGGCTGTTGCTGAAGCGCGCCGGTCTTTCGACGCTGCGCGCTCCGCCCGCAAGCCCACCGATCTCCGCGCGGCGTCCGCTGCTCCCGATTCGCGACCATTAACGCACGGCCGCATCGGAGCAGCGCCGCCGCATGCAACGCTAACGTCAGGCTCAGTCGCCGTCGTCTTCCGTTTCGGCCGGCGGCACCAGCCCTTCGAGCCCGCGCAAAAGATCCTCCTCAGTCATGCGATCGAATTGAATATCTCCCAGAGCGTCGGAGCGCGCCTCTTCCGACACGGCGGCCAAGGCCGGCACCGCTTCGGCCTCCGGCTCATCCACTTCGACATGTTTCTGCAACGACTGGATAAAGTCCTCCTTGAGGTCCTCCGGCGCCAGAGTCGAATCCGCGATCTCCCGGAGGGAAACGACCGGGTTCTTGTCATTGTCGCGGTCGACCGTGATCTGGCTGCCCGCCGCGATCATGCGGGCGCGATGAGCCGCGATCAGGACCAGCTCGAACCGATTTTCAACCTTGTCTACACAGTCTTCGACGGTGACGCGGGCCATGCTGCGCTCGCTCCTTGTTAGTGCGACTCTTTTGGATTATTTTGATTTAGCCTCGAAGAGCTTGCGCTGGCAAGATAAAACCCCAAAAAGGCGGCTCGCCGCCGGCAAGGGCTATGGTTGACGCGGCTTTCGATCGCAAATCTTTCCTTTGATGCTGTAGCTTGACGGGAAGCCACGCCTCTGACACAGAGACGCACGAAGGCCACATTTGCATTTTATGCTTGGTCTTATATTTAATTGCGGTGATGCTTTTATGCAGCTAGCGCGAGAAACGGACGCCAATGCGCCATCCTATATGGATGGTTCCGGTTCGCTCCATGTTCGTCTTCGAGTTTTTCGTCAGGACATGCATGGGGAGAATGACTAATAGGGGGCTATCCGTAGTTAAGGAACTATCGCCGGAATTGGCGCGCTCGTGCAAGCATCGCAACGACCATGGAGTTTTTTGTTCTCGCTCCTGGCCAAGAAGTACAATAAAAACAAGCAAGAGCAACAAACGAGCATGCTAAAGAGATACGTTTATGGCTGACCAAGAGCGAATTGCGCTTTTTATCGATGGCGCCAATTTATACGCGACCGCGAAATCTCTCGGCTTCGATATCGACTACAAGAGACTCCTCAAAGAGTTCCAATCAAGAGGAAAATTAATTCGCGCATTTTATTATACTGCGCTGGTGGAGGATCAGGAATATTCCTCGATTCGTCCCCTCGTCGATTGGCTGGACTATAATGGCTACTCGGTCGTAACGAAGCCTACCAAGGAATTCGTGGATTCCCTCGGCCGCCGCAAGGTCAAAGGAAACATGGACATTGAGCTCGCCGTCGACGCCATGGAGATGGCCGAGCACCTTGACCATATCGTGCTTTTTTCCGGCGACGGCGATTTCCGCTCCCTTGTCGAAGCAGTCCAACGCAAAGGCGTCCGCGTGTCCGTCGTCTCCACCAACGCCACGCAGCCGGCCATGGTGGCGGATGAATTGCGGCGGCAGGCGGATGAATTCATCGACATCGTCCATCTCGCTTCGAAAATCGGCCGCGACGCCGGCGAACGGTCCGAGCGGCCCCAAAGGGGGCAGGATCGGCGCGCTGCCGCGCAGACCGGCAATTTTGATCCGGAACTGGTGGACGATCGGTTGGAGTGAGCCGGAAAGCCGTCGCGGCGACTGCCGGGCCGAAGGGAAAAAGAGCCGAGCCCGACGCGGACTGCCAGATCTGTCCGCGCTTGGCGGCTTATCGCGCTTCCGGGCGCGCCGAAGAGCCAGACTGGCATAATGCGCCCGTGCCAAATTTCGCGGCCGCGAACGCCCGTCTCCTCATCGTGGGTCTGGCGCCGGGGTTGCGTGGGGCCAACCGCACCGGGCGCCCGTTTACCGGCGACTTCGCCGGCGACCTTCTTTACGAAACGCTGCTCGACTTCGGTTTCGCCCAAGGCGCCTATCGCGCTCGCGTGGACGACGGCCTTCGGCTCGCCGGCTCCGCCATCACCAATGCGGTGCGTTGCGTTCCGCCGCAAAACAAACCGACGCCGCAAGAAATCAACGCGTGCCGTCCTTTTCTCGCCGCGACGATCGAGAGCTTGCCTGATCTTTGCGCGATCCTGGCGCTTGGCCGGATCGCCCACGACTCAATCTTGCGCGCGTTTGGCCAGAAACTATCAGCGTTCCCATTCGCGCATGGGGCCGAACATATCTTGCCCGAGGCCGGGGCCGTGACGCTCTTCGACAGTTATCATTGCTCGCGCTACAACACCAATACCGGCGTTTTGACGCCGCCGATGTTTCGGGCTGTCTTCGCCAGCTTGCGCGCCAAGATCGATGCAGTCGAGAACGCTGATCAACCTTCCAAAGGCATGCCCTAGGCTCTAGGCCGCCGCCTTTTCGGCGATTTCCGGCGGCGCGAGCTTCGGCTCTGCGGGCGCGCCGACCCATTCGGAGTTCGCCGGGATGTGCTCGCCCTTCATCACCAGAGTCAAAGGTCCAAGCCGCGCATAGTCGGCGACAAGAGTATCGTAGAGGACCGTAGAGCCGGCGCCGACGGTCACTCCCTTGCCGACATTGACTCTTCCGACCTTCATGACGCGATCCTCATAGAGATGCGTCTGCAAGGCGCAGAGTTCGTTGAGGGCGGCGAAATCGCCGACGCTCACGCAGTCGAATTCGGTGATGTCCGTCATGTTCATATAGACGCCGCGCCCGAATTTCGTGCCGAACAAGCGCATGAGCCAAGGCAGGAACGGGGTTCCGCGCAAGTGATCGAGCAGCACCTTGCCGGCCATTCCCCAATAGATGACCGCGACCGCCTCCGTCCGCATCGCCCACCAGGACCACATCGGCCGCACCAGCGGTTCGTAACGTCCCATGGTGATCCATTTCAGGCCGATGACCACGAGCGTCAGGCCAAGGCAAATGGCGACCGAGGAGACCGTGAAGAGCGCGAGCATCTCGAAGTATCGTCCTTCGAGAACGCTCCGCGCAAACCATTCCACGGCCCAGGTTCCAAACGTGATGAACAACATGGTCGGCAGTGAAATCGTCACCGCCTCGAAACAGGCGCGCGCGATTTTCTTCCAGCGCGGGGCCTCATAGGTCCAGTTCGCGCCGCCGACGTCGAATGTCTGCCGGACCGGCAGCTTGATCGGCGGCGAGCCGAACCAGGTGTCGCCCTCGCTCATCAGATGATTGGCGGGCGGCTTGGATTTGATGCCGATCAGCGCATTGGCCGGTATTTCCGCGCCGGTCGGCACCACGGCGCTATTGCCGACAAAGACGCGCGGACCGGTCTTGACGCCCTTCAGATACATCCAGCCATTGCGGATTTCCTCGTCGCCGAGGATGACCTCATCGGCGATGAAGCATTTCTCGCCAATCTCGACGAGATCATAGCGGCCAGACAGATTGGTCGAGATTTCCGCGTCCTTGCCGATCTTCGCGCCCATCAACCGGTACCACGTGCGCATATAGACCGTCGCATAGAGGGACGACAGCGTCTCCAGCGTGATCTCGGTTGCGAGTGCGACCGCCCATTTGCGCAAATAGAACCAGGAATGGACCGAATAGGTCCCGGCGCGCACCCGCGGCAGAATCACCCAGCGGCACGCGGCGATGAAGCCGACGGTGACGAGAACCATCACGAAAGACGTGGGCCAAGCCATGACCGGAATTGACGCCATGTAGAGCATGCGATCGACATCGGCGACGCCGATCAAATCGTCGATCCGGTCAAACACCCAGAACGCCGGAAAGATCGGCAGCAGGCCGAGCGGCGGGATCGCCAGCAGCAACGCCCCATAAATCACCGTCATGACAAATCGACGGCCCTTTGAGGCGACCGAAGGCGCGTCCAATTCGGCGCGATCCACCTTGCCGATCTTGCGCCCTGGCGAACCGTCCCAGGACTCCCAGGCGCCGACGCGGCCGCCTGAGCTGATCGAGGTGAGGTCGCCGAGCTCGGCGCCCTCGCCGATGACGACATTATCCTCGAGCACGCAGGACGACCCGATATAGGCATGCGCGCCGATCTCTATGGAGCCGATGACGAGCTCGTTCCCCTCCACGCGCGCATTGGCGAAATTCCCGATGGACCCGATGCTGGCCCCGGCGCCGATGGTGATGAGATCGACGGCGCCCGGCTCGATCTCGCCAATGATCGCGTCTTTCCCGATCTTCGCGCCCAGCGCGGCGAGATAGAGCCTGATGAACGGCGAGCCCTGGAACCATTTGATGTGGACGAGGCCAAGAAACCGTTTCACCAGCCACCAGCGGAAATAATACACGCCCCATAAGGGATAGCGGCCAGGCTTGGTGCGGCCGATCACAAGCCATTTCGCCGCGATGACGATGGCCACGGTTGCGATATTGATGCACATATAGACGCCGATGAGCGAGGCGACCTCCTCGCCGAAGCTGGCGTCCGCGCCGGTCAGAAGCATGTAGCTCACAAAGACGCCGAGCCATTGCGCGGTGACGAGCGCAAGAATGACCGGCAAGGCGACGGCCTGGGCGAGGCCGCAGAGAAAGCGGCGCAGCAAGGGCGGCGGCGCGAACGACAGATCTTCCGTTGTCGCGCCATGTCCCCATTTGCGATCGAGAAGCTCGGCCAGCGCCCGGATCGAACGGGCTGTGTAGACATCCTGCAAGGTGACGCGCGCCAAAGCCGGCGTCTCGCGGACAAGCGAAATGAACCGCGCGGCGAGCAGGGAATGACCGCCGAGATCCGTAAAGAAATCCGCGTCGAGAGGGATGTTCTGCGGCGGGAGCACGCGTTTCGCCGCGGCGAGGAGCTTCGCCTCGGTCTCGGTTCGCGGCTCTTCCTGGGCCTCGCTTGCGTCGCTCGCAGTCAAAGCGACAAGCTTCAGGCTCTTGCGGTCGACCTTCCCGGAGGAGAGCTGCGGCAGGCTCTCCATCAGCTCGAACCGCGCCGGCACCATATAGGGAGGCAGGCTTGCGCGCAGAGCGCTGCGCAAGGCGCGCGTCTCAAGCTCGGCGCCCGACGCGGGGACGACAAATCCGACAAGCTGCTCGAGCCCATCGTCAATGCGCAGCACGACGGCCGCCTGCGACACATCCGGAAGGTCGGTGAGCTTCGCCTCGATCTCGCCGAGCTCGACGCGAAAACCACGGATCTTGACCTGATCGTCGATGCGGCCGTGAAAGACGAGATCGCCATTGGAATCCATCGTCACCGCATCGCCGGACCGGTACAAGATCGGATCTGGCGCATCCTCGGGGGCGGCCCCGGCCAAGAATGGATTGGCGATGAATTTCTCGGCGGTGAGCTGGTCGCGGCCCATATAGCCTTTGGCCACGCCAGGGCCGCCGATGAGAAGCTCGCCCTCGACATTCGCCCCGACGAGGGCTTGATGCTCATCGGCGACGTAGCAGGAATAATTTGCAATCGGCCGCCCGATCGTGACCGGGGCGCCGGGCCGCACTTCCCCAACCGTCGCAACGACCGTCGTCTCGGTCGGTCCGTAGGAATTGAAGATCCTGCGCCCCGGCTTGCACCAACGATTGGCGATCGCCGACGGGCAGGCTTCGCCGCCGAGGATGATGAGCCGCAAGGTCGGGACGTCGCGCGGCAGGAGCGCGAGCAGGGTCGGTACGGTGTCCAGCACCGTCACGCGATTGGCTTCGAGCACGTCGGGAAGCTTCTCGGCCTCGCCCATGATCTCGGGAGTCGCGACAAAAAGCGTCGCGCCGGCGAGATAGGGCAGCCAGATCTCCTCCATCGATAGATCGAAGGCGACCGAGGCGCCTTGGAAAACGACGTCGCTTGCGCGAACTTCAAAGATTTCGTTGGCGGCGCGCAGATAGTGGCAAATATTGCGCCCGGAGATGACGATCCCCTTCGGCGTTCCGGTCGAGCCCGAGGTGTAGATGAGATAGGCCGGGTCCTCCGGCCGTGCGCCAAGCGCCCGCGCGTCGACTCGGCTGTCGTCCGCTGCATCAATGAGGTCTTGCGCGGTCCAGGCCGGACATGGGGCCAGACCCGCAAGCTTCGGCGCCAATGCGGCGGAAGTCACAATGCCGAGGGCTTCGGCGTCGCCGAGACAGACGGAGATGCGTTCAACCGGCGCGTCGGCGTCGAACGGAAGCCAAGCGCCGCCCGTCTTCGCGATGGCGATCTGAGCGATCAGAAGTTCATGGCCGCGCGCCATCCAGAGGCCGGCGACCCGCCCCGGACGAAGCCCCTTGCGGATCAGGCCGCGGGCGAGAGCCTCGGCTTTCGCGTCAACTTCCGCATAAGTAAGCTTCCCCTCCTGCGTCGCCATGGCGATCGCTGAAGGCCGCGCGGCGACGGTCGCCGCGAAAAGCTCGCACAGCAATTCGTCGCGGATCAAGTCCGGCCGCGCCGGACCGAGCAAGACCGCGCCTGAATCGGCGCTCAAGCCGGAGCCCTCTTCAATCGCCGGTAAAGCTTTGGCGGTCGCCAAACGATGCTGCATATTCAATTCCGTTTATGAAGCTAGCTAGACCTTATCTATATTGATCGGCCATGGAAAAAATTTCACAATCCCGATTTGAGGTCCGTGATTCGCCGCACTCCCGAGCCGCCACTTCGCCGAAAGGCTCGGCGATCGAGCTTAGACAGCGTCTCTTGTCGATTCGATAAATCGTGACCGCCCTCATCTGACGTCAGCGGGCAAAATTCATTGGATAAATCAGCGCGATCCGCCAATTTAAACGCTAACCAGGATTTCTTAACACTCCGACACACATGGTCGCCCTTGGAAATCCTGCAAGGCGCGCCGCAAAAACTGAGGCTACCCTTGAGCTCCTTTTCCCAAAACAAAATGCGAACTCGCCATTAGGCTCGTCCTTACAAGCGCTGCGATTTATTTGAAATCATTGAGAGGTCGATAATGAGGCGAATGGGACCGAAAGTTCGGAACTGCAGCGTTTTCGCAACAAAATCGGCTCGAGCGCGCGCGTTTCATCTCAATCCTGGGCGCGGGCAATCGATGGATGGCGGTTCCGAGCCTGCCTATTGTTTCGATTCCCGACTGAACGGGCAATGAACGCCGCCGGCCTCCAACGCGCCGTTCCTGAAAAAAGGGCGAGCGCAACCCTGCGTAGGGCCACGCGTCCGCTTCCGGCAAATATTTGAATCAGAGACGGCGGGAGCCTTTGCGGCCCGGATCTAGTCCTTGCCGAGAACCGCTATATCCGGGGCGGCCGGGTTTTTCATGCCGACCACATGATAGCCGGCGTCGACATGGAGGATCTCGCCGGTGACGCCGCGCGACATGGGCGAGAGCAGAAAGGCGGCGCTCTCGCCAACTTCCTCGATCGTCACCGAGCGGCGTAGCGGCGCGTTATATTCGTTCCATTTGAGAATGTAACGGAAATCGCCGATCCCCGAGGCCGCCAGCGTCTTGATCGGCCCCGCCGAAATGGCGTTGATCCTGATGTTCCGCGCGCCGAGATCAGCGGCGAGATAGCGCACGCTCGCCTCGAGCGCGGCCTTCGCGACGCCCATGACGTTATAATGCGGCATCCATTTTTCGGCGCCGTAATAGGTCAAGGTCAGCATCGCCCCGCCGTCAGGCATCAGCTTTTCAGCCCTCTGCGCGACGGCCGTGAAAGAGTAGCAGGAAATCAACAGCGAATTGCTGAAATTCTCCGCCGTCGTGTCGACATAACGGCCGGTCAGTTGGTCCTTGTCGGAAAAGGCGACGCAATGCACCACGAAGTCGAGATTTCCCCAGATGCGTTCGATCTCGGCAAACGCGGCGTCGAGGCTTGCGGCGTCGGTCACATCGCAATGACCGAGAACTTTCCCGCCAAGCTCCTGCGCCAGCGGCCGAACCCGCTTTTCAAGCGATTCGCCCTGATAGGTGAAGGCGAGTTCCGCGCCAGCCTCATGAGCCGCCTTGGCGATGCCCCAGGCGATGGACCGGTTATTGGCGAGGCCCATCACCAGGCCGCGCTTCCCAGTGAGGATTCCAGAGGTCTTCAGTCCAGGCGTCATGATTTCCGGTTGCGTCATTCTCGATCCGGACCAGAGAATAGGGATGCGTTCGATGGGAACGGCCGCTGCATCAGCCGCGTTTAAGGGGTGCGCGTGTTTAACGCAAGGTAGCCCAGGATAGAAGTGCCCTGGAAAAAAGGAGCGTTGGCGGACGCGAAATTTTGTTTCCGCCATAGGCAGAAAGGTCGCCGCGCTCTAATATTGTCAATTTCAGGGGGGCGGCCGCACCAAAAGGCCGGTAAAGGCGCTGATGAGGAGCGCGACAGTGAATTTGCGAGACGATCTGAACTTGAGCGCGCCGCGGCTTCGCCGCTATGCGCGAGCCCTTGTCACAGGCCATCCCGGACCGAGCGAAATTGCCGACGACCTCGTCCATGCGACCTTGCGGCGCGCTCTCGAGGGCGGCATTCCCGGCCGGCGGGCTGACCTCAATATTCATCTTTACTCCTTTATCACGGACATGCACCGCGAAGCGCTCCGCACTGCGAAGCTCGGTGCAAGCGCTGCAGTCGAAAAGGGAAGCTTTTACGCCGGAGGACCGCGGACTGCGGAAAAAATGCCGAACCTTTGCTCCGCCCGCGACAGGCTCTCAGGCGCGCTCGGCGGCTTGAAGCTCGAGGAAAGGGAGGCGCTATTGCTCGTCGCCCTAGAGGGATTGAGCTACGCGCAGGCGGCGCGGGTGTTGAAGATTTCTCGGCCTATTTTGCTCGCCCGGCTGTCGCGCGCCCGCGCGGCGCTCGGCGATATTCTGTCGATCGTAACGCCCCCGCATAAGGCCAAGCTACGCCCGGCTCATTTGCGGCTCGTGAAATAGAAAGTCACAGGCTTGACCGGCTCCCTGCCTCCCGTCAGCGATGAAGACCTGCACGGCTTTGTCGATGGCGAGGTTGAGCCGGCGCGACGCGACGCCATTCTGCGCTTCCTATCCGCTTCGCCCGCCGACGCCGCGCGGGTCGAATCATGGCGGCGCCAAAATGAAACGATCCGCGCGGCGTTCGCGCGCGTCGAAGCCGAGCATGTCCCTTCATTCCTGTCGTTCGCGCCGCCGGAAAGCCGAAGCCGATTTCCCTGCAAGCTCTTGTCCGGGCAGGAGCGCTTCGCCGCAGGCGGAAAAGCCGAGGGCGGCGGCGCCGCGAACGCGCCATGGCGCTACAGGCAAGCATGCCTTCTCCTCTTGGCCTTTGCGAGCGGGATTATCGCGACGATCGGCGCGACGCTCCTCGCCGATCGCATCAATGCGCCGGATCGCGCGCTGATTGCGCGGAGCGACCATCTGCCGGCGCCCGTGGACTCGGATTCTATTTTCGTCGGCAGGACCGTCGCAGCCTTGCAATCCTTCGCGCCCCAAGCCTCGACCGCAACCACGAAACCCGCCGCCGCCATATCGGACAAGGCGGCCGTCGGACAGCGTCAGACCGCGCTCGTCCTGCCCAATCTCTCGGGCGCAGGCCTGCGGCTCGCCGGCCTCCGAGTCTTGCCGAGCGAAACCGATCGCATGTTCTGCTTTTTCTACACAAAGCCGACGGATGTTTCCCTTGCGCTTTGCGTCGAAAGGGCGGCGGACGCCGGAGCCTCCGGCTTTCACCAGGTCGGGCATTTTCCATCCAGCACGATCGATTGGCGGCAAATGGGCGCCAGATACGCCCTTGCCGGAGCGCTCGCCGACGCCGAGCTTCGCACTTTGGCCGGACAGGCCAGCGCCGAGATCGAAGCCTTCGATGCGCGGTAGAGGATATTTTCAAAAATTGACAGACTTTTCGACGAGGATGCGCGGCGCTCTGCGAACTTGAGCATGCCCTTGACGAGCGTCAAATTATCTTGACGAAAATACAGCATTGTCAAAGCTAATTTAATTATCTTCAAATGTTTGCGTCGCCAGATCCGGCGCCGACGGGAGAATGCGATGAGAGCGATCCTTTTGGCGTTGGGTTTGGCGCTGAGCTTCTTCGCCGCTCCGGCGCAGGCGCAAAAGAGCTTCACGAGCGAGGATCTGGCGAGCGCCGCGATCCGGCTGGAGGAGCAGATTGGCAAGGATGCGGGCGGCTCCGCCCAGCGGCCTCTCGCTCAATTGCGCAAGGACGCGCAACAGGCCATCTCGCGGGGAAATTTCAAGGACGCGATCGCGCCCCTCGCCGCCATTATCGCGGCGAATCCAAAGGACGCCGGCGCCTGGCTCGCCTATTCGCGGGCCGCGATCCCAGCCTCGGAAGATTCCCGCACGATCGCGAGCGGCGATAGCTACGCGCTCCAGCAGAACGGGACGACGGCGGCCTATATCGCCTATGAACGCGCGGCCGCTAAGCCCGACCAGGCCGCGGCCCTGGCTTGGCTCGGGGAAATTTACGCCAAGCGGGAGATGTGGCGCCTGTCGCTCAACGCCTATCGCGCGAGCCTCGATCTCGCCGATGTCGCCACGGTGCGTAAGACCTATCAGGACGAACGCGAAAAATACGGGTTTCGCATCCTCGACTACAAGGTCGACAACGAGTCGGCCTCGCCCCGGGTCTGCTTCCAATTCTCAGAACCCTTGGCTCGCGGCAGAGTGGATTTCGCGCCCTTCGTCGCAGTGTCCGGCGCCGCGAACGGCGCGATCTCGACCGAAGATCAGCAGCTTTGCGTCGAAGGCCTAAAGCATGGCGAGACTTATAAGATCATCCTGCGCCAGGGCCTGCCCTCTTCGGTCGGCGAAGCGCTTTTGCGGCCGGCCGACTATGAAATCTATGTCCGGGATCGTTCGCCCCAGGTTCATTTCACCGGCAAGAATTACGTCTTGCCCCGCGTCGGGCAGGAAGGCGTCCCGGTCGTCTCCGTCAATACGCAAAAGATCGCCGTGGACATTGTGAGGATCGGCGATCGAAACCTCTTGCCGACGGTCCGCTCCGAGGATTTTCTTGCGCAACTCTCATCCTACCGGATCAAGCAATATATCGAGACCGACGGCGCCAAGATCTGGTCTGGGACGCTCGACGTCAGCCCCGAGCTCAATCGCGACGTCACCACCGCCTTCCCCGTGCTCGAGGCGGTCGGTCGGCTCGAGCCCGGCGTCTATGTGATGGCCGCGAAACCGGCCGACGGCCAATCGCTCGCCGGCGACGGCGATGACGAAAGCGGCGGCACGGTCGCCACCCAATGGT
Organism: Methylocapsa polymorpha; assembly: GCF_045689225.1. GTDB lineage: Bacteria > Pseudomonadota > Alphaproteobacteria > Rhizobiales > Beijerinckiaceae > Methylocapsa > Methylocapsa polymorpha. The sequence continues at coordinate 3,233,848 of NZ_CP136862.1, read as the reverse complement.
TCATCGTTTCGGATCTCGGCCTCACGGCCTTCAGCGCGAAGGACGGAATCCATGTTTTCATCCGCTCGCTGGCGAGCGCCGCGCCGCTGCCCGGACTCAAGGTGCGTCTGATCGCACGCGACAATGAGATTCTTTCCGAAACAAGCACGGATGGCGCAGGACACATCCATTTCGATCCGGGGCTTTCGCGCGGCGCCGGCGGGCAGGCCCCCGGCATTCTCGTCGCCGAGGACGGCAAAGGGGATTACGGGTTCCTCGATCTGCAGCAAACGGCTTTCGACCTCACCGACAGGGGCGTCAAAGGCCGCGAGGCGCCGGCGGCGCTCGACGCCCTCGTCTTCGCCGAACGCGGCGTCTATCGCTCGGGCGAGACGGTTTTCATCACCGCGCTCCTGCGCGATGGGAAGGGGGCCGCGCGTCTCGCCTTGCCCCTCACGCTCGTCGTGAAACGCCCTGATGGCGTCGAATACAGGCGCGTCCAGGTCGAGGACCAAGGCGATGGCGGGCGGGCGCTTGACTTGCCCTTGCTGTCAGGCGTTCCCACGGGGACATGGCGCATCGAGGCCTTCGCCGACCCGAAGGCCGAGCCTATCGGGCGAGCAAGCTTCCTCGTCGAGGATTACATTCCCGAACGCCTCGACTTTTCGCTTAAAAGCGCGGCCGCCGCTGTGCGCGCCGGCCAGCCCGTCGAGATCGCCGCCGCAGCCCGCTATCTTTATGGCGCGCCTGGAGCAAATCTCGAAATCACCGGCAGCGTCGAAATCCGTCCAGCCGAGGAAGCGAGCCTGCCCGCTCTCAAGGGCTATGTCGCAGGACTGCAAGACGAGGATTTCGAAAAGATCAGCAACGATCTCGAGGAGAGCGTCACGACGGACGCCAAAGGCGCGGCGACGGTGCTCGCGCCTATTCCGGAAGTCGACGCGCCGCGTCCGCTCGAAGCCAAGATCATCTTGCGCGCCGGCGAGCCCGGCGGCCGCGCGGTCGAACGCGCGCTGGTCCTGCCGATCTTGCCGAAAGGCGGACTGATCGGGGTCAAGAAGAATTTCACCAATTTGAGCGAGGGCGCGGCTGCGACATTCGACGTGATCGCGATCGACTCCAATGGCTCCCGCGTCGCGCGCAAAGGCGTCGCCTGGTCGCTATATCGGATCAGCAATGACTACCAATGGTATCGGTCCGACGGCCGGTGGAATTTCGAACAGGTGAAATCGTCGAAGCGCGTCGCCAGCGGAACGATCGACCTCAACGTCAACGCTCCCGCCAAGATTTCTGCGCTCGTTGGTTTCGGCAAATACCGGCTCGATCTTGTGAGCGACAATGGCTCGGACGCGCCGACGAGCCTCAGCTTCGAAAGCGGCTGGTCGGGCGAGGCGAGCGCGCAGACGCCGGATCTTCTCGACGTCTCGATCGACAAGACGAATTACAAGCCCGGAGAGGATTTGCGCTTGCGCATCGCCTCCCGCTTCGCCGGCGCGGCGATGATCGCAATCGTCAGCGACGCCGTGCGTGATGTGAGGACCTTCGATCTCGCCCAGGGCGATACGGTCAAGGCGATTCCGGTCTCAACCGATTGGGGCGCAGGCGCCTATGTCGTGGCGCTCGCCCATCGCCCGCTCGACAAGGCGGCCAATCGCATGCCCGGTCGCGCCATCGGCCTCGCCTGGTTCTCCATCGACGCCGACGCCCACAAGATCGACGTCAAGCTCGATCCCCCAGCCAAGGCGCGGCCGCGCGGGCCTTTGACGATTCCCGTTCAAATCACGGGTCTGAACCCCGGCGAGGAGGCGAGAATCACCCTCGCGGCGGTCGATGTCGGCATCCTCAGTCTGACCCATTATGAGCAGCCCGATCCGCGCGACTATTTCTTCGGACAGCGCCAGCTCGGCGCCGAGATCCGCGATCTCTACGGCCTGTTGATCGACGGCATGCAGGGGACGCGCGGCGCGATCCACTCAGGCGGCGACGCCGGCGCGGATCTGGGCTCGGAGCGTCCGACGCAGGAGCCGCTCGCGCGTTTCTCGGGCGTCGTCAAGGTCGGCCCCGACGGCAAGGCGAATGTCACCTTCGACCTGCCCGCCTTCAATGGAACCCTGCGCGTCATGGCGACGGCCTGGACAAAGACCAAGGTCGGCAGCGCGAGCGCCGAAGTGATCGTTCGCGATCCCGTCGTCGCGCTGGCGACGGCGCCACGGTTTCTCTCCCTCGGCGACCGCTCGCAAATCCATGTGCAGATCGACAATGTGGAAGGGAGGCCGGGAGATTATTTTCTGGACCTCGGTCTGCGCGGCGGCGTTTCCACATCGGGCGACGCCCCGCGCCGAAAAATCAGGCTCGACGCCGGCGCCCGCAAATCGGTGACGATCCCCATTTCCGCCACCGGGCTCGGCCGCGCCGAGATCGATCTGAAGCTAAGCGGCCCGGATTTCAACGGGCCGCAGACGGTCGCATTCAACGTCCTGCCGGGAACGTCGGAGCTTTATCGCCGGACGGTGCGCACGCTCGCGCCCACGACGAGCCTCACGATCTCGAATGATCTTGTCGCTGACTTCATACCGGGAACCGGAGCGGTCTCCGTCGCTGTTTCGTCTCTTGCCGGGATCGACGTCCCTGCCCTTCTGCAGGCGCTCGATCGCTATCCTTACGGCTGCACCGAGCAGCTCGTCAGCCGCGCCTTGCCGCTCCTCTATGTCAACAAGCTTGCGAAAGCCGAGCAGCTCGGGATCGACCCCGATGTCGACGCGCGCATTCGCGACGCGATCGAGCGCGTGCTCGCGCGTCAGGATTCGAGCGGCGCCTTCGGCTTGTGGTCTGCGGACAATGCCGACGACATGTGGCTGCACGCCTTCGTCACCGATTTTCTCACCCGCGCGCGCGAAAGCAATTTCAACGTGCCGCAAAGACGGTTCGATTCCGCCCTCGAGCGGCTGCGCAATCTCGTCGCCAATGCGAATGATGTCGAAGCGGGCCAAGGGGCCTCGATCGCCTATGCCGCTTATGTTCTGGCCCGCAACGGCCGTCCCGTCATGGGCGATCTGCGCTATCTGGCCGACACCAAGATCGATCAGTTCGAAAGCCCGCTCGCCCGCGCCCAGCTCGCCGCCGCGCTTGCGCTGCTCGGCGATCGCGGCCGCGCTTCGGCGGTCTTTTCCAAGGCGACCGAACGCTTGAGCACGATCGGCAATCCGCTTTATTCGAGCGCCGATTACGGCTCGCGGCTGCGCGATGGCGCGGGGCTTCTCGCGCTCGCCGTCGAGACCGCCATGCCGACGGCGGAAATTTTCCGCGCATCGAAAATCGTCGAGGACGCCCGCGCCAAGACGGCCATGACGAACACGCAGGAAAACGCCTTCATGGTCCTCGCCGCCGAGGCGCTCGCCAATGAGGCCGTGACCGCCGACTTGTCGGTTGGCGGCGTCCCGCACCAAGGCGCCTTCTACAGAACATGGCGCGCCGCCGCGCTGGACAAAGGGAGCGTCGCGATCGCCAATACGGGTCAGGCGCCCGCCCGCATCACGGTGACGACCTCCGGCAATCCTCTGACCAAGGAGCCCGCCGCGCAACAGGGCTATCAGATCGAACGCGCCTATTACACATTGGCGGGCGACAAGGTCGATCCCGGCGCGATCAAGCAGAACGACCGCTTCGTCGTCGCCCTGAAAGTCACCGAATATGAAGCCGCCTTCGCGCGGCTTCTCCTCGTCGATCATTTGCCCGCAGGGCTCGAGATCGACAATCCGGAACTTTTCGAAGGCGGCTCGACCGAGGCTCTCGCCTGGCTCAAGAAATCCGTCGAACCCATCCACACCGAATACCGCGACGATCGTTTCATAGCGGCCTTCGCGCGCGACGGCCAGGAGAAGGCGGTCTTCAGCCTGGCCTATATCGTGCGCGCCGTCACGCCGGGCCATTATGTCCTGCCGCCAGCCACGATCGAGGACATGTATCGCCCGGAGCGGTTCGGCCGAACCGCTTTTGGCGCGATCGACATCGCGGAGCCCAAATGAAAGGCTTCACATGAAGCCAGATCCGCGGTTCGCGCTTCTAGCCCTCGCCCTGGCGATTTTTGGCCTGATCATTCCGGGGGCGTGGCTTCACTACATGCGGTCGCTCGGTCCGCTCGATCTCGCCGCCGCAACCCAAGGTTCGAGCATCGTCGTCGATCGCGAAGGCCGGCTGCTTCGCGCCTTCACAACGGCGGACGGACGCTGGCGGCTTCCGATCGCGGCGCAGGACGTCGATCCGCGTTTCCTCGCCATGCTGATCGCCTATGAAGACCACCGCTTCGCCGCGCATAATGGCGTCGATTTTCTCGCGCTCGATCGCGCCGCGCTGCAGCTCGCGAGCCATGGCCGCATCGTTTCGGGCGGCTCGACCCTGACCATGCAGGTCGCCCGCCTCCTCGAACCTCGCGCGGAAAAATCCGCAGCGGCGAAGCTCGCCCAGATCGTCCACGCCATTGAGATCGAAGAGCGGATCGGCAAGGCCGGCGTCGTCGATCTTTATCTCGCGCTCGCGCCTTATGGCGGCAATATCGAAGGCGTGAGAGCGGCGAGCCTCGCCTATTTCGGCCATGAGCCGAAGCGCCTGTCCATCGCCGAGGCCGCGCTCCTTGTCGCCTTGCCGCAATCGCCGGAAACAAGGCGGCCGGACCGTTCTCCCATCGCCGCACGCGCGGCCCGCGATTCCGTCCTCGACCGGGTTTTCGCGCGCGGGCTCATCACCGCCGCCGAGCGCGACGCCGCCAAGCGCGAGCCGGCTCCGACGGCGCGCAAGCCATTTCCATTTCTGGCCGCCCATGCGAGCGAAACGGCGATCCGGCGCGCGCCGCAGCGGCGCATCCACCGCCTGACGCTCGACGCCAGGCTGCAAGCCTCGCTCGAAGCCTTGGCGCAAGAAAGCGCGACGCGCCTCGGCCCCAAGCTCTCCGCCGCCATTCTCGTCATCGACAATCGGAGCGGCGAGATCCGCGCCCATGTCGGCGCGGCCGACTATTTCTCACAAGAGCGCGCCGGATCGATCGACATGACCGAGGCGATCCGCTCGCCCGGCTCAACATTGAAGCCTTTCATCTATGCGCTCGCCTTCGAGAACGGAATCGCCCATCCTGAAACCATTCTGGACGACCGCCCAAGGCGCTATGGCGCCTATGCGCCTGAGAATTTCGATCTCAACTTTCAAGGCGCGGTGACCGCGCGGCGCGCGCTGCAATTGTCATTGAACCTGCCCGCCATCGAATTGCTCGCGGAGATCGGTCCGGCGCGTTTCATCGCGCGGCTACGCAACGCCGGGGCCGAAATCGCGCTTTCGAATGAAGCCGCGCCCGGCCTTGCCGTCGGCTTGGGGGGAGTAGGCATTAGGCTGCGCGACCTCGCCATGCTCTATGCAGGGCTCGCGCGCGGCGGCGGCGTCCCCGCCCTCATTGAAACAGCGGCTAACGCCGCGACCCGGCGAAACGAGCCGCGCCGGATCAGCGAACCGGTCGCGAGCTGGTATGTCGCCGATATTCTGCGGGGCGCGCCGCCGCCCTTGAACGCGCCGGCCGGCCGCATCGCCTTCAAGACAGGAACCTCTTACGGCTATCGCGACGCCTTTGCGGTCGGCTTCGACAAAGCCCACACGATCGCGGTCTGGGTCGGCCGTCCCGATAATGGGACCGTGCCGGGACTCATCGGCCGCCAAGCCGCGGCGCCAATTCTTTTCGACGCTTTCGCCAGGCTCGGCGGCGAGCATGAATTCCCGGCTGCTCCCCCCGATGTTCTCGTCAGCCGGACAGCATCGCTGCCGCCGCCTTTGCGGCATTTGCGCAAGGACGCGCCGAAGACTTTCGCCGCAGCGGCGACGCCGCAATTGCGAATCGCCTTCCCGCCGGACGGAGCGCGCGTCGATCTGGGGTTGACGCGGCGCGGCGGCAATGGCCAATCGGGGCGATGCCAGCCTTGCTCTGAAGGCAGAAGGCGGCGCGCCGCCTCTGACATGGATGGTCAATGGCGCGCCCGTCGGCGAACCGAACTTGCGCCGGCAATCGAGCTGGGCGCCGGACGGCGCCGGCTTCGCCCGCGTCTCGGTCATGGACGCGAAGGGCGCAACCGACAGCGTCCTGGTGCGGCTGGAATAGTCTATTTTGCGCGGATGAGTGGCGGCGCGCCTTTACTGCGCCTGCCAGGACGCCAGCGCATCATCCAGCGCGCGCTGGCCGGAGGGACCCTTCTCGAAGGTCAGCTTGGCGATGCGGCCATTGGTGAGAAGGATCGGAACGTCGATCCAATCGCGGGTTCGCAACAGATCGAGATTATTCGCCTCGGCGTTGCCCCGGCTCAATCCGACGAGAAAGGAATTTTGCGTGATCGGAACCGGAACGCCGCTCAAGGCGTCCCCGGTCGAGGCGTCAGCGCGGCGCATTTGGGGAACGCTGATCTGCTGAATATCGGTCAATGGGCTGCCCGGCGCGATGACGAAATTGAGCTTCAAGGTGTGAGAGGCGGGCAATGTGGCGTCGAAATTCTTTTGAAACGTCATCGCCGCCTGCAGCTTCTCCTCGGGAATCTCGACATCGGCCCGGACCGCGGTGGTCAGCGCCTCGCCCGGCCCATTGCTTACATTATCGACCCGCCATACGACCGAGCCAAGAAATGTCTTCACCTTGGATTGCTCGTCGGGCGCCTCGACGAGCAGAGCGGCGCGGCGCGCGACGGGAGCATTGAACGGGTCCGCCGTGGCGTTGGCGGTCTCCTTCCGACCGGCGGTGTTGGCGGCTGTCCCGGCGGAGGGCGCCGCGTCGGACGTTGCGCCGCCGACGCCGACGCGATCGACGATCTTGCCGTTTGCGGCCGCGTCAGCAGGAGTCGACGGCGTAGCCGGCTTCAAGCCGGCGAGATCTTCCGGCCGGTCCCGCAGCTCGAAGGCGGCGATTGCGACAAGAAAGACAACAAGGCCGAGACGATGGCCGACGATCCAAAGGCGCTTGGGCGCGGCCGCCTCTCGCGCCGGCTGCGGCGCGAAGGGCCGCTGCGCGTCGGACCGGGTTTTGCAACAGGTTGAGGCGTCTCCGCGCTCGATTCGCCCGCCGCTCCGAGGGCGGGATGATCTTTGGCGAGCGGTTCCTGGGCGATAGGCTCCTGAAAGATAGGCTCCTGGCCAGCAGGCTCTCGGGCGATTGGTTCGCGAGCGACGACAGGCTCTCCGCCGCGGGATTGTGGGGAGCCTAGCGTCTTGCTCGGCCCTGTCGCCGGCGGCGGCTCCGGGGAGGCGTCGAGCGCCGGCGCTCCGTTGCGGATGGATTTCGGTCGCGATAAGGCCGAGCCGACCGGAGGCCGCAAGCCTCTCGAACCGAGATTGGATTCATCGCCGCCGTTGGCGCGTGACGGGGCTGGACGAGGCTGCTCGCGCCGGACCTTGAAAAGCGACGGGCGCGGAGTTTGCTCATCCGGGGCGCGACCGGCGCGGGCGACGGCGCATCCAAGGCGCCGGCGATTCTGGCGCCGACTCCGCGCTGAGCGCTTCCGATGGCAATTTCGCGCCGGTAAGACCCGCAATCGCCGTCGGATCACGCGGAATGGCGTCGACCGATGGCTCCGCCGGCTCCGGCGCTGGCTCCAATTCGGCTTCGAGCCGCGCGACCGCCGCCTCCAAGGCCTCGGCCTCGCGATCCAAATCGGCTTCCGGGACCGGCGGGTCCATGCGCCGCAATTGGCCGATCAGCGCGGTGCGGGCGCGCTCGTAAATGGCGCGGCGCGTTTCCGGCGTCGAATTCGACAGGCCCGCAACGGCCTTGGCGAGCAGCGGGTAATAGTCAGCCATAACGCGTTCAGAGCATTCCGCAAGCAATCCGTCAATACCAGCCGCTCAAGACCGGAGGGCGCGAAAGGCGCACGCTAGCCAAGCCGAGCTTTAGCGAACGATTCGTTGGCTCAATCCCGGAAAGGATCGTGAACGAGGATCGTGTCGGCCCGTTCGGGGCTTGTCGAGAGAAGAGCGACCGGCGCCTCGATCAGCTCCTCGATCCGCCGGACATATTTGATCGCCTGCGCCGGAAGCTCGGCCCAGGAGCGCGCGCCGACGGTCGCGCCCTTCCAGCCCTCGATGGTTTCATAGATCGGCGCGACCCGCGCCTGGGCGGCCTGGCTCGCCGGCAGTCTGTCGATCTTCTGACCGTCGAGCCAATAGCCGACGCAGACCTTGATCTCCTCGAAACCGTCGAGAATATCGAGCTTGGTGAGGGCTATTCCATCTATGCCGGAGGTCTTCACGGTCTGGCGCACGAGGACCGCGTCGAACCAGCCGCAGCGCCTGCGGCGGCCCGTATTGGTCCCGAATTCATGGCCGCGATCGCCGATCCGTTCGCCAATGGAATCGGTGAGTTCGGTCGGAAAAGGACCGCCGCCCACCCGCGTCGTGTAGGCCTTGGCGATGCCGAGCACATAACCAATCGCCTTGGGGCCGAGGCCCGAGCCCGTCGCGGCCTGCGCGGCGACCGTATTCGACGAGGTCACGAACGGATAGGTGCCGTGATCGACATCGAGAAGCGCGCCCTGCGCGCCCTCGAAGAGAATGCGCTTGCCGCCGCGCCGCGCCGCCTCCAGCCGCTCCCAGGCCGCGTCCATGAAAGGAAGGACCTTCGGCGCGACGCTGTCCAGCTCGTCGCGGATCGCTTGCGCGCCCACAGGCGCGAGCCCGAGGCCGCGCCGCAGCGGATCATGATGAGCAAGGAGGCGGGCGATCTTCTGATCGAGAGACTCCGGCTCGGCGAGGTCCATGAGCCGGATCGCGCGGCGCCCGACCTTGTCCTCATAGGCGGGGCCGATGCCGCGCCGCGTCGTGCCGATCTTCAGGGCTTCGACGCTCGAGGATTCGCGATGGGCGTCAAGCTCGCGATGGAGCCCCAGGATCAGGGTGACATTCTCGGCGATCTTGAGATTGTCCGGCGAGATCTTGACGCCCTGCGCTTCGAGCTTGGCGATTTCCTCGACGAGATGATGCGGATCGAGCACGACCCCATTGCCGATGACCGAAAGCTTGCCGGGGCGCACGATGCCGGACGGCAGGAGCGCGAGCTTATAAACTTGATTGCCGATGACGAGCGTATGGCCGGCGTTGTGGCCGCCCTGAAAGCGCACGACGATGTCGGCCTCGAGCGACAGCCAATCGACGATCTTGCCTTTGCCTTCGTCGCCCCACTGGGCGCCGACCACGACCACATTCGCCATTGCCGCGTTTTGCCCTTTTCAGAAACGTCGCCGCTTCGTCCGGCGGCGCCAAAAATAAAATCCCGGCGCAACCGTAATGGCGGCGCCGGGGTCCATTACGCGGACGGGGTACACGTTCGCGCGGCGCGAGTAAAGATTTGTCCGCGCGCCTGCCGGCGTCGATGGACACGCAGCCGACGGCAATCCCGCTCTTGACAATATATTGTCGTTTTGACAATATGTATTATGAGTAGCGACAAAAAGGTTAGGCAGGCGACCGCCACCGTCACGGAGTTAATTCTGGAGACGTTCCGGCTGAACGGGCGCCTCATCGAAGCCGGAGACGAGCTGGTTCGGCCTCTCGAGCTGACGAGCGCGCGTTGGCAGGTCCTGGGCGCCATGGACCGTTCCGCCGTTCCGCTTCCGGTCGCCTCGATCGCTCGCAACATGGGCCTGTCTCGCCAGGCAGTCCAACGGCTGGCGAAGGAGCTCGAAAAAGGCGGCCTCGTGCGCTTCGCCAAGAATCCCCATCACGAGCGCGCGCGGCTTGTGACGATGACCGAGAAAGGGCGAGCGGCCTTCGCCGCCGCGATGGCGAAGCAGGCGCCATGGGCGGAAGCTCTGGCCGAGGGTCTGTCGCCAGACCTGCTTTCGGAGGCTCTGGCCGTCTTGCGCGCGCTTCGCGTGAAGCTCGAAGGCCACGACGGTTAGGCGACCTCCCGAATTGCGTAAAGCCAAGAGCCGCAAGGCAAGGCGCTGGAGGAGAGCGATGGAGTACAGCCTGTTGAAATTCCTCCATATCCTTGGCGCAGTCTTGATCGGCGCCGGGCTTATCGGCGTCTGGATGGCCGATCTGCGCTCGCGCCAGCTGCGCGATCTCGCGCCTTTTGCCGAGGCGGTTCGCAACATCGCCGTCTTCTACGATGGGGTTGTAGTTCCCGGCGCTCTGCTGCTACTCGCATCGGGCGCGTGGATGATCGTCAGTTTCTACGGCGGCTGGAGTTTTCTTCAGCTCCCGTGGCTCGCCGGAATGGTCGGTCTGTTCGCCTTCGAGTTCATCGAAGGCAATACTGTGACCCGGCTTTATTTCATGCGGCTGCGCCGGCTCACGCGAGCCGCGCTTGCCGCCGGATGCGTCACGCCCGAGCTTCGCCAGGCGCGCCGCGAGATTTTGCCGACGTTCACGCATTTTCTCGACCTGCCGCAACTCTTCCTTATCATTGCGCTCGGAGCTATGCAGCCGACGACCTGGACGCTATTTCTGGTGGGATTGCTTGTCGCCGTCGCCCTGGCGACCCTCCTGACGGTTGCGATCCCCCGGCTCTATCCGTGGGGCGCGGATGCGAAATGATATGACGCGTCAAGGCCCATGGTTGCGGCGCCGCAAGCCATAGGCCTTGTAACCTTGCATAGGCTGGGATATAGGGCGGCGACTCCCGTCATCAGCGCGACAAGCTGCAGCGCCTCTGGGCGCCGCCAAGCCCTGTCCCGGACGGATTCTTTAAAGGATTTTCGCCGATGAAGCCCGACATCCATCCCCAATATCATCTGATCAAGGTTGTCATGACCGACGGGACGGAGTTTTTGACCCGCTCGACCTATGGCAATGAGGGGGACACGCTCAATCTCGACATCGACCCCAAGACGCATCCAGCCTGGACCGGCGGATCGCAGCAATTGCTCGACCGAGGCGGCCGGCTGTCGCGCTTCAACTCGCGCTTCGGCAATCTCTCCTTCGGCAAGAAATAGCGCCTCGCCAAGATTGGCCGCTCTCCGGCCTCATGGCCGAAGAGCGCTGGCCGCCCGCTGCCCCTTTAGCAGCGGCCGAAGGGCCCCGGCGCAACGCCAGCTGAAAAACGCCCGAGGCGTATGCGCTTACATTGCGGCTGAGCTTATCTGTCTCGCCCCGAACGCCGCCCGCAGCATCTCGATCTGGCTTCCGACCGGGCTCGGCGCCAAAGCCCCCTTGGCGCGGGCCTCACGCGATTGATAGAGCAGACCGTCGAGATGGACGATGCGCGCCTGAAGGCGCCGCGACATGTCGACGAGTTCGCGGAGACGGACCGGCAACTGGACGAGCACGTCGTCGTTGGAGAGCGGGTCCAATTTGGTCAAGCGAATCCGCCGCTTTTCCGCCGAGGCCTCGGCGCGGCTCAATTCGCCTTCATTGACGGCGCGCTGGAGAAGCAGCCAAGACGCGATTTGCATCAGCCGCGTCGTCAAGCGCATGCTCTCGACCGCATATCCGAGAGCGGCGGAGCGCGGCAAAGCCCGCGCCTCCTCCCGGCCCTCGCCGTCCAGGTAGGCGGCGGCCTCGCCGACGAGATCCATGCCTTCCTTGAACAAGACCAGGAACTGTTCGGACGCCGCCAGCCTTTCGCCGAACGAAACCGTCCTATCATCCCTTAAAAACGACATTTGCGACATCACGCGCCTCTATTTTTCCGAGGACGCCGGTCTTGCCAGATCAGGCTTTCCAGCGGCGATGCGGGCATATTAGCGCCAATTCGCCGCCGGCGCTGGTTCACCTCCTATTAGGATTAACGCGCGCCGCGTCCTTGTCCCGCAAACCAGTAGGTTTCGCGCAGGCTTCGATCCGTAAAAGCCAGCACTGGAATAGAGGGCTCTCGGCGACGGCGGACGGCGTCAACCGGGCTCAAGATCAGTTTTGGCGATCGGCGGCGGCCCGCTCTCGCGCGCGAAAAATGCAGATTAAGCCGGCAAGGAAACTCATGACGCATATGGCAACACGACCAATGGTTTTTATCGCCACACCCTGTTTCGGCGGCCTCGTCTCGCAGCACTATATGCAGTCGATCCTCGGCCTCATTCAGTTTGCAAGCCAGAAAGGGTTCGACGCGGCGCTCGCCCTCCTTGGTCACGATTCGCTCATCACCCGAAGCCGCAACACGCTTGTCGCCCAGTTTCTGAACACGCCCATGGCGACGCATCTCCTATTCATCGACGCCGACATCAGTTTCGAGGCGGAGCAGGTCTATGAGATGCTCTCCTTCGATCAGGATTTTGTCGCCGGAATCTATCCCCTCAAGGTCATCGATTGGAGCAACGCCGCATTGAGGCGGGCGGCGACCGCGGGCGAAACATTCGAAGCGGCGCCGCTGCTCTATGTCGGCTCGCTTTGCGCCGGCAACGAACTCGAAAGAGACGGACGTTTCGCCACCGGCGTCTATTGCGGCGGCGGCTTCATGATGCTCAAGCGCCAGGCGATCGAGCGCATGATTCAATCCTATCCCGAAAGCCGCTACAAAAACGTCCATGCCTATTCCAACGCCAAGACCGAGGCGAATTATGCGCTCTTCGATTGCATGATCGATAAGGATACCAACGCTTATGTCAGCGAGGATTTTGGATTCTGCCAAAAATGGCGCGATATCGGCGGGAAAATCTGGCTCGACACCGAAGGCAGGCTTACCCATATAGGCGCCTATAGTTTTCGCGGCGACCCACGGACACGCTATGCGACCGGTTAAGAAGGAGCGTCGCGCATCTAAAAGTGAAGACTTAATTAAATCAATTTATTATAGCCTCGCTCCGGGGCTTTGATGCTGCTATGTGGCGGCGTCCGGCCTTGCTTGACGCAGATCGCCGCAGCGAAGCGTAGCTTTATTGACTTGGCTCCCCAGCGCGATTACCTAGCTGGAGAGCTCAGCGGGAAGCAGGGCTTCCAAGAGTTTTTCCATGAAAATACTCGTGCCCGTCAAACGGGTGGTCGACTACAATGTGAAAATAAGAGTCAAACCTGACGGCTCGGGCGTCGACCTCGCCAATGTCAAAATGTCAATGAACCCCTTCGACGAAATAGCCGTCGAGGAAGCGCTTCGCCTCAGGGAAGCCGGCAAGGCGTCGGAAGTGATCGTGGTTTCGATCGGGCCAGCGCAAGCCGCCGAGACAATCAGAAGCGCGCTTTCCATGGGCGCCGACCGTGGCGTTTTGGTCAAGGCGGAGCAGCCGGTCGAACCGCTCGCCGTCGCCAAGATCTTGAAGGGGGTCGCCGAGGCCGAGCGGCCGGGGCTGATCATCCTCGGCAAACAAGCCATCGATGATGATTGCAACCAGACCGGCCAGATGCTGGCGGCGTTTCTCGGCTGGGGCCAGGGCACTTTCGCGTCAAAGGTCGTGATCGAAGCGGAAGAGGTGGGCGCAGGAGAGGTTAGCAGAGGTACGGTCGACGTGACGCGCGAGGTCGATGGCGGATTGCAGACCGTCACTCTCAAGCTGCCGGCGGTCGTGACCACCGATTTGCGCCTCAACGAGCCGCGTTATGCGTCGCTGCCGAACATCATGAAAGCGAAAAAGAAAACGATCGAGGAAAAGACTCCCGCCGATTTCGGGGTCGATATCTCGCCACGGCTCAAAATTCTCAAGACCATCGAGCCCCCCTCGCGCAAGGCCGGCGTCAAGGTCGGCTCGGCGGCCGAACTCGTCGCCCGGCTCAGGAACGAGGCCGGAGTGATCTGATGACAGTCTTGCTGCTCGCCGAAACTCAGAATGGCAAGCTCAATGAGGCGACCGCCAAAGCCTTGACCGCCGCGAGGGCGCTCGGCGAGCCTGTTCACGTCCTTGTCGCGGGCCAGGACGTCCAGGCCGCGGCCGAGGCCGCCGCCAAGCTTGAGGGCGTCGAAAAGGTTCTGCTCGCGGATGATGCGGCCTATGCGCATCAATTGGCCGAGCCTTTGGCGGCTCTGATTGTCCAATTGGCGGGACCTTACTCCGCCATTCTCTCGGCCTCGACCTCCACGGCCAAGAATGCGATGCCGCGGGTGGCGGCTCTTCTCGACGTGATGCAGATTTCGGAAATCATCAAGGTCGTCGCGCCGGACACGTTCGATCGTCCGATCTATGCCGGAAACGCGATCCAGACAGTCCAGTCGAGCGACGCCAAAAAAGTGATCACAGTGCGCACGGCGGCGTTCCAGGCGACCGGCGAAGGCGCTGCGGCGCCGATCGAGCCGGTCGCCGCCGTCGCGGGGCCTGACGTTTCAAGCTTCAAGGATGAGAGCCTCGGCCGATCCGACCGGCCCGAGCTCGCCTCAGCGAAGATCATCATCTCCGGCGGCCGGGGCATGCAGAATGCGGAGAATTTCGCCACGCTGATCGAGCCTGTCGCCGATCGGCTTGGCGCGGCGATGGGCGCATCGCGGGCCGCGGTTGACGCCGGCTATGCGCCGAATGATTGGCAAGTCGGCCAAACCGGCAAGATCGTCGCGCCCGATCTCTACATCGCCGTGGGGATTTCCGGCGCGATACAACATCTCGCCGGAATGAAGGATTCAAAAGTTATTGTCGCCATCAACAAGGACGAGGAGGCGCCGATCTTCCAGATCGCGGATTATGGTCTCGTCGGCGATCTGTTCGCGATCCTGCCGGCGCTGAACGAAGAACTCGCCAAGCTCGGCCGCTAAAGCCGATTGAAATCGCGGATTGGCTCCGCGCTTCCGCCGCAGGTGGTTCGTCACAGCGGCTCCGCATTCAGCTTGCCGCGCAAGCTGCAGGAACGAGAGATTTGGCAAGTTCTAAAGGGCTAGCGAATCAAATCATCCAAATGAGCAGCTTCCCTCCCCGCCTTGCTCAACCGGAGCGCTTTCGAAAAAATTTGCTCGGCGCACCCGAGCGCAAGCAAAAACGAGAGTATTTCCACGTGAGTAGAAATAGTTTTTTCTTTGATCTAGAAATCAGGTCAGCTACTTCCGATCGGCGACCTGTAGCCCAAGCGCGATGCGCATCGAGCAGAAGAAAATAGAATCCCGCTCCTGCTTCCTATATGAGAAACCCTGAGAAACCGGTTTGGCCTCCTGCCTGATTTCCGTCACGGACAAATAAAATGGACATCAATAAAATCGGAGTGATCGGCGCCGGACAGATGGGGACGGGCATAGCTGAAGTCTGCGCCCTTGCTGGAATCGACGTTGCTCTCAACGACATTTCCGAAGAACGAGTTAACGCGGGCCTGGGCGTCATCGCGTCGCACCTTGCGCGCCAAGTCGAGCGCCAACAGATCGAGCCGGCGGCGCGCGACGCGGCCCTCGGCCGAATCAAGCCGGCCCTCGACTATGACGCCTTCTCCGACCGCGACCTTATCATCGAAGCCGCTTCCGAGAATGAGGAGCTAAAGCGCAAGATTTTCGCCAAACTCTGCCCTTCGCTGAAGCCGGAAACCATGCTGGCGTCGAATACTTCGTCGATTTCGATCACGCGCCTCGCCTCCGTGACCGACCGGCCCGAACGGTTCATCGGGATTCACTTCATGAATCCTGTGCCGCGCATGCAGCTCGTCGAATTGATCCGCGGCATCGTGACTGAAAACACGACCTTCGAAGCGGCGAAGGCGCTGATCTCCCGGCTTGGCAAGACCTTTACGGTCTCCGAGGACTTCCCGGCCTTCATCGTCAATCGCATTCTTCTGCCGATGATCAACGAGGCGATCTATACGCTCTATGAGGGCGTCGGCTCGGTCGAAGCGATCGACACGGCGATGCGGCTCGGCGCGAATCATCCGATGGGGCCTTTGCAGCTCGCCGATTTCATTGGTCTCGACACCGTGCTTTCGGTCATGCAAGTGCTGCATGAAGGGCTGGCCGATTCGAAATATCGCCCCTGCCCCTTGCTCGTGAAATATGTCGAGGCCGGCTGGCTCGGACGCAAGACTCAGCGCGGATTTTACGATTATCGCAGCGGAACGCCGATTCCGACGCGGTAATTGGCTGCTTTTGGCCGATCAGCCTTTCTTTTGCTTGGCGTCGAGCCTTGGAAGGATGCAGTTCCGACTGCGTCGGGAGCGGTCCAAACCCGAATAGCATTGACGAGTTAGAGCCTAGCGGCTAATGGGGGAGCCGATACAGGGCGAGGGCCGGTCTTGACGGTTCATTTCCACCCCACTGTTTCGCCGGAAGCGTGTCCGGCGCTGGTGCTCAACGCCGACTTCAGGCCATTGAGCTACTACCCTTTGTCGCTTTGGTCCTGGCAGGACGCGATCAAGGCGGTGTTTCTGGACCGGGTCAATATCGTCTCCAACTATGATAAGACGGTCCGAAGCCCGAGCTTCGAGATGCGCCTGCCCTCGGTGGTTTCGCTCAAGACCTATATCAAGCCGTCCCGCCATCCCGCTTTCACCCGATTCAACGTCTTCCTGCGCGATCGTTTCATCTGCCAATATTGCGGCGCGCGCCAGGATCTGACCTTCGATCATGTGATCCCGCGTTCAAAGGGGGGAACGACGACCTGGGAAAATGTCGTCGCCGCCTGTTCGACCTGCAATCTGCACAAAGGCGACAGGCTCCCGGGGGAAGCGCATATGTGGCCGGCGCGCGCGCCCTACCAGCCCACGGTCAACGACCTCCACCACAACGGCCGGCTATTCCCTCCAAATTATTTGCACGAAAGCTGGATGGATTATCTCTACTGGGATTCTGTCCTCGAGCCTTGAGCGTTAAAACGGGCCGCCTCGTTCCAGAAATCGCTTTCGAGCCTTGCTTTTTGGTCCCGTGACTCGAGTTGGCGCGTTCGCTTTAGCCGTGTTTGACGCAGCTTTGGAAGCGCGACCGCGCCCTCAAGCGCGTCTTTTCTGACTCTGTTGAATGAAAGCGCGCAACACAGCATTGATCCGCGTCTGATAGCCTGGGCCTTGCTGCTTGAACCAGTCGACGACATCATTGTCGAGCCGCAGGGAGAGCAGCTTCTTTGGCGTTGGCATGACCGCCTCGGCGCTCTCATACCAATTCTCCGCCATGTCGCTGAAATCGGGATCGCTGGCAATATCGCGCTCTAGTTCTTCCGCCGTCTTTACTTGAACGCGAGCAAGGTCGGTGCGGCTCTCGCCACGAGCCCGCAGCTCTTCCAGCTCAGCTTTTGAAAACCTCCTGATGTTTTTTTCTTTCTGCATTTCTTGCCCTCCGCATCGAGATTATGCGGATGACCGGGCCGCGCTGGGTAAAAACAGCCGTAACATAAATCTCATCGATTATGCCGGTGACCAACCAACGCTGTTCTCCGTCAACCGTCTTTCCCGGTCCAGTTAGATATGGATTATCGAATAAAATATCCGCGTCGACGAAATCGACGCCATGCTTTTCGATATTCTTGAGGCGCTTTTCCTCATCCCATTCAAAATCCATGGGATGCTCCAGCTACTCTTGCCACCATTCATCTATGAATCCTTTCTTCTCCGCGCACCTTAATGGTCATGCGTCAAGGCAGTCATTACAATTCGTAGCTACAGCTCTTATGTTGGACATCCTAGGCCGGAATGCAAGCGCTTGCGCAACTTCGGACGGCAGAGCGGACGTGACTCCCGTCGCTTTCTCTGAAATAGGCGCCTTGAAGATGCATAGGTGACGCTGGTCTCCAAAAGGCTTCATACGCCGCATGCCCAGATCGTCGAAGGATTTCCTTTTGCGGCGCTGAGAAGACGAGACGGCGTCCCGCCTGAAACGGAGTCAGCTCAGCTCCGCCGCGAGCCTGCGCATGAAGGCGAGGCCAGCCTCGATTTGCGGAATCTCTATATATTCGTCTGGCTGATGCGCCTGATCGATCGAGCCGGGCCCGCAGACGATTGTCGGCACCTCGGCCAATTGGAACTGGCCGCCTTCCGTGGCGAAAGGCACGGTGATCGTCTGGTTCGACCGGGCGAGCTTCAAGGCCAAAGTTTCAGCCAATGACCCGCTTTCCGGCCTCAGGCCCGGAACCTCGACTTCAGTGACCGTTTCGATAAAGGCGTTCTTGGCGAAGCGGGTGAGTTTCGGCCTCGCGATCCGCGCGGCGTAATCCTTCAACCGCAGCAGCGCTAGATTTTGGCTGACGCCCGGCAGGCTGCGAAACTCCCAATGGAAGACGCACTGCTTGGCGAGGATATTGCGCGCCGTCCCGCCATGGATCGTGCCGACTTGGATCGTTGAAAAAGGCGGATCGAACCGGCCGGACGGATCCCCCTCTGCGACGAGTTCGGCGGCGAAGCGATAAAGCTCGGTAACGAGATCGCAGGCCGTCTCGATCGCGTTTGCACCGAGATGCGGCTTCGACGAATGCGCCTCATGGCCATGCACGGTGGTTCGATAGGTCGCGATGGCCTTATGCGCATCGGCGACTTGCATCAACGTTGGCTCGCCGACGAGGACAGCGCCCGGGCGCGGCAGATCGGCGCCGAACCGCGCGATCGCATCAAGCGGACCGCGACAGGTTGTTTCCTCGTCATAGCTCAGAAGAATATGGATCGGGCGCGAGAGAGCGGCCTTCTGGAACTCTGGAATCATCGCAAGGCAGATCGCGTCGAAGCCCTTCATGTCGCAGGCGCCGCGGCCATAGACGCGGGCGCCCTCGCGACGCAGCTTGAAAGGATCGCTGGTCCAAGCCTGCCCCTCGACGGGAACGACATCGGTATGGCCTGACAGGACGATTCCGCCATCCGTCTTGGGACCGATCGTCGCGAAAAGCGCAGCCTTGTCGCCGATGCTATTGGGAATTTTCACATAGTCGACGCCGAGGCTTTTCAGATAGTCCTCGACGGCGGCGACCAGTCCCAGATTGGATTTCGAGCTTTCCGTGTCAAACCCGATCAGGCGTTCGAGCAAGTCGAGCGTCGCGGCGAGACCTCTATCCGAACCACTGCCTGCAAGGGACATGGCCAGCCCGCTCCCATTTCCAGCCCGGCGAGGCCGCGCCCGAGCATGTCCCGACGCGCTGTCTAGTCAGTTGAGAACGCGTCGGGCGTAGGGTGAATCCAGCGAAAAAACCGGGATCTCCGCCTCGAACACGTCGCCCTTTTCATTCACCATGCGATAGGTTCCGGTCATGATGCCGGACGGCGTCGTCAAATTCGACCCCGAGGTGTAGCGAAAGGTTTCGCCGGGCTTCAAAATCGGCTGCTCGCCGACGACGCCCGCGCCCTGCACTTCTTCGAGCTTGCCATTGCCATCGGTGATTTTCCAATGGCGCGCGGTGAGTTGCACCGTCATATCGCTCTGGTTGGCGATTTCGACCGTATAGGCCCAGAAAAACGTCGCCTCGTCGGCGTCGGACCGCTCCGGCACGAATTCCGGCAGAACGGTGATTTGAATGTCATGCGTGACAGCGCTGTACATTGGCTTGATCTGAGGCTTGATCTGACGTGATGAAAGCCGGACGAAGCCCGGCGCGGAGGATAATTTAGCACAGCCGCGGTCAGGAGAAAACGCATCTGACGGACCGGGCTTCGGCTTTACCAGATGAAGCAAAAACTATTCCGCCGCGAGGCCTTGCCGGTCGAGGCTTGAGAGCGCGGCCTCCAGATCATCGATAAGATCGTCCGCGTCCTCAAGCCCGACCGAGAGGCGCAACAGTCCTTCATTCACCCCGAGCGCCGCCCGCGCTTCAGGCGTCAATCTCTGATGGGTCGTCGTGGCGGGATGGGTGATAAGGCTTTTTGCGTCGCCGAGATTGTTCGAAATCTTGATAAGCGACAGCCGATTGGCGAAAGCAAAGGCGGCCTGCTTGCCGCCGGAAAGCTCGAACGCGACAATGGTTCCGCCGCCAGCCATCTGCCTCTTGATGATGTCGGCCTGGGGATGATCGGGACGGCCGGGATAGCGCACGCTCAGGATGTGGCGATGGCCGCTGAGGAAATCCGCAATGCGCCCGGCGTTCTCCATCTGCTGGCGGACCCGCAACGGCAAGGTCTCAAGCGATTTCAAGAGAACCCAGGCGTTGAAGGGCGACAGCACTGGTCCGGTCTGACGCAGGAAAGCGTGGATGTCGGTTTCGATCAGTTCCCAGCTGCCGAGAATGACCCCGCCAAGACATCGGCCCTGCCCATCGATATGTTTCGTCGCTGAATAGACGACGAGATCGGCCCCGAGCGCCAGGGGCTTTTGCAGAATGGGACTCGCGAACACATTGTCGACGACAAGCCTTGCGCCGGTCTGATGCGCAATCGCGGCGATCGCGGCGATGTCATAGACTTCGAGACAGGGATTGGTCGGGCTTTCGAGAAAGAAAACCTTGGTCTCGGGCCGGATCGCCGCGCGCCATTGGGCGAGATCGGCGCCGTCGACCAGGGTCGAGGCGACCCCGAAGCGCGGCAGCAAGTCCTCGACCACATAGAGGCAGGCGCCGAACAGGGCGCGGGCCGCCACGACATGATCGCCAGCCTTGACCTGCGCAAAAAGCGACGCCGTCACCGCCGCCATGCCGCTCGCGGTCGCGCGCGCCGCCTCCGCCCCCTCGAACAAAGCCATCCGCTCCTCGAACATGGCGACGGTGGGATTGGAGAAACGCGAATAGACATAGCCCGGCTCGTCCCCTTTCATCCGCGCTTCGGCGGCCTCCATGGAGGGGTAGACGAAGCCCTGGGTGAGGAAGATCGCCTCGGAGGTTTCGCCGAACTCGGAGCGGAGCGATCCGCCGTGGACGAGCTGCGTCGCCGGACGCAGAGTTTTGGGATCGCGTTTCTGCCCGGAACCGGTCATTTCGTCTCCTTCTGGAGCATGATCGGCGGACGTGGAAGCCGGTTCTTGGGAATGATCATGCTCGGTCAAAACTTCGACGCGAAATCGAGCGCAATGATCCGATTTCGCAACTCGCGGCCGTTTCCGCGTTGATTACGCGCCTAATCCCAACATCTCAAGCGACAAAGCCGTGATTTCGCCTTAGAGCTTAGCTGGATCCGCCTCTCCAGCCCGCCCGACGAGATCATGCGCTTCGCTATGCCATCCCTTTTCGCCAAATCGGACCATAGCCAGGACGCGGAGCCGTCCCTTTTTGGCGCAAGCGACTTCGGAAACCAGTTCGGCCTGCTTCCACGCGAGAAGATCGAGCTGATGATCCGGCGAAAGATGATCCTTGGCCTGGAAAAGATCGAGGAGCGGCAGTTCCAGCCCGCAAGCCTCGACCTTCGGCTTGGCGCGCGCGCCTACCGCGTGAGGGCGAGTTTCCTGCCCGGCATGGGGCGCAAGGTCTCGGACCAGCTCCAAGACCTCCAGACGGACGTGATCAGCCTCGAAGGCAAAGGCGCCATACTCGAGCGGGGCTGCGTCTATGTGATCCCCTTGCTCGAGCATTTGAATCTGCTCGAGAGCTTTTCCGCCGTGGCGAACCCCAAGAGTTCAACCGGGCGCCTCGATATTTTCACCCGCCTCATCACCGATAACAGCGAAGTGTTCGACCGGGTGGCGCGCGCCTATGAAGGGCCGCTCTATGCCGAGGTTTCGCCGCGCAGCTTCAGCGTCCGAGTCCGCAAGGGTTCGAAGCTCAATCAGATCCGTTTCCGGCGGTTGCATTCGCAGCAATTGGAGCGAACCGATTTTGGGGTCGATGAAAGGGAATTACGAACGCGTCATGAAAAAATTCCGCTGGTCGACGGCGATTTGGAGTTGCGGCGGAACGGCCTTGTCCTACGCGTCGGCCTGAGCGCCGAAACGCCTGGAAATGTCGTGGGCTATAGAGCCCAGAAATATACCGATATTCTCGATATCGACGAAGTCGGCGCCTATAACTTGAGCGATTATTGGGAGCCGGTGCGGGCGCGACTGGACAGGAGGCTGATCCTCGACCCGGATGTGTTCTACATCCTCGCTTCACGCGAACGACTGCATATTCCCTCCGATCTTGCAGCCGAGATGGTTCCGATCGATCCCGCCATGGGAGAATTCCGCGTTCATTACGCCGGCTTCTTCGACCCCGGCTTCGGCGCCGCGCCTGACAATCGTCCGAGCGCGCGCGCCGTCCTCGAAGTCCGCAGCTACGAGGTTCCCTTCATCCTGGAGGACGGCCAGGTGATCGGCCGGCTGGTCTTTGAGAAAATGGCCGAGCCGCCCCAAGTGCTCTATGGCGAGAGCGACACTTCGAACTACCAGGGCCAGGGGTTGAAGCTCTCGAAGCATTTTCGCGCGTAGTAAGAGCTTCGGGCGAGCGGGGCCGCTCATCTGCGCGGACAGGAGCCGCGTCTTCAAAAAGACCTGAACCAAACCCCTCATGCCGAGGGCTCGAACAATCGGAATCCGATCATATCTAAGAGGTCGGCGGCCAACTGCCCGGCTGACGGCCCACGCCGCTGCGAGGTCCGAATTCCGAAACCCGGAGGAGCATTTTTCCCATGCTCGAGAGACCCGAATTTCCCTCGCGCGCCAACCGCAGCGCTGAGGCGGCCCAATATGGCCTCGTCGCACAATGGACGCATTGGATCACCGCGCTCTTGATCTTTGCCGCCATGATCATCGCCTGGGTGATGATCGAGGAGGCGCGCGACAATCCGTCGCGTCCTGTCCTCTATACGATTCACAAGGCGCTTGGGGTGACGATTTTCACGATCGTGGCTTTTCGAATTCTCTGGCGCGCCGCCAACCCCGCCCCGCCGCTCCCCGCCCGTTTCGCGCGCTGGGAGGCCGTCATCGCCAAGATCAGCCATGTGCTTTTATATGTCGTCCTTGTGGGGCTGCCGATCAGCGGCTTCATCGACTCGCAGGCGGACGGCCACCCGGTCAGCTTCTTCTATTTGTTTGACTTGCCGGCCATCGTTCCGCGAAATAAGGCTCTGTCGGAACTTGCCGAAACCGCGCATATTTGGCTGCAATGGCCGCTCTATGCGCTGATTGCTCTGCATATCCTGGCCACCGTCTGGCACGTGGGCGTGCGGCGCGACGGCGTCTTGCATCGGATGCTGCCCAAGCAGATCAACGCCGAATGAGCGCAGCGGCCCCAAGGCTTCTCGCGCTTTGCCTTATCTCGATCATCTCATGCGCGCCGGCGCGGGCCGATGAATCGCTCGCGCAAGCCTATCAAACAATCGCCTCGAAGCAATTCGTCGATCTCACGCATTCCTTTGGGCCCAAGACGCCGGTCTGGTCTGGCTTCGGCCAGGCGAGGTTCAGCCCCGCCGCCGATCCGGCCACTCGGGCGCCCTATACGATCGAGAAGGACGGCTTTCGCGCGACCTTTTATGAAATGGTCGGCCAATACGGCACCCATGTCGATCCGCCAGCGCATTTCGCCAAGGACGGGATCACGATGGATCAGATCCCGCTCAAGCAGATGATCCTGCCGCTCGTCGTGCTCGACGACACGCCCTATCTCGCCGCCGACCCGAACCATGCGTTTTCACTGGCCGATCTCCTCGCCTGGGAACAGAAGCACGGCCCCGTGCCGAAGGGCGCTTTCGCTGCGCTCAGAACCGATATGTCGAAGGATTGGGAGTCAAATCCCGAGCGCTTCAAGCGGACGCCCTTTCCGGGCTGGTCGCTTGAGGCGGTGAAATTTCTGGTCGAGCAGCGTGGGGTCACAGCCATCGGCCATGAATCGATGGACGCCGACACAACGGACAAGATGGAGACCGAAACCTATATCTTGACGAGCGGCCATTATCAGATCGAGGTGATGGCCAATCTCGACAAGGTTCCGGCCGAAGGCGCGCTGATCATCGTGACTTGGCCGAAGGTCAAGGAAGGCTTGGGCTTTCCCGCGCGGGCCTTTGCGATCCTGCCATAAAGGTCGACGAATGCATGTGTCATAAAGAACGATCCTCAAATTAATTACGTGAAATTAGCACGAATACCTGTTTAATCACGGTGCATAGTATGGATTTAATTCGACAGTGGCTTAGTTCTCTTGGGCCTATTGTGACCTTAATTGGCTTATGCCTAGTATATAAGCAAATAAAGATAGCGACGCACACATATGAGCAATCAACAGAGAAATTTAAAGAAGAACAAAAATGGAAAAAAGCTGAATTTATTGCGAATCAGGCAAAAGATTTCTATACTGACAAAAGAGTCGAGCGCGTAATTTATATGCTTGATTGGGGGGCGGATGGACGAGAGCTCCTCATCGAAAATTTTGGCCAAGGCCCTATATTGATTCTGCACGATGAAGCAGAAAGAACTAGGTTAGCCAGAGATAATCTTAGATTTCAAAAAGTATATTTCAAGACAATGAGATTTGTGATCTTAGAGAATGCCCTGCGGTGGCATGAAGTACCTCCAGAGCTTAGAGATCTTGAGATCTACATCAGGCAGGAATTTGATTGGTTCCTATTCAAGCTTGAGCTCTTTGAGCATATGATTAAATCGAAGGTTTTTTCATATGAAGAGATAGAGGCGCATCTTAGCTACGTTCTTGATTTGGTTTCCAACGGAAAAGAGCATGTCGGCATTGGCCTTAGAGACGCCATTGCTAACTATATAGACAAATATGATTTCCCTCTTGCTACTTCCATTATAAATAGAAGAAAAACCTCGCGGAATAGGCAAATTGCGTCCTTGCCGTAATCAATTAATAACCGAAATAAGCCTCCAAGATCGCCGCATAAATCTCCGTCAGCGCTTCAATATCCGCGACCGCCGCGCGTTCGTCCACCATATGCATGGTGGCGCCGACGAGGCCGAATTCCACCACCGGGCAATAGGCGCGGATGAAGCGGGCGTCGGACGTCCCGCCCGAGGTTGAAAGCACAGGCTTGCGCCCGGTTTTCCTTTCGACCACGCCGGCGACGACATCGGTGAACGAGTCCGGCTCCGTCAGAAAAGCCAAGGCGTTGCATGGCTCGAAGCTCAACGTGTAGTCCGCGCCCTGCCCTGCCGCCTCCAGCTTGGCGCGCAGCTCGGCCTGCAGCGTCTCTGGCGTCCAACTATCGTTGAAGCGGATGTTGAACCGCGCCCGCGCTTCGGCCGGAATGACATTCCATGCCGGATTGCCGACATCGACAGAGACGATTTCGAGATTCGACGGCTCGAAATGCGCCGTGCCCTGGTCGAGCGGCGCGGCGATCAAGCCGTTCAGCAGCCGCAACAGATGCGGAATGGGATTATTCGCCCGCGCCGGATAGCCGACATGGCCCTGGCGCCCATGCGCGACAAGCGTCCCGTTCAGCGAACCGCGCCGCCCGATCTTGATCATGTCGCCCAAAGCTTGCGGATTGGTCGGCTCGCCGAGGATGCAATGGTCGAAACGCTGGCCCCGGTCATAGGCCCAGCGCAAGAGCTTCGCCGTGCCATTGACGGCGGGGCCTTCCTCGTCGCCCGTGATCAGAAAGCCGATCGAGCCTTTTTGCGTTCCATGTTGCGCAACAAAAGCGCAGGCGGCGGCGGCGAAGGCGGCGACCGCGCCTTTCATATCGGCGACGCCGCGCCCCCAGACGGCGCCCTCGGCGACCTCCGCCGCGAAAGGATCGAAGCGCCATTTGGCCGCTTCGCCGACGGGGACGACGTCGGTATGGCCGGCGAAGACGAGAAAAGGCGCGCCGGAGCCGATGCGGGCGTAGAGATTGTCGATGTCAGGCGTGCCGGGTTCCGAAAAAATCACCCTATGGGTGGCGAAGCCCGCCTGTTTCAGCGCGGCTTCAAGCACGCTAAGCGAACCGCCGTCCTGCGGCGTCACGGAAGGGCATTGGACAAGGGCGCGGCAGAGGTCGACGGCCGAGGGTGCAACGGACATAGGAAAGAGACTTCGCGAACAATTGACTTTTGACGGGCTGAGCCCCTCTTGCGCTCTATCGCATGGCGGAGCCCGGCGCAGCAAACTTTTGCGAAGAAGCCTCGCAACCGGAGGCGAGCATCGCCAGTTAGGCATCAAGAGCGTAGCTTCTCGCGAAGCGCCCAAGGAACGTCATGATGCAAAACCCCGGTCTCGATTTCGCGCTCGGGCAGGATCTCGACATGCTGCGCGACATGGTCGCGGGCTTCGCCGCGGAAAATATCGCCCCTCGCGCAGCCGAGATCGACCGGACCGATCTTTTTCCGCAGGATCTCTGGCCGGACATTGGGGCGCTCGGCCTGCACGGGATCACGGTCGAGGAGAAATATGGCGGCGCGGGCCTCGGCTATCTCGCGCATTGCCTCGCCATGGAGGAGATCAGCCGGGCCTCCGCCTCCGTCGGCCTCTCCTATGGCGCGCATTCCAATCTCTGCGTCAATCAGATCCGCCGCAACGGAACCGACGCGCAGAAGCGGCGCTATCTGCCGAAGCTGCTCAGCGGCGAGCATGTCGGCGCCTTGGCCATGTCGGAGGCGAACGCCGGCTCCGACGTTCTCTCCATGCGCCTGCGCGCCGACAAGAAGGGCGACCGCTTTGTCCTGAACGGCGCCAAATTATGGATCACCAACGGCCATTGCGCTTCGACGCTCGTGGTCTACGCCAAGACCGATCCGGCGGCTGGCGCGCATGGCGTCACGGCCTTTGTCATCGAGAAAGGGTTCAAGGGGTTTCGTCCGGCGCAAAAGCTCGACAAGCTCGGCATGCGTGGATCGCCGACCTCGGAATTGGTTTTTGAGGAATGCGAGGTGCCCGAAGAGAATGTGCTCGGCAAGGTCAATGAAGGCGTCGGCGTGCTTATGTCCGGCCTCGACTACGAGCGCGCCGTGCTGGCCGCCGGTCCGCTCGGCATCATGCAGGCCTGCCTCGACATTTGCCTGCCCTATACGCATGACCGCAAGCAATTCGGCCGGCCGATCGGCGAATTCGAGCTGGTCCAGGGCAAGCTCGCCGATATGTATGCGCGGCTCTCCGCCAGCCGGGCTTATGTCTACGCCGTCGCCCGCGCCTGCGACCGCGGCGTCCCCGTGCGCAAGGACGCCGCCGGCGCTCTTCTGTTTGCGGCGGAAAACGCGACCAAGGCGGCGCTTGACGCGATCCAGCTTCTGGGCGGAAACGGCTATGTCAACGACTATCCGACCGGCCGGCTGCTGCGCGACGCCAAGCTTTACGAGATCGGCGCGGGCACAAGCGAAATCAGGCGCATGCTGATCGGGCGCGAATTGTTCGAGGGGAACTGAGGCCGGGAATGACGATCCTCAAATCCCTCGTCGAGCCTCGCGGACCTGAGTTTGCCGCAAATAGAGCGGCGATGCAGGCTCTTGTCGAGGACTTGAACCGCAAGGTCGCCGACATCAAGCAAGGCGGCGGCGCGAAAGCCCGCGAACGCCACGTCATGCGCGGAAAACTGCTCCCCCGCGCGCGCATCGCCGCCCTCGTCGATCCCGGCGCGCCTTTTCTGGAGTTCTCGCAATTCGCCGCCTATGAGGCCTATTCGGAAGCCATTCCGGCGGCGGGAATTATCACGGGGCTCGGGCGCATCGCCGGCCAGGAATGCGTCGTCATCGCCAATGACGCGACGGTGAAGGGCGGCACTTATTACCCTTTGACCGTGAAAAAACATCTGCGCGCGCAGGAGATCGCGCACGAAAACAACCTGCCCTGCCTCTATCTCGTCGACAGCGGCGGCGCCAATCTGCCGAACCAGGACGAAGTCTTTCCCGACCGCGATCATTTCGGCCGGATCTTCTATAATCAAGCGAGCATGTCGGCCGAAGGCGTCCCGCAGATCGCCGTGGTGATGGGAAGCTGCACGGCGGGGGGCGCCTATGTTCCGGCGATGAGCGACGAAGCGATCATCGTCGCCGGGCAAGGCACGATCTTTCTGGCTGGCCCGCCCCTCGTCAAGGCGGCGACCGGCGAAATCGTCTCTGCCGAGGACCTCGGCGGCGCCGAGGTTCACGCCCGCATTTCCGGCGTCGCCGATCATTACGCCTTGAACGACGCCCATGCGCTGCAAATCGCAAGGCGCATCGTCGGCGATCTCAATCGCACAAAGCGCCCGAGCCTGGCGATCAAGCCGCCAGTCGAGCCGCTTTACGATCCACATGAAATCTATGGCGTCGTCCCCGCTGACGCACGCAAATCCTACGACGTTCATGAAATCATCGCACGCATCGTCGACGGCAGCGCTTTCGACGAGTTCAAGGCGCTTTATGGGACGACCCTGGTCTGCGGCTTCGCCCATATCTATGGCTATCCCGTCGGCGTGCTCGCCAATAATGGAATCCTGTTTTCGGAATCCGCCCTCAAGGGCGCGCATTTCATCGAGCTTTGCGCGCAACGGAAAATTCCGCTGGTCTTCCTGCAAAACATCACCGGCTTCATGGTCGGCCAAAAATACGAGGCGCAAGGCATAGCCAAGGACGGGGCCAAACTCGTCACTGCGGTCGCCTGCGCAAATGCGCCGAAATTCACCGTCGTCATTGGCGGCAGTTTCGGGGCCGGCAATTACGGCATGTGCGGGCGCGCCTTTGGCCCCCGCTTCCTCTGGATGTGGCCAAACGCCCGCATCTCCGTAATGGGCGGCGAACAGGCCGCCAATGTGCTGGCGCAAGTGCGCCGCGACAATCTCGAGGCCGCCGGCAAGCTCTGGCCGGCCGAGGAGGAGGAAGCCTTCAAGGCGCCGATCCGCGATCAATTTGAACGTCAAGCGCATCCCTATTATGCGAGCGCCCGGCTTTGGGACGACGGGATCATCGATCCGGCGGAGACGCGCATGGTTTTGGGGCTCTCGATTTCGGCCTCCCTCAATGCGCCGATTGAGGCCACGCGTTTCGGCGTCTTCCGGATGTGAGCTTCGAGATGCCCGCGCTCTTTTCAAAGATCCTCATCGCCAATCGCGGCGAGATCGCCTGCCGGATTATCCGCACCGCGCGACGGCTAGGCATAGCCACGGTCGCAGTCTATTCCAATGCCGACCGCGAGGCCCTGCATGTGGCGCTCGCCGATGAAGCCATTCGCATCGGCGAGGCGCCGGCGCGGGAAAGTTATCTCGCCGGCGCAAGAATCATCGAGGCCGCCCGCCGCTCCGGCGCGGAGGCTATTCATCCGGGCTATGGCTTTCTCTCCGAAAACGCCGATTTCGCAGACGCCTGCGCCAAGGCGGAACTAGTCTTCATCGGACCGCCGGCGGCGGCGATCAAAGCCATGGGCGATAAGGCGCAAGCCAAGGCGCTCATGGAGAAGGCAGGCGTTCCTCTGGCGCCGGGCTATCATGGCCAGGACCAGGACCCTCGCCTGCTGGCTAAGGAAGCCGCCGCAGTCGGCTATCCTGTCCTGATCAAACCCTCGGCCGGGGGCGGCGGCAAAGGCATGAAAATCGTCGCGCGCGCCGAATACTTCGAAGCGGCGCTTGAAAGCGCGAGGCGCGAGGCCGCGGGCGCGTTCGGGGACGATCGCGTCCTCATCGAAAAATATTTGGAGCGCCCGCGCCATGTCGAAGTCCAGATCTTCGCCGACGCACAGCAAAACTGCATCCATCTTTTCGATCGCGACTGCTCGATCCAGCGACGGCATCAAAAGATTATCGAGGAAGCCCCCGCCCCCGCCCTTTCCGACGCTCTACGCCAAAGCATGCGCAATGCAGCAGTGACCGCGGCGCGGACGATCTCCTATGTCGGCGCCGGCACCGTGGAGTTTCTCGTCCCTGCGTCCGAGAACGCGTTCTATTTCATGGAGATGAATGCGCGCCTTCAGGTCGAGCATCCGGTGACGGAAATGATCACAGGCCTCGATCTCGTCGAATGGCAGTTGCGCATTGCGGCCGGCGGCCCTCTGCCGCTGGCGCAGGAGCAAATCCGCGCCTCGGGCCATGCGATCGAGGCGCGCCTCTACGCCGAGGACCCGGAGCGGGATTTTCTGCCCCAGGCCGGCCGTATCGAGCGTCTCGACTTCCCGGCTCCCGGCCCGCATGTCCGCATCGATTCCGGCATGGCGGGCAATGGCGAAGTCCAGGTCCATTATGATCCGATGATCGCCAAATTGATCGTCTGGGACGAGGACCGGCCGGCGGCGATCCGGCGTCTCGGCAACGCGCTCGGCGACGTCCGTATCGTCGGGCTGCCAACCAATGTTGAATTTCTGCGCAGGGTCGCCGCGCATGAGGCCTTCGCGGAGGCCGCGCTCGACACCGGTTTCATCGAGCGCCATCGTAACGACCTCCTTGCGCCGCTTTCCCCAGCATCGAATGAAATCCTGGCTATGACGGCGATCGCCTTTCTCTGCGCGCGCGCAGCCGCCGCGCGGACCGAGGCTCAGCGCTCGGCCGACCCATGGAGCCCGTGGAGCCGGCAGGACGGCTGGCGGCTGAACGATCTGGCGCAGGAAAGCCTTCACTTGCGCGAGATCGGGCCGTTAGCACGGGAAGAGATTATTGTTGGCGTTACCTATTTGCGCGACGGCTGGCGGCTCGACCTGCCGGATGGCGCGAGTTTTCTTCACGCCAGCGGCGCACTTGCGGATGACGGCGCTCTTACGGTCGATCTCGACGGCCGGCGCCTGTCGGCGGTCTGGGTCCGCACGGGCGACGAATTCAGCTTGTTTCCCAAAGACGAAGCGGCGCATCGTTTCGCGCTGGTCGATCCTGTGGCCGACGCCGCCCGGCGAAGCGAGCCGCGGGGCGGGCTGATTTCGCCAATGCCCGGCCGGATCATCGCCCTCCTGGTCGAACCCGGCGCGCGCGTCGAAGCAAACCAGCCGATCCTCATCATCGAAGCGATGAAAATGGAGCATCAGCTTCGCGCGCCAACCGGAGGAATTGTCAAGGATTTCAAGTTTCGCCTCGGCGACCAGGCGCCTGAAGGCGCGGAGCTCGTCAGCTTCGAGGCCGAGGAGTCATAGACCGGCCTACCGTCCGTTCACTGCGTCAATTCAGTCATTTGCCCGCATGAAATCAGATACCATATAAGGCTCGGGACATGACACAAGCTAAGGCGGACCGGTCTATCGGCGTCTCTCGCAAGATCGCGGCTTTCAAAGAAAAACTCTGGATTTCCCCGCTATTTGCTGCATGGGTTGCGGCGAATTTTTAGTGCGTAGAAATGCTGCAATGGAATAAAAAATGCGAAAAGTCGTAGGCGGCAAGCTGCATGGCATCCGCGTCACGGAGGCGAATCTCGAATATCACGGCTCGATCACGCTCGATCCGGAGCATTGCGAGGCGGCCGGCATTCTCCCGCTTGAGTTCGTCGAGATCTGGAACAAGAATTCCGGGGCCAGGATCTCGACCTATGTCATCCTGGGCCAGCGCGGCTCGCGCTGCTGCATCCTCAATGGCGCGGCGGCGCGCACCTGCCAGCCCGGCGACGAGCTTATCATTTGCAGTTCGATCTATGTGGAAAGCGCCAACATCGTCGATCTCAGCCCAGCCATCCTGACCTTCGATTCCGTCAATAATGTCATTGAACGGCTGCGCTACTCCGTGCGCCAAGATGAAGCCGGGCGCTATCAATTCGCGATCGTCAATGAGGAAGGCTCCCAGCTGCCGATCCCGCTTCTCTCCCGTGCGGGCCCGAAGCGGGCCAGCTGACCCGTTCTTTAGAAGATCTCCATCAAGGAGGAGAAATTTTTGCTCCACCTTACGATTGGAGTACGGAAAAAGCCTGCTCAATCTTGACACTTCGCGCCACATTCTCCTAAGTAACGGACGCAATGTTCGCCATATCGAACGATCCGAATGCATGTGCCCTCTGTTCCGACGAGTAAAGCGGCAGGCCTTCGCGAGGTCGATGCGCCGCATAGCCTCGTCGTGCATTTCGGCGCCGACCGGCCGCTCGCGATGGATGCGGGGATCTCCCTCAGCCCTTTCACAATCGCCTATCAAACCTACGGCGCTCTCAACGCCGCCAAGTCCAACGCCGTTCTTGTTTGCCATGCGCTGACCGGCGACCAGCATGTCGCCAATGATCATCCGATCACCGGCAAGCCCGGCTGGTGGCAGACCATGGTCGGACCGGGCCGGCCGATCGATACGGACCGCTATTTCGTCATCTCGTCCAATGTCGTCGGCGGCTGCATGGGCACGACGGGACCGGCCTCGCTCAATCCAGCCACGGGCCGGCCCTACGGCCTCGATCTCCCGATCGTCACCATCAGGGACATGGTCCGGGCGCAGGCCATGCTCATCGACCATCTCGGCATTGAGACGCTGTTTTGCGTTGTCGGCGGCTCCATGGGCGGCATGCAGGTCCTGCAATGGATCGCGAGCTACAAGGACCGCGTCTTCGCCGCCATGCCAATCGCCACCGCCGCCAAGCATTCGTCGCAGAATATCGCCTTCCATGAGGTCGGCCGGCAGGCGGTCATGGCCGACCCCGATTGGCGCAAAGGCCGCTATCTCGAGCAAGGCGTCGTCCCGACCAAAGGGCTCGCCGTCGCCCGGATGGCCGCGCATATCACCTATTTGTCGGACGAAGCCTTGCAGAGCAAGTTCGGGCGGAAATTGCAGGACCGCACGGCGCCGACCTTCTCGTTCGACGCCGAGTTTCAGATCGAGAACTATCTTCGCTATCAGGGCACCAGCTTCGTCGACCGCTTCGACGCCAATTCCTACCTGTATGTCACCCGCGCCTGCGACTATTTCGATCTCGCCGCCGACTATGACGGTTCGCTGGCGCTCGCCTTCAAGGGCGCGAAGACGCGCTTTTGCGTCGTCTCTTTCAATTCGGATTGGCTTTACCCGACGGCGGCCTCACGCGCGATCGTTCACGCCTTGAACGCAGGCGGCGCCTCGGTATCCTTCGTCGATATCGAGACGGATCGCGGCCATGACGCCTTCCTGCTGAATATCCCGGAGTTCATCGCCACCTCGCGCGGCTTTCTCGACGCGGCGGCGCGGGCGCGCGGCCTGCCCCCCGCCAAGACCACATTGGCTTGAGCCATGGCCCAGCAACACCAGCCGGCCGAAGCCCATAACGCCGACGCGGCGCGCGTCGATCTTCTCCTCGTCGCCGATATGGTGAACGCAAATAGCCGCGTTCTCGATGTCGGCTGCGGCGACGGCGCGCTCCTGCGTCTGTTGAGCGAGGAAAAAGGAGTCGACGCGCGGGGCATCGAACTCTCGCAGCGCGGCGTCAATGATTGCGTCGCCAAAGGGCTTTCTGTCATCCAGGGCGACGCTGACGCCGATCTCGCCGCCTATCCAGACGACGCGTTCGATTATGTGATCTTGTCGCAGACCCTGCAGGCGACGCGGCAGCCGCGCAAAGTGCTGGAGCACATGCTGCGCATCGGCCGTCACGCGATCGTGTCCTTCCCAAACTTCGGCCATTGGCGCATTCGCGTCCAGGTTGCGCTTGGCGGTCATATGCCGCAGACGCGCAACCTGCCCTATTCATGGTATGAGACGCCGAATATCCACTTCTGCACGATTCAGGACTTCGTGGGTTTGGTCCAAGCCATCGACGCGCGCATCGAACGCGGCGTCGCGCTCGACCGCTTCGGGACGCCGCTGAACTATAGCGCGCCCTGGATCTGGAATCTTTTCGGCGAACAAGGGGTGTTCCGCCTGACCCGCAAGCGCTGAGAAGGAGAAGCCCAGGCCTATTTTTGCGCCTTGGCGCGCTCGATCGATTTGCGGACAAGCTCCCGCGCCTCGTCGGCGTCGCCCCAGCGCTGGATCTTCACCCATTTGCCCGGCTCGAGATCCTTGTAATGGGCGAAAAAATGCTCGATCTGACTGCGTGTAATCTCAGGCAGATCAGTGAAATTCTCGATTTTTTCGTAGCGTTTGGTGAGCTTCGCGGACGGCACGGCGAGAATCTTTTCGTCGCTGCCGGCCTCGTCCTGCATAAGCAGGACGCCGACGACCTTGCAGGCCATGACGGCGCCTGGGACAATCGCGCGGGTGTTGGCGACGATAACGTCGCAGGGGTCTCCGTCATCCGACAGGGTATGGGGGATAAAGCCGTAATTCCCCGGATAGCGCATCGAGGTATAGAGAAATCGATCGACGAACAGGACGCCCGCTTCCTTATTGAGCTCATATTTGATCGGCTCGCCCCCGATCGGAATTTCAATAAAGACATTCACTTCCGCAGGCGGATTTTGGCCGATCGAAATCGCGTCAAGACGCATACTTATCTCCAAAAGCATTTTGATTGGCGGAGGCCGCCGCGGAAGACGGCCCAAGGTCGCTCTGGCGTGGCGGAAGCATTGGAAAAGCTCTGCGCGCTGCGCGAGCTAAAGGCCCTTATGGCGACATGTATAGAATTCTGGCTTCGGCGGCAAATGCCTCGGAGCAGTTTCCCAAACCAAAGTTCAGCCAGATCGGCGCTCCAGTGGGCCGGCCCCTTTCCGCTGTTTTCACCGCAGAACCGGAACCCGCTTTGGCAAAAGGGACTTTATTCGAAGGCGAAGGCTAAGCGCACCCGCGTCTCGGAGCCGAACCGCTCATTGGCCTGACGCACGTTTTTTCCGCCGAGCCTGGTGTAGAATTGCACCGCCTTTTCATTGTCGGCCAGGGCCCAGACCAGGAAAGACGTATAGCCATGCTCTCCGAGATCCTTTCGGGCGAGTTCGAACAGACGTTTGCCGAAGCCGAGCCCCTGAAATTCGGGCGCGATATAGAGCTCGAAAACTTCTCCTCCATACCGCAAGGACGGCACGCGATTGCGCCCGTAACTTGCGTAGCCGCAGATCGTTTCATCGAAATCCAGGACGAGAAGACGCGATCCGCGAACGATCGCGGAGTGCCACCAGCGCGGCCCTCGCCGCGCAATCATCCGCTCGAGCTCACGACCCGGAATTATGCCGCGATAGGCGTCGCGCCAGGCGGCGTCATGCACGTCGGCAATGCCTTGGGCGTCGCCTTCGCGCGCGTTTCTGATGGTGATGACTGCCTCGATCATGCAGCGATGTTAAAGCCGCTTGGCCCGCTCCTGCAAGACCTTCTTCGACCTCATTCGCAATTGTTCGACGGCGTCATGAATGAAGCTTGGGCATCCGCCGCAAAATGATCGAATGCCGTCCGAATTTAGCCGGATTGCATCATGCATCCGAGGCGGCGCCGTATTTTTGATTGCTCGCGGCGCGCCGAAAACCTGGGCGTCACACGATCGAGCCGTGGCGTCCATGCTTATGATGAATAACTCGTGACCTCGGGAGTCACTCCTCCGGACCTCTCCTCCCGAAAGGCGAAGGCTCACTTGTCTCGGCGACAGTCGTCCTCGGCGCGTGTCAGTATTGGAGGCGCTCTCGGCGGCCGCCCCGCGCCGTTGGGACATCGAGGCCTCAAAAAAGGGCGAGCGCCCTCAGGCGCCCTGCGACGAGCTGGCGGCCCCTGCTTGCGCAGTCTGGGGCTGCAATCCGACCGCGTCGATCGTCGGCGCAATTGGGCGTTGGGTCCTGTAGACGCCTTTGATAAGAATCGCGAAGGCGACAACATTGCAATCGATGAGCGTCACCCACCAGATCTGGGCGGCTGCGACGCCGAGAAAAGCAAGGGTCAAAATAGCGACAAGCCCGGCGAGCGCGGCCGGCGCGACAATGGCCGGGATCCGCCCCGCGAGCACGACGACGCGCGCAATTAGAACCGCGAAGGCGACGGCGCCGACAAGACCGAGGTCGTACCAGACCACGAACAGCAGGCTCTTCGGCGTCCGCGCGGGTAAATAGCCGAGGCTGAGAGCACGGTTGGCCGTGTCGAACCCATGCCCGGTGATCAGACGCGGCCATTGCTCAGCGATAAGGTCGCTCCAGACCAGGAGCGACGTCGACGCAGGGCCGGGCTCAAGGCCGGTCAACCTGAAGATGAACCCATAGAGCAAAACAAGCGCAGGCGCGAGGAGGATCAGCGGCGCCAATATGAGGGCGAGAAGGCGCGCCGTTCGACCAGGCTCCGACATGGCGATGGCGAAGGCGAAGGCGCCCGCGCCCATCGCCGCGAGAGCGATCTGCGCCGATCCGGCCAAGGCCACGGCCGCAACAAGCAAAGCGAGACCGGCCGCCGATATCCAGTGCTCGCGCAGGGACAGGGCTCCAAGCGCCGGCCAAACCAAAACGATCAGCGCGATGACGGAGCGTTCAAAGAGCGTTTCGTCGAACTCGGAGCCGCCCCAGAACCAGGCTGGGCCGGCGAGCGCCAAAACGAGCGTCGCTGCAGCCGTCAAGACGAGGCCCACGGGCAGCAGATAAAGATCCAAGGGCTTCGTCCGCTCCGGCGCGAAGGCCGCGACGAGCGCGACCAGAAAAGTCGTGCCGACTATTTGGAGGAAGCGTATGAAGGCCGCCGCCGGAAATGGCGTCCAGATCAGGGAAAGGCCGGCCCAAAAGGTCAGAAAAAGCGCGGTCGCCCCGGCCGGCGAGAGAAGGGCGATGCGCAATTGGCGCGGCCCGTGATTGGGAGCGCCGAGCATCGCGCCGATGAGCATCAGGATCGCGCCCACCGGCAAGAGGACGTAGATCGCGCCGCGCGAGACGACCCCGGCGCAAGGCAAGGCGATCATCAAGACAGCCAGCCCCAACCGCATCAGAAGCTTTGCGGCGTCCGCGGCAGGCGTATCGGAGGAGCGAGAGGCGACGGACATGGCGGCCGCTTGATCAAAAAGGGCGCAGATGATCCGGACCCCGCCTTATCTTAACTCTCAAAATCCTTGAGCGCTGTGGATGTTATGCAACACTCGGGCGCGGAATGGCGCAAAAGAGCCTATTTTCCAATTTTTTGACCCGTCAACGGCTTCGCTAGAGCTCGAAAGACCTCGCGAGATCTCCTTCCATTCACGACCTATTGTCATTCGCCAAAAATATTGATGGATGAGGATCAATTTCGCGATGGGACTTGGCGTCATGGCGGCGGCGCTGATATGCGTTGGCCGAAATGGCCGCCGCCCAATGGCTCCCTCACTACCCCAAGGACCAAGCATGCTTAAGCGTATTGCGCTGTTATTCGTCGCCCTCACGCTCTGCGCTGGCGCGGCGCCCGTCCGCGCAGGCGAAAACGAGACATTCGCGGCCGCACGGGATTTCATCTCGGCGTTAACAAATCTGGATGCCGCGCTGCAGCGCTTTCACGATCTCGTAAAGGCGAGCAAGATCACCGGCGCGGAGGTCGAACCGCTTTGCGCAGCCCTCAATCCCGACCCTACCGAAGCTGAGCAGCAAGCCCCGGACCCGTCCACGTCCATATCGGAACTGCTGAAAAAGAACAATATAGCCCGCGGCGACGCCCACGCCCTATGCGATGCGCTCGGCGCCGAACGGGCTATTGTCGAGCAAGCGAAAGGAGCGAATTTGCGCGCCGCCGCTGAATGTAAGGCTTACCGCATTCCCGCTTGCGACATCGCAAATGAGGTCGTAGCCGCCCAGCGAGAATCTCGCGCGCGCATGGAAAACGGTGGCCAATAGCGCCGCGCCTGCCCTCCGGAGGCGCGACATAGAGCCAAATCCACATGGCTTTGCCCGCGTCGCGAATTCGAGCGTGAACTAATTATTGAACGCGCTACAACGGAAAGTCTGCGGGAGCGCTAAATTGGCTCTACCCGCATGGCTCGAAATCCGGCGGTCAACACGCAGCGTCAGAGCATAGACTTCGCGCGCGCGAATTTTTTCGTCCGAGATCTTGAAGATAATCTGATCCGCGCCAATTAGCCTGAAGCTCCGCCTGAACGGCGGCGCGCCCTTGCTTTGCTTTGGTGAGGCGATCGCGCCATTGCGCCGACGCCTTTAAATGCGTGCTGGGCGGAACCCCGAGAGCAGGGGATGCGCCGGCCCGGGTTGTCGGGCGTTAAGACGTAGCAAGCGCGTTTTATGCCGGTTGACAAAGCCCGCTCCGGCTTGGCTTAGGCGATCGAACAATAAAACCAATGTGGCTCCGCTTGAGCGTGCGTAGACCGATGATCGCACAAGCGCGTTATTTGTGATTTCGATCAAGTTTGTATCGCTGAGTTCAGGCAGTCTTGGCCTCTTTGACTTAAGAATTTGTCGCGACCGAGCCGGCGCAAAGGCCAGTTGAAAGCTCGGGCCCGAAGCATAGGTCTTTCGGTCATGAAATTTAGATTTCCGTGGCTCAGGCGGCATAGACGGCCAATTTCAGCCTTGTCCAATATCGCTCGACCGGCTGACGAGATCGGCGATTTTCTGCGCACCGAGGCGATCATAAAATGTGAGGAGGCTCTCGATCTCGCCGAACGCGCGGAATCGGAGATGGCGGTTTATTTCCTGGAATGCGCGATCTACGAGTTGCGATACAGGCTTCCGGGTTCTCGATGATGAGGCGCGCATTGGTTGGACGCCCCGGCGCTAACTTGCGAAGCGCAACGGCGGTCGATCGCATGGCGACGTCGACGCCCTAGCGTGGCCTGGGCATTCGCTTATCTCCAAGGATTCAGTGAATGTGAAAAATGAACCTCCAAGCGTGAGGCGTCGAGAAAAGCCTTCCGCGCCGCCATGATCTTCTTGCAATCACGGGCTCGACCGAAGCTTGCTCGTCTCGCTGGTCCAGGCCGGCGAGATGAAGACCATGATCATACACACCGTCGCTCAAGAAGGCGTCGAGCCGCGCAAGCGTCTGCCTTATTTCACGCCAAGCCATAGTCTGCGCCTCCGACTCCTCATCGGACGTTCCCGGATCACGGGGAATTGCGAAAAAGCCCGATAGCTTGGAAACGCTAATCTGAGCCGCATAAGCGGTCCATTAGCGAAGGCGCCCACATGTATAAATAAATCGTATGCGCGGAAACTCCATCTGCTTCGACCGTCGCCCCACACAGCCGTCCGATACGATTGCGTTGGCGCTTGAAATCTTCGTCCCAGGCTGGTGCGGGGTCTATTGGATCAAGATGTTGAATGACATCGAAGTGCTGGATCGACCTGACGACAACTACTGACGACAACAGGCTACCGGGTTCCCGACGCCCCGCACGCAACCATCAAGCCGGGCGAGGCTGGCGTGAAGCTTGCGCCGGTCACAAGGATGAGTCCCAGATCCTTCATTACGAACATAAGTTCCGGCGACAAGTCGCCAGTCGGCGCGCCGACGCAGGCGCGCGGGGTCGCCTTTGGCGGCGACAGCGGCGTAGCGCGCTTGGATCTATCGATCGATGGCGGCAAGAGCTGGCGTCCGACGCAGCTCGGGAAAGACGAAGGCAAATATGGCTTCCGGCAGTGGCGAACGCAATTCATCCTACCGACGCGGGGAAAACACACGCTGATGATTCGCTACGTCAACAGCAACGGCGAGGCGCAGCCGAACTTCCCGATTTGGAGCCCGGAAGACGCCGCCGCGATCGTCGACTATCTGGCCCGCATCAAAGGCTCCCCCGATTGCCGGTTGGACAATCCCGGCAACTGGGACCCGCTTCCGCCGAGCCCAGGCCGCCCGACAAATAGACTCTTCGAGATAAATTGTTTGCCCGGAAGGGTCTTTTGAATGAAACTACTTTCCTTACGCCCTATACGCATCGCGCAATTGCTAGGGCGGACCAACTTAGTGGCGCAAGTTGCGCCACTAAGCCAGGACGATCAAAGGTCCGATCGGCGGAGCAAACACCGTGCGCGAGAAGAAATTGCTAGATGATGAAACGTGGCTATTTTGTGGCGTCAAGCTATCGCTGTCAAATCACCAATTCTTCCTCGCTTAATTTGGATCGTGATCACGGGTTCAAGCAAATCGGCCACACGCCAGCCAATCCGGCCGCCATGCTGCCTAACAATGCTTGAGCGCTGCAATTTTTTGACTGTTGACGATATTCATCAGCAAAGATAAACGCAGGCGCTCGAAAACCTGGTCGTCACGGTATAGGGACGCCAAAGGGATGGAGCGGCGGGGGCACAATTGAATAGATCAGCGAAAGCAAAAGAACCCCGCTGAAGCTGGCGACAATGATCCATTCGAACGCCACCGAACATTCGTCAAGAAATTCGAAGATCGGAGGCGTCCGCGGCTTGATGTCGGGAGTGGTTAACGGAATTGCGCACATTTGCGGACGTCCAAAAGAATCTCGCCAATTTCGCCTTGGCGTCGGGCAAGGCCAAGATTGCGGAGAATTCGGCGCCCGGCAAAGCCGACTCTCATCAGACGCGTGGCCCGTAGTTGGGCGCGGTTAGCTCGCCGAGCAATGGATTAATAGGTAGGGCAGCGACCCCATTCGGCAAGCCGGACAATTCGGATCGCGATTGCGCCAGGCAACCCGGCCCGCGCCGCGATTCCATGATTGATCCGCTCGGCCTCTCGCGCGAGGGTGCTGTGGCTTGCCTGGCTATTGGCGCGACCCTATTCCATTGCCTTGGATAGCGCGCCCGCAATTGGCCAGCGAGATTGCTGGCGGAGGCATGCACTGCGGGCGCTTAGTGGGGGGAGGCAGCGCCCGCAGGCATTCTCAAAATTATTAGGTGCTGAAGCGTCATTAGGCTTAGACGATGAAGCGTTGCGCCGCGGTGCGTAATCGCACATGACGACAGCGTGAGAACTGTTGCTGAAACGCCGCATTTATCCATCCCATCACCTTTCAGGATGAGGCCCGGCGTGAGGCGGGGACTTGATATGCGAGTGCGCGGCAATTTCCAGAGCATGAATGCGCGACAATGCCCGGCGCGCGTCAAGCCAGCCATCCCTCCAAGCGTCATGGGCTTTTGGATAAACCGTTGAATTGTAGGGACTGTCGTTCAGAGGGCTGCCGGCAATATAAGCTTTTATCCCGCGTTGGTAGATCTGAGCAGGCGTCATAGCATGTCCTCCTCGAGAAGGTCATACCGCGTTCCAACCATCAAAGTATAGAACGGACATAGGCGCAGTTGAAGGTTGGCGTCGCGCTTCTCCACAGAGTAAGTTCACGAGATAAACAAAATCCTGATACCCGCCAAATTTAAGGCGGAGTCATCGCAGCGCCATCATTTCCGCCGTTCAAAGCCGAAGGCCGCTTCGAATTTCCTCAGCCCCACACCGCCTCAGTCCAGCTCCTGCTCCAGAAAAAGTTGATCGACTTTTTCGATAAGAACATACTCCAACTTATTGATATGGAGCGAGTTCTTATCGATTGGCTGACTCCCCCCAATCGGAACGCGCTCTAGGCTCGCGACGACGCTTGCGCATGCGCAGCTATTCCTCGGCCGCTGACGCGCCAGGGCCATTGATTTGGCTTAACTGTTTAGATGAAGCTCACAGGAAACATTCAGCGTTCGCCGGCGCCGGCCTTTGACGTTTGCCGCCTGAAGAGGGCGCATCTTGCGGTAGAGCTGGGGTCTGTCAGCGAAACTCGGGCAGCAGCGTCAAATCCTCTTGCGCGAAAGCCGGCGCGATCGCGGTGAGCACGGCGATTGGAAGGATGCGAAGCGTGCAACGCTCCAGACGATTGCGACGACGGCTGCGGTCAGCTTGACGACAACTTCACCGGTTTCAAGCGTCGATTTTGGCTATTTCTCGATAGGGAGCAAGAGTGGGCGCGCAATCCGTGGGCGCCTGATCCCGCAACAGCGGCCGAGACGACACCCGGCCGCGTCTCGTTGAAGCTTCAGCAGCGTTTCGCTACACCCTATTGCACAAATCCTCGCTCGTAGCCGCCGTAGACCCTACAGGAACAGCCAGTCCCAAGCCAGGCCGACTCATAGAGCCGGCACGTCTTCACGGGAGTCGCGCAATAATTTCCGACGCCCGCCCCTGCCTCGACCGCCACGCTTCGGCCGGTCATCAGAGGCGCGGTCTCGACAATCGGCAGAGGCGCGACCGGCAGGGGCGCGTAGGCATAACCAGGATACCAGATGCAAGGATGTAAGCCGCCGTTATACCAGCAGCCTACTTCCGCCGCCGAAGCGGGACCGCTCGCCGCCAGCGCAGCGCCAAACACGGCGAAGGCCAAAAATTTGCCAAAGCGCGTCATAGTTACTCTCCTTTTCAACGTCCTCTTTTGCGGGCGGCGCCTGAACCTTTCGAGCGCCGGGGCCGCCAAATGCCTTTCAATGCTTGTATGTTTTCGTCACTAAATGAGAGCGAAACCTCAGCCGTCGGAGAATGCTCCATGGTCTCATTCCAAAACGCCAAGGCGGCGGCCGGAGACTTGCTTGCCAGAGACTTGCTAGAAGGCGGCCGGCGCGCACATTTATAAAATCCAGTGCGCTTACGCCCGCCGACGCACGATCCCGCATTCGTTCCAATGCGGGATCGTGGACGGACGCACAGCACATAGTCCAGCGGCTTCCGCCGGCAAGCTGAACAGCACGGAGTTATTAATGGGGGCGAGATCGTCGCGGCAGAGACAGCGTCGGCCATGCCGCTGATGGACGACGGCGGCGGGCTGATCTCGGCTTACGCCATATAAATGATGCGCGACCCGACGCCAAACAGGCGCAAAAGGGCTAGCCATTGGTCACGCCAGCGTGACGATCATGTCTTAAACTTACGGGCGGTGGCGCGGACTCGCGGCCGATTGGGTGTGGCGCGCCAAACTATTCTCGGAGGCTGAGGCGAGGCGATGAAAAAGATAATCTGGACGGCAATCTATATCGCTATCGCCAGTCAGATCGCGTTTGATTGGATGCCGGGAGCGCTCTCCGGCTCCGTAATTGTGCTGTGCCTCTATATGGCGGTGGATCAGTGGGGAATCTTCGAGGCGTATTGATCGGCGTTGGCTCGGGCCCGCTCCCGAGTCAATTCCTTTAGCGCGCAATGGCGCGCCTGCCGAGCGTCTGGCGCCGGCGAGCTGGGCGCAGCCTTGCATCATGTCTCGCTATTCCAGCCCTCCCATGTCGCTCGGCGTGCGACTGATCGCGGCCGAACGCCCTTGCGCGCACCAGGCCCTAGATGTGCGGCCAAACCGGTTGCCAACGGCTAGATATTCAGCTGCGTTAACGAACATACCATATCACGCTCGCCACGACCGCAATCGCTATGGCTGTCCCGAGCGTGAGAATGGCGCAGCGCTGAAGCCATCGGCGAGTTTCGGCAGAATCGCCCAATCCAAAGACAGCCGGCAGAAGATAAAGCAACAGCGCCACCAAAAGCAGCGCCCTTAGGAGTTGGTCAATTTCAGACATTAACCCATCTTATTCACGACAGGGGGTGTTTAGGTTGGCGAGCGCAGCATAACGGACTGATATATCGTGCGAAGCTTTGTTAGCGAGGCGGTGAATTATGACGCTCCCTATCTGCACACGCCGCCATCCGAGGTGAGGCGTCCGCCGTCGAAGATGACTGTGACTTTCTTGCGCTCTACGGCTGGAAACGAGAACGCGGCGGTCGTATAGCCGAGCATGGCGAACATGGCCGGAAAGTGAAGGCGAAAAAAGGGTTGGCTTCGACAACCAAGAAGACTCCCAGCGCGACGTGTCGACGGTTTCAACAAGGGTTCCCGCAATGTCGGTCTT
The DNA here is from genome assembly GCF_045689225.1 of Methylocapsa polymorpha. Lineage (GTDB taxonomy): Bacteria > Pseudomonadota > Alphaproteobacteria > Rhizobiales > Beijerinckiaceae > Methylocapsa > Methylocapsa polymorpha. Next base: position 3,190,802 of record NZ_CP136862.1, on the reverse strand, counting down.
AATTAGATTTTCCGGCTGTCATAGGCCCAGTGCAAGAGCGCCTGGCGCTGGCGCGGGCGACACATCGGATCGCCCGGCTCGCAGTGCTTCCTGATCTGAGATACGTGACGCTTCATCGCTTTCCATCGCCCGATCTGGCGCGCATCCTCCTCGGGCATGCGCCGGCCCATGTAGTAACGGCAATACCACTGGAGCCAGCCGCGCGGATCGTCGGGATGTATCCAACCCTTCTTCCGCCATTCCGACAAGGGTTGGCTGGCGTCCACGCCGAAATAATTCAAGGAGCACTCGCGATCCGAGGGCGATAGTTTGGCTCGCGCGAACCAGCTCGCGGGAAACTCGTCCCGGCAATCGGTGAGGTATTTGCCGCCGAACACGCCGAGTTCGAGCATTTGCTTAGGCGTTAAATCGGGCCGGAACTCCGGGTCGAAATCACGACCGGCCGGCGCCGACAACACATAGCGATAGCCTTGCTGCATCTTGTCGTTGACGGTGATGATGCGGCGCCGCATCCGGCCTTCCTGTCAGTTCAATAGCCAAATCGAGCCATTCAGCACCGCAGTGAAGGTCAGACCCAGTTCGGCGGGTTGAAGGGCGGCTTGGCGAGGCCAGCATACCATTCGCCCGGCGCGGCCAGGAAGCCGATGGCAGGGCCACCGCCCACAACGAGCGGCAGGAACAGGGTCAGCGGAACAAAGCGTTTCATCGATGGTCATCCGTTCGCACCCAACCGCTTGCCTGAGCCGCGCGGCGATCTTGCTGCACTGCTCTAGCGCCGCTTCCAAATCGTCAGCGATTTCCGCCGCGATGATGCCGGGAGCCGGCAGGGCGTGAGCGTCGGTCAGGCTCTTATCCTTGATCCAGAACAAGTCGAGGCCGGGCCTGTCGCGCTTCAATAGCCCATCTTACTCACGGGGAGCGCGTTTTCAGGCTGACGAGCATAGCATAAGGCTCTGAATGGGAATAAGGTTTGGTTGTCGACGCCAACTGTTTCGCGGCTCCGGCCAGCCACGCCCGCCATGATGAACAATACGACCGCCACTTTCTCGTTTCCAGCCGTCGCTCGCAAGAAAGTCACAGCAAGCGTGCTGCACAGTAGCCCGCCAACGCGCCGAAACCGAGCCGCAAGTCGCCGGCGCGCTCATCAACCAGGCTCGCCCTGTACACGCCGCTTCGGCTTCGAGATACATGAAGCGCAAGATCTCCGTCCCACGCCTCCGCCCACAGTTTAGCGAGTGCCGATCGCCCATCCGTCATCGAGAGCGGCCTTATGCTATTCTTCTGACGGGCGGCCTTATCGTTCAACTATTGCGCGTAGCTTGAGATGGAGCCCGTCTTTATACCTTGCCTAACGTTCATTCGTCTCGCGGGAGATTGCCGGGGATCTCGGCGTGGATTTGCTTGGCCGAAAACGTGGGATCTTTGTCCTTGTCGGGGATCCGATCGCGGAAGAAGATGGCGCTATGAACACGCTCGCTCCAAATCGACCGTCGCAAGAGACCACCCCAACCCGTCGGATTGGATTCCTGGTATTCCCCGATTGCGAAATCCTCGACGTGTGCGGCCCATTGGACGCATTTTACTGGGCGGACCACTGGTTGCTACGGTTCGGAAGAACCAACGAATCTGGCTACCAGTCGGATATCTTGGCCGTCGCCCCCGGAACGATCCGGACAATGTGTGGAATCGAGATTGTCGCGACCCACAATTGCTATGACATAAGGGACGGTCTGGATACTTTGGTCGTGGCCGGCGGCATAGGCGTCGAGCAGGCCTGCAAGGACCCGTTGCTCGTCGAGTGGGTGCGCTCTACGGCTCCGCGAGTGCGACGCGTGGCGTCGATTTGCACCGGCGCGTTCATATTGGCGGCGGCAGGCCTCTTGAATCACCGGAAGGTGACGACGCATTGGATGTTTTCTGACCTCCTCGCAACGGCATTCCCAGCGGTCCAGGTCGACTCCAACCTGCTCTTCGCTCGCGATGGAAATATCTACACTTCGGGCGGCATCACCGCGGGGATCGATCTGGCCCTTGCCCTCGTGGAAGAAGATCTCGGCCGGGAAGTCGCGCTCGCCGTCGCCCGGACGATGGTGGTTTTTCCCCGGCGCCCCGGCGGGCAATCCCAATTCAGCGCGTATTTAAATTTGCTGGAAGTGAAGAACCGGCCAGACATCGGTCAACTTCAAGCCTGGATCCTCGGGCATCCCGGCGGAGATCTCAGCGTGCCCGCCTTAGCGGATCGCATGGCTATGAGCCCGCGCAATTTCGCGCGGCTCTTTCGCAGCGAGACCGGGGAGACGCCGGCCCAATTTGTCGAACGGGCGCGGGCCGACGCCGCCCGCTGCAAACTCGAACAAACCGTCTTGCCGGTTGAGACGATCGCCAAGGAATGCGGCTTCGATAATGCTGAGCGCATGCGGCGCACGTTTCAACGCCTTTTCGAGGCCAGTCCAACCGACTACCGCGCGCGGTTTCGATCAACTCTGTTCAATTGATGCTGCGATTGAGCGCATGGCTGAGCCTCCTCTGACCAGAGGACGCGGCGGAAGGAGTTTCGTGACAATTAGCCTAGGAGGCGCGCCTTTCCCTTCGCCGCCTTGCGGCCTCGCGCCCGAGGAGTAGGAAAAGCCTTTATACGCTTGAATTTCTTTCATTGTTGCATGTGATTAGGCTATTTATACAAGGCGTTACTTTATTTTGTGACCGCTTGTTGCTCCGTTCAGGAGGAATAAACCATGATACATCTTGATCTTCTCGCCACCCGAGACGCCATCTCGGCCTATCCTCTCGTGCGCAGGGTGGGGCCAGCCGATCTCAAGGAGGCTCTGGCTAAGGGCGGCAATGATTTCTTGCCTATCCTCGATTTCTTCGCGGACCCGTTCATCCTCGTTATACTTGGCGTTATCTGTCCGATCATCTGCATATATCTGATTAGCGCTGGCCTGCCGCTGCTCTTTCCGTTCATGTCCGGTCTCACGCTAATCGGCCCTTTCGTGGCGACAGGCTTGTATGAGGTGAGCCGACGCCGAGAGCTTGGCCTCAACACTTCATGGACGCATGTTTTCGACCTGCGGCGCTCGCCCTCGCTCCCATCGATCCTCGCGCTGGGCCTTGTGCTCTTAATGATCTTCGTTTGCTGGCAAGCGGCAGCCGAGTCGCTTTACCGACGGCTCTTCGGCCCTGCGGCGCCGGATTCCTTTTGGGGCTTCTTTGCCGAACTCCTCACCACATCCCGCGGCTGGACCTTGATCGTTTTAGGCAATGCAATCGGCTTCGCCTTCGCCGCGGTTGTGCTGAGCATCAGCGTCGTCTCGTTTCCTTTGCTCCTCGACCGCAATGTAGGCGTAGCTGTGGCTGTTCGCACCTCTGTCAGAGCGGTGCTGGCGAATCCGGCCACGATGGCGCTTTGGGGCTTGATCGTCGCAGCATACCTAGTGATTGGCTTCTTGCTAATGTTCGTCGGCCTCGTCTTTGTGACGCCCGTCCTCGCACACGCGAGTTGGCATCTCTACCGCAAGGTTGTGCAATAGATCACACTGTATTGTTTGAAGTAGAAAAGACATGGGCAAGCGCCCAAGATAGCATTGTCACATTACCAAACTGTAGACAGGGCGAACTTACAAAACAGAGCGGTCTGACGTTCGGGCTTTTCTCCGTGGAGTCTCTAGTTGGTCAGGGCCCCGGTTCGGTCGAGAACATCGCCTTTGATTGCGGCTCCGCAACAATCCTCGCCCTCCGCCAACGGGAATACCGGTTGGTTTCATGTCGACCGGCGGAAAACAAAGGGGAAAATCCATGCGAATTCTCTTTTTGACATCGGCCCACAACGGCCTCAGCCAGCGTCTATGGATCGAGCTCGGCGAGCTCGGCCACGATATCCGCGTCTGCATCGCAGCGACCGACAAGATAATGATCGCCGCCGCCTCTAGCGAGGCTCCGGACCTCATCATTGCGCCGATGTTGAAGATTGCCATTCCGGAAGAGGTCTGGTCGCGCCATCTCTGCTTGATCGTGCATCCCGGCATCAAGGGCGATCGAGGCCCCTCCTCGCTCGATTGGGCCATCGCCAACCAAGAGAAGATTTGGGGCGTAACGATCCTGGAAGCGGCGGACGAGTTCGATACGGGCCCGATTTGGGCCTCGCACGAATTTACCCTGGAGGCAGATCCTCCCATGAAGAGCAGCCTCTATCGTGGCCAGGTCACCGAGGCCGCTGTGTGCGGCGTTCTCGAAGCCGTCGCCCGAATCGAATCGGGTGAGTTCGGATCCGGCTCCTGGCAGCCCGACTATGTGTCGCAATTCGTTTTCGGCTGTCTGCGCCCGCCGATGCGGCAGGCCGACCGCGCCATCGACTGGATGCGGGACAAAACCGCCATGATCGTGCGGAAGATCCGCGCCGCAGACGGCGCTCCAGGCGTGCTCAGCACGCTGCTCGGCAAAAGTTGCTTCCTCTACGGAGCTCATGAGGAGGAGCGCCTTCAAGGTCTCCCCGGCCAGGTTCTGGCCCGGCGCGACGGCGCGATCTGCGTCGGCACGGTCGATGGCGCGGTCTGGATCTCCCACCTGAAGGCCAAGGATGGGGCTGAGGCCCAGGAGGCGACTTGCCGCCCCGCCGAGGCGGGCGTCGGCTGCGACATCTGCGACGCCGAGCTGTGCCTCGTCGCCGGGATCAAGCTTCCGGCGACGCAGGTCCTGGGACCGCTGCTTCGCGGCGTGCCCGAGGCGTCGCTGCCGATCGATGCGCCAGTCGATCATCGCACCTTCCACGAGATCGTCTATTCAGAAGAGGATGAGGTTGGTTATCTCTCGTTCGATTTCTACAATGGGGCGATGAGCACGTCCCAATGCTATCGGCTTCGCGACGCATTTCTGCGCGCTCGGTCGCGCCCGACCCGGGTTATCGTCCTGCTGGGCGGCGCTGATTTCTGGTCGAATGGCATCCATCTCAATGTGATCGAGGCGAGCGCCGATCCCGCCGCCGAATCCTGGCGGAACATCAATGCGATCGACGATCTCGTCTTCGAAATCCTCAACACCATGTCCCATCTCGTTATCGCTGGGTTGCGCGGCAATGCCGGAGCAGGCGGCGTAATGCTGGCGCTCGCGGCGGACCAGGTCTATGCGCGGTCAGGGGTCGTCCTAAATCCCCACTACCGGAGCATGGGCGATCTCTATGGATCGGAATACTGGACCTATACGCTGCCGCGGCGGGTCGGACAGAAGCGGGCGCTGGAGCTAACCCTGGCCTGCGAGCCGATCGGCGCGCGCGCGGCGCAGGACATTGGAATTCTCGACGACGCCTTCGGCGACGATAGCGAAGAGTTCGAGGCCGGGCTGAGGGAGCGGGCGAGGCGTCTCGCCAAGAGGCCCGAATTCCGCGCCATGCTTCGGACGAAGCACGAGAGGCGTTTCGATGACGAATGCGTCAAGCCCCTCGCAAGCTATCGCGCCGAAGAATTGGCGCGGATGCAGGTCAATTTCTTCGGGCCCGACCCCGCCTATCACGAGGCCCGCCGCCGCTTCGTCTTCAAGGGGAATTTGCCGCCGCAAGGGAGCCGAGCGGCAATTCGCGCTACAGTCCAAGACGCCTCCGAGGTTCTCTTGCTGGGAGCGGTCCGGCCGTCGCCACAAGATGCGAGCCGGACCCCTTTGTCCTAAGCAAGCGCTGGTCTAGTTATTGTCGCACCACACGTTCGACCCGATTATCCGCCCGGACCATCCGCATATTCGGCCTGGGCGCATTTGCTAGACATTGATTTCGCCGCCGTCTTAGCTTTTTGGAAAACAAGGCGAGCTCACGACCGCGATATTTCGCCTGTACGCTGCCGCGGCTCTGTTAGCGCGGCCGCCTGCTTCCGCCCAGACCAAGCGCCGGCCGCCGCCTCCGGGGCATGTCCTGCCCGGGCAATAACCTTGTATGGTGTAACACCCCTCGCTCGTCTATCACTTTCAGGGCGGGCGTTGCTTCGGCTGCACGAAGAACGGCAAGTTCCTCCGCCAGCATGACGCCGAGAATGAAGGATGTAGGCCGACTCGGAACGGGCAGTAGCGCGCTCGCCGTGTTAGGCGTCAAAAAGGTCCCCAGCGCGCGGCGCGCGCCGGGGGAAGTGAAGCCGGAGCTGAGGCTATGAATTCCGCGGAGCTGGTTGTTCGAAGAATGGCTGAAAGCGAGCTCGGCCTGGCCGTCGAATGGGCCGCGGCCGAAGGCTGGAATCCGGGTCTATACGACGCGAAATGCTTCTATGCCGCCGATCCGGAAGGATTTTTCCTCGGCGAACTCGTCGGCGGCGAGCCGATAGGCTGCGTTTCCGCCGTAGCCTATGACAAGCATTACGGGTTCTTGGGGCTCTACATCGTTAAGCCTCAATATAGAGGACGAGGTTTTGGCCTGCAGCTCTGGGAAGCGGCGATGGCCTATATGAACGGACGCAATGTGGGACTGGACGGCGTCGTCGCCCAGCAAGGAAACTACAGAAGATCCGGGTTTGAGCTCGCCCATCGCAACATACGTCATCAAGGCAAGGGCGGCGGCGTAGAACCAACCGGTCTGACCGACTTATCCTCGGTAGCCTTCGCCGAGATCGCTCGCTATGATGAGACTGTATTTTCCGCCGCCCGTCCGAACTTTCTTCGGCGTTGGATTGAACAACCGCAAGGGGCAGCCCTTGGGGTCCTGGGCAAGCAGAGACTCGAGGGATACGGCGTGCTGCGCGCCTGCCGCCTGGGTTTCAAGATCGGGCCGCTCTTTGCCGACGATCCGCACATTGCAGGCCTTGTATTTCAAGGTTTGGCCTCTCGCGCGGCCGGACAGCCTATCTTTCTCGACACGCCCGAGGCCAATCCCGCCGCTATAGAACTCGCGAAACGGCATGGCATGGAGCCGGTGTTCGAGACTGCGCGCATGTATACGAAGGGATCGCCCGCCGGGCGGATTGATCGCTGTTTTGGCGTGACGAGCTTCGAGATTGGCTAAACGTTTTAGGTTGTGAGCCGTGGCGGTAGCGGGGCTGGTCATTGCTGTGATAAAGCCGAAATCGCTGGGAGCCGCAACCATATCCACCGGGCGGACGCGGCGCGCCGTATTCTACGCCCAGCCAAAACTAGCCTCGTTTCGCTCCACCCCAACAACGGACTCTAACTCCTCCGTTGACACAAGATGGGCTCCTCGTTAATGGCGACGGCCAGCATAGGATTGTCCCGACTGCCAGACGCGTCGCCGTGGACCGTCGCCAAATCAAGCCCATTGTCGCGCTGAGCCGCCGCCGCACCACCGGGAAAATTCGATGAGACAAATCTACGAAGGCAAGACCAGCAGCGGAATGGCCGCCGAAACCGGATGCCACGCGGAGATCATCAGCGACGGGAAGAGGGCGGTCCTGAGCCTCTTCAACATCGCAACCCAAACATGGAGCATGTCGATCGTCGACACGGCCGACAAATTGGCAAGCAACGCCGCCTGCGTCGCCTTTGCTATCGGCGCCGCGTCCGCCCCACAAGAGCAAGGAACCGTGACCGAGGACGGCGACGAGGAATATTTCGAGCGTTGCCTCGCCTTGGAGGAGGCGTTGAAGGCCGCGGCGGCGGAAAAAGGCGTCGATGTCGACGACGAAGAAGACGACGCCGACAATGATTTCCTCTAAGCGCATCGACGCCCATCTGCTCAACGAAATAACCGCGGTTTAGGGTCAAAGATCCTCAGACTACGAAAGAGTTCGAGATTCGCCGCCTATGTCGGAATTGGCAAGGGGGTGAGGAGGAACAGCGCTCGCAGCGCTGCTGTGACAGACGCTTTTGAAATTGAGCAGCCATTGAAGCTTTACCGCTCTTAAGATCTCCGAAGGTTAGAAACATACCGCCGACGCGCCTATTGCCGCTCACGTCAAGGCGCGCTAAGTCCTTCACCGCGAACGCCGCAGATGAGCTCTCCTCGCATGGCCTTTCCATGCGCTGCCGTGCGGCTATACGCCAAGAAACTCGAGATCCGATCTTGCCGGAGGCAGATAATTATGAAAACGCGCGCAGCCGTCGCCTTTGAAGCCAAGAAGCCGCTCCAAATTGTTGACCTTGATCTCGACGGGCCGCGCGAGGGCGAGGTTTTGGTCGAGATCAAGGCGACCGGGATCTGCCATACCGACGCCTACACCTTATCGGGGCTCGATTCGGAAGGCATTTTTCCAAGCGTGCTGGGCCATGAGGGCGCTGGCGTCGTCGTCGATGTCGGACCGGGCGTCACCTCCCTAAAAAAGGGCGACCACGTCATTCCGCTCTATACCCCGGAGTGCCGCGAATGCGAATATTGCCTCTCGCAAAAGACTAATCTCTGTCAGAAGATTCGCGCGACCCAGGGCAAAGGCCTGATGCCAGATGGGACCTCGCGATTCAGTTACGAAGGCAAGCCGATCTATCACTACATGGGCACGTCGACCTTCTCGAACTATATTGTGGCGCCGGAAATCGCGCTCGCGAAAATCCGCGAAGATGCGCCCTTCGACAAGGTCTGTTATATCGGCTGCGGCGTCACGACAGGCGTCGGCGCCGTTATCTGGACGGCGCGCGCCGAAGTTGGTTGCCGCGCCGTGGTTTTCGGCCTCGGAGGCATAGGTCTCAACGTTATTCAAGGGCTTCGACTGATCGGAGCGGACCAGATTGTCGGCGTAGACATCAATGACTCGAAGAAAGCCATCGCGGAGAAATTCGGCATGACGGATTTCGTCAATCCGAAGGAGCTCGGCGGCAAGGAAATCGTCCCCTATCTGGTCGATCTCACCAAGGGCGGCGCCGATTATACGTTCGATTGCACAGGCAATGTCACCGTGATGCGGCAGGCGCTCGAATGTTGCCACAAAGGCTGGGGTCAGAGCATTGTCATCGGCGTCGCGCCCGCAGGCGCCGAAATCCAGACCCGGCCGTTCCAGCTCGTCACTGGACGCGTCTGGAAGGGCTCGGCCTTCGGCGGAGCGCGCGGGCGCACCGACGTGCCGCGCATCGTCGACTGGTATATGGACGGCAAGATAAATATCGACGATCTCATCACCCATAAGCTGCCGCTCGACAAGATCAATGAGGGTTTCGATCTGATGCACGAAGGCAAATCGATCCGCGCCGTGGTGGAGTTCTGATGTCCGCGCCCATAGAGATCAGCCGGCATCGCTGCTTTGGCGGCGAGGTTGGATTCTATCGCCATTCCTCGAAGGAGATTGGCGGCGAAATGCGCTTCTCGGTCTTTGTTCCGGAAGGGCTAGGCGATCGGAAGGCCCCCGCGCTCCTATATCTCGCCGGACTCACCTGCACCGAAGAAACCTTCATCGTGAAGGCGGGCGCGCAACAGCACGCGGCCAAGGCCGGCTATGTGCTGATCGCGTCCGACACTTCGCCTCGCGACCGCCGTTTCTCCGGCGATGACGCGAGCTGGGATTTCGGACAGGGCGCCGGCTTCTATCTCGACGCGACGGCCGAGCCCTGGCGCGAGGCTTATCGGATGGGCTCCTATGTCGCGAGCGAATTGCCCTCCTACATCGAGTCGCATTTCCCCGTCGATCCGGCGCGCTGGGGGATATTCGGCCATTCGATGGGCGGCCATGGCGCCTTGGTCGCGGCCCTGCGAAACCCCGACAAATTCCATTCCGTCTCGGCTTTCGCGCCGATTGTCGCGCCGTCCTCTTGTCCTTGGGGCGAGAAGGCATTCTCGAATTATCTCGGTCCCGATCGCAAAGCCTGGGCGGAATGGGACGCGACGGCCCTGATCGAATCCGGACGCCGCCTGCCGCCAATCCTGATCGACCAGGGGCTAAAGGACCAGTTTCTCGAGCGCGAACTGCATCCGCATCTCTTCGAGGCCGCCTGCGCCAAAGCAGGACAGAAGCTGGCGCTGCGCCGTCACGAAGGCTATGACCACGGCTACTACTTCATTTCCACTTTCGTCGCCGACCATATTGCGCACCACAAGGCGATATTGGGCTGAGCCGCGGACGAAATCGGATTGAGATGGTCGGATATCGCGCCTGACGCCGCAGGTCGCCAAACGGTTCGGCTTTGCTCACGACGCACCGCTAACCTTGGGACGCGCAGTGGCTGGTCTGAACGCTACGCCAAGGGCGTGTCGCTCTGGCTCTTCGAGCCCTCATTGACGGCCATCGACGAGCATCTCGAGAAAATGAAGACCGAGCCATCCTGAAGGTGGACCTGCTGCATCGCGACATGCCAGTTGTCCGCACGCCCGATGGGCTTTGCGCGCTCAGCAAGGACCGGCCGTGTCGCCGGCCGGCGTCGAGCGCTACTTGCTAAGCAAATTCGCGAAAACCTTGATGCCGCGCGGCGCATGATGGAATGCGGGCGGGCGCCGCTTTTTCCCTTTGGCGCCCGCCCGTCGCGCGCCAGTAGCGCCGCACGCTCCGCAGCAGCGAGGACTTAACGATAATGCGGCCTTCATTTTGAGGTGGAACAATAAATATATTTAGTCTATAGAGAATACAAACTCATGGACCCGCGCCGCCGCCAATGCCAAAATCGACAACAATTGAATGGCCGACGATCTGTCTTGCCGCCTTCATTTACGGCGCTTGGTCGGCGTTGACGTTTTTCCACGCTCACTTGCCCATTTGGCTAGTGACGCCTTTCGGCTCCTGGCTGATCGCTTGGCATTCGTCATTGCAGCATGAGCTGCTGCACGGCCATCCAACTTGCTGGCGAAGCGCCAACCGGGCCATAGGGCTTGTTCCATTGTCGCTGTGGCTGCCCTATGATGTCTACCGAGCCTCGCATCTCGCCCACCATCACGACGAGACCTTGACCGATCCCCTACATGATCCGGAGTCCTATTATTGGACGCCGAAAAGTTGGTCGAAGATTGGAGCCGTCGCACGGCTCGTCGTTTGGTCCCAGACGACCCTCATCGGCAGGCTTGCGCTCGGTCCGGCGTGGAATGCAGGGCGTTTGCTCGCGCGCGAGCTTGCGCCCGCGCGAACAAACGCTCGGGAAGCGCTGGTCGCTTGGACGACGCATTTCCTCGGATGCGTCGCGGTTTTGATCTGGATCCTCGACGTCTGTGAAATGAGCCCTTGGTTCTATCTGTTCGGTATCGTTTATCCAGGGATCTCCTTGTCGCTCGTTCGATCGTTTGCCGAGCATCGCGCCGCGAAAGTTGTCGCGGAGCGGACCGCGATCGTCGAAAACGCTGGGATCCTCGGGCCGCTCTTCCTCTTCAACAATCTCCATGTCGTCCATCACGACCATCCGAATCTGCCGTGGTACCGCATTCCAGGTTGGTACCAAAAACATCGCGAGACACTGATCGCAAAGAACGGCGGGGTCGTTTACGATGGCTATTTAGACATATTACGACGTTACCTTTTCGCGCCGCATGACGGTCCCGTCCATCCCCTGGCGCCATGAACAAGATCGCAACCGAGATTACTCGCATTCGGCCTGTCGCCGCGTTTCCAATGTACGACTTTCCGCAACTTAGATCGGAAACTGATGCGTTCTGGCGTGCAATTGCTAAGCGCCTCCAAGACGCCGGAGTGACGGAGACTCCAAGCCGCCTGAGCAGATCGCAAGATTATACTGCTGCTTGGCGCGATCCTGGCCTAATCATCGGGCAAGCCTGCGGGTATCCTCTGATGAAGCAGTTCAGGAACAGCGCACGAATCGTCGCTGCGCCGCGCTACACATCGCGGGGTTGCGACGGCTTTCAGCATCGCAGCATTTTCATCGTCAATGCGAAGTCTGATTTTGAAATGCTGAGCGATTTGCGCGGCGGCGTCTGCGCCGTGAATGGCTTTGACAGCAACACCGGCATGAACCTGCTGCGGGCGACAATCGCTCCCCTCGCAGAAAGCAAGTCGTTTTTTGGGTCCGTCGTTGTCACCGGCTCCCATGTGGCCAGCGTCCAGGCGGTTGCAAATGGTCGGGCGGACCTCGCCGCCATCGATTGCGTCACGTTCGCGCATCTAGAGTGCTTCGAACCCAAGCTCACGGCGCGCGTCAGGCAAATCGGGCAATCAGTGCTCGCGGCTGCTCCCCCCTTCATCACCGCTTGGAAGACGGATGACGCTACTCTCGCCGTCCTGCGCAGAGCGCTGAACGAAGTGGCGAGCGACCCTGAACTCGGCTTTATACGATCGGCGCTGTTGATTGGCGGTTTCGAATTCGTTAGCGAAAGCGATTATGAGCTCGCATTGCAGATCGAGCGAGACGCCGCGGCGGCTGGTTACGCGGAGTTGCGATAGGTTCGGACCTTGAGGACGCCGCCCAAGCGCGAAGTCCAGCGATCAGCACTATCCGATTTACGCATCTTCACCCGCGAGAGAGCCTCAACTCATGAAACGCTCACGCAGTACGCATGAGATCGCTTCAAAGTTGGGGGTCGCGATGCCGCGTGACGTTGCGGGAACCGCGTTAATTTGCCGAGGTGGCCGCCGTCGAGCGAGACCACGATCGACTGAGCACAATATTTATCGGCCTGAGCTTGAACCAGTCGGGTCTGCATAGCGGCGAGAACGGATTTGCCATCGGCCAAGGTCAGCCAGGATTTCATCGATGGTTGAGCGGTCGTTTTCATCCAAACGGGACCCCTTTAAGTGGGGTCGGCAGAACGCCTCCGGTTTTGATCGGAGGCGTTGGATGCTGGTTGTGGAGATGATTGCAAAGATACGAGGCGCCTTGGATGTGGCGCGCTGCAACTGTGCACGATAGCTTCCACGTCATGCCGCAAGTTGAGGTAATAGTTAGCCACCCTCCCAGCCTTGTCGGTCGGATCGAGGCCTTTCTGCAATCATTTGTGATCCGGTTAGCCCACGCGCCCCCAATCTTGAGCCGGTCCCGTCGCCGCCGCGCTAATCACGGCGCTGACTGATTGCGTCGCCAAGCGCTTCTCTGAGCGGATCGAGCCAGGGGTCGTAGCGCCGCCACTGGGTGAGCCCCTCGCGGAAAAGCGGCTGACGCACTTGTTCCGAGCTTGGCGTGTTTATTGCGCGCCGGCTGCGATGGAACTCCAGACAGGCGGGGTCGAATTCGAGTCCGCAATAGGCGAGGATCCGGCGCACGTTGCCGCCGAGGTCGTCGACCAGGTCCTCGTAGCTGACGCGAAGCACTCGTCCCGGCAGGACACGATCCCAGTGACGCATCAGCTCCAGATACGTCCGATAGTATCGCGCGATCTCTTCAATTCCGTAGCAGAATTCCTGCTCTCTCGCGTAAAACTGCTTCAGGTTGCTGACGCAGCAGGCCATAGGCTCGCGCCTGATGTCGATGATCCTTGCCTCGGGCAGCATGAGGTGGATCAGGCCGACGTGCCGGAAGTTGTTTGGCATCTTATCGACGAAATACGGCCGCCCGCGCCGATAGACCTGGGTTTCGTCCAGGTAGCGGCGCCCGAGGCGCTCGTACAAGGCCGGGTCCAGGCCTGGCAGCAGGCCGGGGTAGCGGGTATCGTCGCGGTTCGGTTCCTGTTCCTGTAAATCCGAGACGATCCGAGGAATGTCGTTCAATTCCTGCGTGCCATCGACGTCCGGGTGCGAGGCCAGGATCTGCTCGATCAGCGTCGAGCCCGAGCGCGGCAGGCCGACTATGAAAATCGGGTCACGCGCCGCTGCGCCGGCGCCGGCGCGGGCGGCGAAAAACTCCTCGCCGCACACCTCGAGCAGACGGCGGGTTTCGTCCTCTATCGCCTCGGGCTGGTAGCCGCTCTTTGCCCGCGCCAGCGAATTGCCGCGCTCGTAAAATGCCCAGGATCCGCCATAGTCGCCCCGATCCTCCAGCGCCTTTCCGAGAGCGAAGCAAAGGTGCGCGCGATCCGGCAGTTCCAGGCCTGGGAGCGCCTCAAGGCCCCGCATGCGCTCAAGCTCGTCGTCGGAGAAGCGATACGTCTTCAGATTGGCGAGGCTCCAGTAAGCGTCGCCGATGTCGGCTTGACCGCCAGTTGCGTCCTGGTAGGCGCGCACGGCCTCGTCGGCGTTGCCGAGCGCTTTCAACGAATGGCCCAGCACGATCCGCAAGTGATTGCGCTGCGGCGTCTCCGAGAGCAGTTGGCGGAAGATCGGAACCGCATCGTCGTGGCGTCCCAGGCCTGCGAATATGGTGGCGCGAAGAAATCTGGCCTCGGGATCAGAAGGCGCGGCCCGCAGCAGGCGATCGACCTGCGCCAGCGCCGCCGGATAACTCTGGCGCTCGATCAGAATGCGCACGTAATCCAGTTGAGCGTTGGCGTAACCCGGCGCCTTGTCCACCACTTCGCGGAAAAGGCCTTCCGCCTGATTCGCTGCGCCACGCCGCTGGGCGATCCTCCCGAGCAGGCGTAGCGCCTCGACATGCCTTCCTTGGCTGGCGATGTAGCCCGTCAGAAGATTCTCGGCTGCCGCATGCGCGCCGTCGCAGAACCAGCTGCCCGCCTCGACGATCGCGGGCGGCAGTTCTTTGAGCCTCAAAAGATGCTGCGATGCGGCGCGGGCTCTCTCCGGCTGGCCGGCTGCGCTCAGAAGTCTCTCCAGCATTGCCCAGCTCGACGGTAGGGCTGAATTCAATCCGACCGCAGTTTCGAAGGACTCGATGGCGCGCGCCGGATCGCCCAACGCGACATGGCAATGACCGCGCTCCTGGAAAAGGAGGCTGTAGTCCGGGTGCGCCTGCTCGAGGACATCCAGGGTCTCCAGCGCATCCTTTGCCTGAAAGAGCAGCCGCTGGTTCAGCGCCGACAAGTATAGTGCGCCCCGCAGAGACGGCGCGCGCTGCAGCAAAGCGCGGGCCGCCGCCAGCGCATCGACGTGCCGACGAAACCGAGTCAGCTCCTGGACGCGACGCAACTCGTGGGCGAGAGCGTCGGCATCCGTTTGTCCTCGGTCCAGCTCGGTCACCATAGCTTCGCTTTAGCTTCATCAGAGCGCAATTGTCCCTCCCTAGGTTGCGGCGCCCGGCCGATTTCGCAGGGGCGCCAATCGGCCGGCGTCGATCCGTCACGCGCACACCCTTGCTTGGGGGGAGGCCTTATTTGATGAAAAAAACCGATCGCCGTCAAATCTTGCAATTGCTGGGCTTAGGCACCTTGGCCGGCACTCTGGACTCGACTGTCGCAAAGGCGCTTGCGATCCCGGCCCACAACCACACGGGCACGATCAAGGATGTCGAGCATATTGTTATCCTGATGCAGGAGAATCGTCCGTTCGACCATCATTTCGGAACATTGCGCGGCGTCCGCGGCTTCGCCGATCCGCGCGCGGTCAAGATCAATCTCCCGCTTCAGTCCGGCGGCAGCGTCAAGGCGTCGGTGTTCCTACAACCGGCCGGCGCGACCTATGCAAGCTACGGCGTTCTGGCCAACTATGGCAACCTCGGCGGCCCCGCGAATGGCGTTCCGGTGATCCCGCCGTTCCGCATCGATCCAGCGAAGCTCAGCGTTGGGCTGAAAAGCCTCGGCTTCAGCTATATTGACGGAACCGATCACAGCTGGAGCGGCACCCACCTTGCTTGGAACTCTGCTCAGTACGACAGCTGGGCGATCCAGAAGGGTCCGCTGGCGATGTCCTACTTCACGCGCGACGACATTCCCTATCATTACGCGCTGGCCGACGCCTTCACGGTGCTGGACAACTACTACCATTCGCTCATGGGCCCGACGAATCCGAATCGATGCTATATGTGGACGGGATGCGTCGGCAACGTCGACTATCTCGGCGCGGCTGGATCGGATGGCTACGGCTCCGGCCCGATCACTGGCAACGGCCTGAGCCCGAAGGGCCACTACCTGGCCTGGGAGACGCTTCCCGAAGTGCTCGATAAGGCGGGCGTGACCTGGAAGATCTATCAGGATTTGGCGGGCGCCACCTTCGCGCCGGATTTCGGAGACGGGGGACCCTCCGACAGTTTCTCTGGCAATTACACTGACAACTCGCTGCTCTACTTCGCCCAATACGCCGCGTCCAGCAAGGGCAGCTCGCTGTTCGATAACGCCTGCACAGGCACGGCGCTGGCCTACAATCAGCCTTCGCCCGGCGCTCCGGGCTCGGCCTGGGAGGCCTGGGCCCTCGGTCTGTTCGCCCAATTCAAGGCCGACGTGCAAAACGGCGCGCTGCCCCAGGTCACGTGGTTCGTCGGTCCCTACGGATACACCGAGCACCCCGAAGCCCCGGTCAACTATGGCGCCTGGTACATCTCGCAGATTCTCGACATACTGGTGTCGAAGCCCGAGGTGTTCAGCAAGACTGTTTTCATCGTCAACTACGACGAAGCCGACGGCAGCTTCGACCACGTCGTTCCGCCTACTCCGCCGGTCACATTCCCGGCCACGCCCGACATTGGCGCGTCAACGGTCGACTACCACAATGAGATCGTCACGACCTCCACGCCGAACGGCCCGATCGGGCTCGGGAACCGCGTGCCCGCCATCGTGATCTCGCCATGGACCAAAGGCGGTTACGTGAACTCCCAGGTCTTCGATCACACATCGACGATTCAATTCATCGAGAAGCGCTTCGGCGTCTTCGAGAAGAACGTCTCGCCCTGGCGCCGCGCCGTCTGCGGCGACCTGACGTCGGTGTTCAATTTCAAGAATCCGAATGACGAGCC
This sequence comes from Methylocapsa polymorpha, assembly GCF_045689225.1. GTDB lineage: Bacteria > Pseudomonadota > Alphaproteobacteria > Rhizobiales > Beijerinckiaceae > Methylocapsa > Methylocapsa polymorpha. The sequence continues at coordinate 3,174,245 of NZ_CP136862.1, read as the reverse complement.
GGTCAAGCTGGTGTCCACCGCGAGCTTCCTGCCGCCGGTCGGCGAGCTGTCCGGCGCCGTCAACCCGCCGTCCGTCTCGGTCACGAAGGACGGCGTGATTATCGGCGTTCCTCAGCAGGAAAAAGGCGTCCGCCCGGCGCGCGCCCTCCCCTATGATCTGAGCGTCCACGACAGCGTCCGCGCCGCCACCAATACGGTCGAACTGTTCTTCATCAACAGCGGCAAGGCCGGCGCGGTGTTCCAAGTTCGTTCCGGCGGCGCCGCCGATCCGGTCAGGAACTACACGGTTGAGGCTGACAAGAAGCTGTCGGGAAAGTGGACGGTCTCCGGCTCGTACGATTTGAGCGTCTACGGTCCGAACGGGTTTTTCCGTTCCTTCAAGGGCCGCCTTGGCTTGGGCGCCATAGCGCTCGAGGTCCGGTCCGAACGCGAATCCGAATGGGGCTTCGACGGCAACGGCTCGATCTCACTTGCGCTGCACAATGCTAGCTCGCGGAACGCAAACGTGACCTTGCTCGATGCGTACACCGGCGAGAGAGTCCACCGCGTGCTTTCTCCGGACGGGCATGCCGACTTCCCGCTGTCGGTTGACCAATTCCAAGGCTGGTACGATCTGGTCGTCACGATCGCGGAGGATCCGAGCTTTGAGCGCCGCCTGGCCGGGCATCTCGAGACAGGACGCGACAGCATATCGGATCCGGCGATGGGCGGCCTGGTGGCTCTGAGGGCCTGAGGACGGGCCTTTCGCGCAAATCCCTGGCTTTCCGGGAACGGCCGCGCCTACCGGCGCAGCCGTTCTTTTCGTCCGCCGCGACGTTCGATGCGCCGGCGCGCCAAACCTTCGTCGCGGAACTCGTCGGGGATAAAGACTTGCACAACGCGGTGACGCTCAACTCGACCTCGTTCAATGCTGCACGGATGATCGGCCGGGTGGCGGGCGCGCTTCTCGGCGCCCGCCGTGAGAAGCCCCAGTTTCCGTTGCTGCTGATCGGCGCCGCGATCTTCGGGCTCGGCTGCATGCCGGCCGCCATTGCGCCCGGCCACTGGTTTTTCGCCGGCGCGCTCGTCGTCATCGGCGTGGCGGCACTTACCCTCACCAATACGACGAACAGCCTGATGCAGTTCCCGACCGAGCCCGCCATGCGCCGACGGGTGATAGCGCTGCGCGTCGGCATCGCTCTTGGGGGCGCGCCGATCGTCGGCTGGGTCGCCAACACGTTTGGCCCACGCTGGTCGCTCGGCGTCGGCGCTGCTTCCGGCTTTGCTGCAGCCCTCGTGGCCGTTTACGCCTTGGCTCGCCCGAGACGCGACCTTCGGTTTGATCTTCTGCGCCTCGGATTGTCCTTATGAACGTCAGCTATCGGATAGGCGCAGTTGTTCGAGATCGGCGATCAACCCAGGTCCAGTCGGCTCCCATCCGAGTCGCTTCCGCGTCAGCGCGCTGGATGCGGGCATATCGTAGGCCGCAAACATGCCAATCCAGCCAAAAAAGGCCTGGGCCTCTTCCGGGGCGATGGATTTGACCGGCAGCTTCAGGCGCCGGCCAATGGCTTCGGCAATATCGCGCATCGAGACGCCCTCTTCCGCGACGGCGTGATATTTTGCGTTCAGCTCAGCCTTTTCGATCGCCAGCCTGTAGAGACGCGCTACGTCGAGAACATACGCCGCCGGCCAGCGATTGCGTCCGTCGCCGACATAGGCGCACACGCCCTTTTCGCGGTAGACCTCGATCGCAGGGGTGATGAGACCCTGCTTGACCGGGTCGTGGACCTGGGGAAGGCGCATTACCGAGGCGCGGACGCCCTTTAGCGATAGAGCCGTCTGTTCCGAAACACGGGGAAATGGGAAATCCGCCGGCATCACGTCATCTTCGATCGCAACCTGGCCGGGCCCGGCTAATCCCGCCAACCCCCCTGTGACGATGAGCGGCCTGTTGGAACCAGCCAGAACGGAACCCAAGGCTTCAATGGCGCGGCGGTCGATCGCGCAATTCTCCGCGAATTTCGACCAGTCGTGGATGAAGGCCAAGTGAATGACGGCATCGGAAGCGCTTGCCCCCTGACGCAAGCTATCAAGGTCTTCAAGCGAACCGCGAAGAACATCCGCGCCAATGGCGGCCAGGGATTTTTCCCCTTCCTCCGAACGGGCCATGCCGAGAACCTTATGTCCGGCGGCGATCAGTTCCTTGACCGTGGGAATGCCTATGAATCCGGTTGCGCCGGTGACGAAAACACGCATGAGCAGGTCTCCAGGGTTCGCTGGAGACAAATGTCGGCTCGCGATCTATTCTGGTAAAATAGTGACTTTATCATAGTAAGATACTTAACAGGATGAGCGAGCACTTCACGACCGAGAATCTGCTCGGGACCTATCTGAAGGTCCGCCGGGCGAAGCTCGATCCGGCCGCGTTCGGCTTGTCGCCGGAGCGTCGCCGCACGCCCGGCCTGCGCCGTGAGGAAGTGGCGCAGCGGGCCAATATCAGCCCGACTTGGTACACGTGGCTCGAACAGGGTCGCGGCGGCGCGCCCTCGGCCGACGTGCTCGACCGGATCGCCCGCGCGCTGATGCTGACGGATGTCGAGCGCGAGCACCTCTTCCTGCTCGGCCTCGGCCGCCCGCCCGAAGTGCGCTACCGGAAAAACGACGACGTCACGCCACGGCTGCAGCGCGTGCTCGATGCGCTAGACCCGAGCCCTGCCGTGATCAGGACCGCAATATGGGATGTCGTGGCGTGGAACCGGGCCGCGACCGTGATGCTGATGGATTACGGATCGCTGCCGCCGGAGCAGCGCAATATCCTGCGCTTCATCTTCCTCGACCCGCGCGCCCGCGCTGCGCAATACGACTGGGAAAGCGTGGCGCGGTTCGTGTTGGGCGCGTTCCGAGTAGATGCCGCGCGTGCAGGGGCCGCGGCGGAGGTGGGGCCTCTCGTTGATGAACTTTGCCGGCTCAGTCCCGAGTTCAACGCGATGTGGCGCGACAACGACGTTCGCGGCGCCCATGGCGAAGCGGTCAAGCACATACGCCACCCGGTGCTTGGTCCGCTCGCCTTTGAATATTCGGCCTTTTCGATCGACGGCCGCACGGATCTCAGCATGGTGGTCTACAATCCGGCGACGCCGACGGATGCGGAGAAGATCAAGTCATTGCTTGCCAAACCGCCGTTGCAGCCGAGCCGGACGTCGAGGACCGCCGCCAATGCCGCTAAAGGTTGTTGACGCGGGCAACACAGATAGCGGGCTTGGGTGGTTTCGCGACGGACGCAGGTGCGATCCTCGCCAACTTACCCGGTTGGTTCGAAGACCTATTGTGAGATTCACCCGCACCCCGGCCCTCAAGTTCCGATCGCCTCGGGGGTTCATCGTCTTAGTGCTTAACTCAACCCGCCCGGTGTCCGGTCAACCGGGGCGCACACCCTATTCATTCACCCTTTTTCTTTTTGGTGGGTTTGGCGCCTTTAGCGCCACCTTCGCCCGGATCCGCCGAGAAAAAGGCCTCATATTTATTCGGCTTGCCATCGAATTCCGCCGCCTCCGGCAGGGCCTTACGTTTGAACGCAAGATTTGGCCAGATCTTCGCCATGTCGGCGTTGAGCTTGGGGAAAATACCAAGGTTCTTGGCAGTATCGGCTTTAATCGCTTGGGCCGGACATTCTGGCTCGCAAACACCACAGTCGATACATACATCCGGATCAATGACCAGCATGTTCACGCCCTCGTAGAAACAATCGACGGGGCAGACCGCCACGCAGTCCGTGTATTTACATTTAATGCAATTGTCGATCACGACAAAGGTCATGACTACCTCCCGGGTGGCGCACTCGGTCCGCGCCTACTTGATTATCGGTGTGCTAAACCCTTTGCAGGGCCGCCGCAAGAACGTTGCGTGCTGCCTTTAGTTAAACGCCAGCCGTTGAGACTCTCAAGCTGTTTTTTTCGTCAAGGCCGCCAAGTGTTGGCGGCGGCGAGAATCCGCGCATAAACGGCGCGTAGTTCATTGCGCTCGATCGTCGGCGTATAGAACCGGTCGATCTCACGGACCTGGTCATCGACTTCGACGACCGATTGCGCCTGGGTGCTAGGCCCATGTCAATGCTGGCCTTCGGCGGCTGACGGCATTGACTCGGGTCTATCACTCAGCCTTTGTTGCTCCCATCGGACTAAAAGCAAGTTTTATGCCCTCTTTACCCGCGCGTCGGATTCACGCCAATTCCGATCGCCGTCCACACCAGGTTGTTCTATTCACTCAGCAGCGACGCGCTCACGCCAGCCCAATTGACGCAGAGCCCGGTCGATCCATAACTTTGTCAGCTTCTCCTGCACGTTGTTTTGCGAGAGACGCTGGCGAAGGCTGGCGAAATCGACGCGGTCGAGCGCCTGATCCTGGTTGAAGCAGGAGAACACGACCGTCTCGGCCCCGGTGCTCGGATCGCGATGAAGCTGGAGACATTGCCCGCAGATTTCTTTCATCGCGCATTGCATCGGCGAGTTGATCGATCCGATCGCGGCGTGAGACGGTTTCAGCAGCGGCTTCAACACGCCATGCCGCGCCTTGGCCACGGCGTTCATCATGCCGTCCGAACCGATCGCGATGATGCGATCGACCTCGTCGAGCGGGATAGCCGGCGTGCCGAGCTTGCCCGATCCATAGGCCTCGATCGCCTCCACAATATTGCAGACGATGGTCGAATCCTGCGGCCGGGTCGGTTTGAAGCCGGGGGCTTCGTCCGAGCACCAGACGATGACGTCGGCCGCACGCTCGATCTCTTCGATCTTGTAGCGGTCGATCAGACGTTTGTAGCCGGCGACATAGATAACCTTCGATCCAGCCGCGCGAAGCGCTTGCCCGATCGAGAACAAGACCGCATTGCCGAGGCCGCCGCCGACAAGCAGCGCGGTCTCGGCCGGCGGCGTTTCGGTCGGCTCGCCCGTCGGTCCCATCAAGATGACAGGCTCGCCCGGCTTCAAATGCGCGCAGAGATCCGACGAACCACCCATTTCGAGAACGATCGTCGACAGAAGACCTTTCTCCTTGTCGACCGAAGCGCCGGTGAGCGCTAGGCCCTCCATCATGAGCGTCGTGCCGCCGGTACGGGGCGCCAAGGCTTCGAAGTTCTGCAAGCGATAGAATTGTCCCGGCTCGAAGGCGCGCGCCGCGAAGGGCGCCTGGACCGTAACTTCGACGATTGTCGGCGTCAGGCGTTCGACCGATTGCACGGTGGCCCGCAACCCCTCGTTCATCGCCGCGGCGAGGACCGCCGGCCTCACGACCGAATGCGGAATCGACGTCATTTTACGGCTGACGACCGGATAGCCCAATTTCGCGCTGGCCATGGCCTTCACGACATTGCCGGCGAAGCTCGGATGGAGGTCGCCGAAGAAGCTCACGGCTCTTCCGTCGAGCCGCGCGCTCATCAACACATGAACGGTGTCGGGCTTGCAGGATTTTTCCGGGCTGACGGGCGAGCCGTCCTCGCCGTAGGCCTGGAAATAGCGGCCGTCGAGGACGACATTGTCGGGGTCTTCGCGGCCGAGCACCGTGTTTGGCTGGGTTCCCGCCGCCACGATGATGCAGCGCGCCGGCAGCGCAACCTGCTCGCTGGTTCCGTCGGCCGCTTTGCGCGACACAACCAGAGCTTCCGCCGCGCCCCAGCGGTCGACCTTGACCTGCTCGGGCGTGAGGCCTTCCGCGAAGCGGATGCCTTCCTGCATGGCCAAAGCCACTTCTTCATGGTTCAGGGTATAGCTCGGCGAGTCGATCAGACGGCGGCGATAGGCCAAAACCACGCCGCCCCATTGCTCCAATAGATCAGTAATACGAGGCTTCCGTCCTTCCGCCGAAGCGGCCTTGCGCTCCTGCCGGATGGCTCTCGCATGCGTGATGAATTCGTCGGCGATCTCTTGCTCGGCCGGCGACCAGACCGAACGAACCAGCGACTCGCCATGTTCGGCGACAAGCGTTTCGTAGCGGATCAGGAATTTCTCGACCTGCACGGGATAATAGGCCAAGGCCTCGGTGCCGGCATCGATCGCGGTCAGGCCGCCGCCGATCACCACGACGGGCAGGCGGATCTGCAGATTGGCGATCGAATCCGCCTTGGCGGCGCCGGTCAATTGCAGGGCCATCAGAAAGTCAGACGCCTGCCGGACGCCGGGCGCCAAGCCGTTCTTCATCGGAATGACGGTCGGGCGCCCCGCGCCCGCGCAGAGCGCAATATGATCGAAGCCCAGTTCGAAGGCCTTATCGATGGTCAGCGTGCCGCCGAAGCGGACGCCGCCGATCATGGTGAACTGGCTCCGGCGTTCCAGCAGCAACCGGATGATCTTCAGAAAGTTTTTGTCCCAGCGAACGGTAATGCCATATTCCGCGACACCGCCGAAGCCAGCGCCGGACCGCGTCTCCAACGGTTCGATCAAAGCCTTCACGTCATAGACCGGCTCGAACGGCGCCCGGAGGCCGTGTTTATCGACGCCGGACAAAGCCGGCTCGAGCGGCTCGATCTTCAATCCATCGACCGCGACGATGCTGTGACCTTCGTTCATCAGATGATGCGACAAAGTGTAGCCCGCCGGTCCGAGACCGACGACAAGCACTTTGTAGCCGGTCTCCGCCTTCAGCACAGGACGGCGAAGATTGAGCGGACTCCAGCGGGTCAGCAGCGAATAGATCTCGAAACCCCAAGGAAGGGACAGCAGTTCTTTCAGGGTTTGCGTCTCGACCTGCGGGATGTCGACCGGCTCCTGCTTTTGGTAGACGCAGGACTTCATGCAATCGTTGCAGATGCGGTGCCCAGTTCCCGCGCACATGGGATTGTCGACCGTGACGATCGCGATCGCGCCGACCACGAAGCCGCGTGTCTTCACCAGATTCATCTCGGAGATTTTTTCTTCGAGCGGACAGCCGTTGAGCGGCACGCCGAAAGCGCTGCCCTTGAAGCCTGGCTTTTCCTTGTCCTTCAATCCGGTGGAGCAGCTGTCCCTGCCCTGCTTGTGGCACCAGATGCAGTAATTGGCTTGATCGAGCGCGCCGCGCAGATCCATGCCGTGATCGGTCAGCGCGAAGCCTTCGCGATGCCGCCAATGGTTTCTTGGCAGATGCGCCTGAATGACGCCGTCGATCACTTCGGTCTCGACCGGAACGAGATGTTCGGGATTGAGCTTGTGCGGCGCCTTGAACAATACGCCGGACTTGTGAATCGCGTGGCCTGCTTCGGAAAGCGTCGCCCATGCGGCGTAGCTAGCCGCTAGGTCAAGCGCAGCTTCGTTCGCTTCATCATCATCGTCGGCGTCGAGCCATTTCTGCACGTGGGACGCGTAGCTGAGTTCGGTGAGCGGTTCGCCGAATAGCTTTTCGAGGTCGGCCCGGACCGCTGGTCCGTCGATAGCCTCGGCCTCTTCCGGCTCGACGCCCTTGACCGCCCGGCGCTGTACGAACAGCCGCTTGACCGTATAGATCGGCGCCAGTTCATCGTGGCGCGCCTGCATCGCCGAAATCTCGCCGGATATTCCGAAGAGCTGGCCGATAAAATCCTCGACATGCGGAGCCGCGTCTACGATCAGATCCGACTGGCTTTTGGCGTCAAGGGACGAGGGGTCCGCACGTCCGACCGCCAAACGATTGTGAAGCGCAACGTCGCTTTCGGCCAAATGTTTGATGAACGCCTGGTCGATCGCAGCCGTCCCGTCGACGGTATAGAGCTGCTCAAAGCTGAAGCCCATTCCGAGTTGAAGCTTATGCGCCATTTAAAATCCTATTGTCGAGCGACATGGCTCAATTTGCGGAAGCTCGAAAGCATCATGCAAAGCATGTACCCCACGACGGTATGTAGCAAAGTCCGAGGTTTGGGCACAAGCCAAATGCGTCTCGATAAATCCCGCCTTATACATAGCCGCTCTGTCCTTCGTCGAGGTTGGCGCAATCGGGCCGATCACCTGGTCTTTGATCAGATCGTTGAAGCCGCCATCTCCGATGCAGCGCTGAAGCAAGCGGCAGCTGTCAATCCTGGAGACAAGTTCGAGCTCGTGTTCAAGAACCTGCTTTAGGCTCCGTTTGTCGAACGCATAGATCAGAATGAGCAAATCTTCGCACGCTTCATGAATGATTGGTCTTTCCAGAAAGTTGTGACCGGCTGGCTTTCGTCAGAGGCTTTTTTGACTAGCCGACGGCATCCAGCGCAAGCGAACTGGTAGCCATATGGTAGCCGGCCTCCCACCTGTTTGGACGTGAGTTCCGCAACCCTTTGATAACATTGGCTGGGGCGGGAGGATTCGAACCTCCGGATGGCGGAATCAAAATCCGCTGCCTTACCACTTGGCTACGCCCCAAACGCCGCTCCGTTCAAAGGCTATCGCCCACGGCGGGCCGGACCATAATGCGTGCCTGCTCGGGCCGCAACCGGTCTCGCCCCAGAAGTTTGAGAGATCGCAGGAACGGAATCTTGCCTAACTCGGCCCTGACGCGTCTCGCCTCAGCCGGTTGCCGCATGGCGCTCGCCTTCGGAGCCGCCCGCAATGAACCAAAACACGGCGCCGGACACCATCCCCGTGAAGAAAAATACAAGCGCAAAGCGCAGTTCCTCAGGGCTTGCGCTCGTCACCCTATGAGTATGAAAAGCGCCCCGGATAAGCCAGGGCGTGGACGCCGCGATGAAACCTGTCGCCCCGGCGTACCAGAAGAATGAGCGCACCTTGGCGATCTCACCGAGCAGAACGGCGAAGACCAGGGGCATGACGCAGATCGCCATAACCGCCGTCCAGGCGAAATGGAGGAGGCCCGCCGTATCGGCGCGGGACAGCTCATTGAGATCCACCCGAGTGAGGGCGAAAAAAGCGACTTCGGCCAAGGCAAAGCCGGCGTCTCGAGTCACCGGGTCGATAAGCGCCGCAACCGGCAGCACCGCAAGCCCTGCCGCAATGGCTATGGCTATGCCAAACGAAACGACGATGGCCCGGCGTATGCGGTTCATGCGAGTCCTCTTGTTTCGATCCGTAAGGATCATTCGCCGCATCGGCCTTTCCAATTGGCTCTGTCAATGGCGCCGGACCTAGGTCTTCGACCGCCTCGCGGGAGGCCCTAAAATATAATGATCCTCTGCCGAAGCTTGCGGCATCCTGGCCAAAGCTCCGCGATCGACGCGGCGCCCCCGCCACAAGCCGAGTTCGGCCCGATTTCGGTGGTTTTCATTAGCGCCCCCATTCGTTACCCTCGATCCGTGAGGCGAACCCGGTCTCGGGCCGTGCAAAGGCCCGAGACCATTACGAAACCATTTTCAGTGAAGCGAACGCCGACGCAATGTCACAGGGATGCGACAAAACGAGCAGAATGCGCGTTTTTCTTTTTACGGCTCAGTTCAAAAGCGCCGTTACATCCTTTCCAGCGCCAATCTGAAGCGCTGCGGCTGACCGGATTCTTACGGCTCCCATAGCAAACAATGTCGAGGGAGGCATTTTGAAAAAGACGGAGTTTACGCTCTCGCCCGAACAAGACGTCGAAATCCAAGGCGGCCGCTTTATATCGACATCGAGCGAACCCTGGCTTGTGATCGAACCGCGCGCCGCGATCGAGCCCGGCAAGCTCATCGAGATCGTCTATCGCACGAGCTTTTGGGACGAACCAGCGCGGCCGGTTTTCCGGTTCTGGATCTCGGGCGGCTTCTGGCGGGACCAGATCGGGCCTGGTCCCATCGCTGGAGCCGCGATCTGGACCGGGCGGATTCCGGCTGGAACCATTCGCATCAGCGTAAGCCCCACCAATCGTCTCGGCCGGTTCGATTTCGACTTGTCGGCGATCCGACGGATTTCATCGGGCGCGCTCTTCGCCAAAGGATTGCGGCGGCAACCGCGCTCGGCGTTCGCCTCCATCCTTGGCCGCCGCATCGGCCGGGGCCGAGAACCGGGTTTCCGTCCCGACTGGGCCACGGGCTCCACGCCGATCGAGCATTACGCCGCATGGCGCAAGGCGCACAGCCGGCCGATCGATCTCGAGAGGATCGACGCGCCACGCTGCGACTGGACGACGAGCGCGGAAATCAATGTCGTCGTCGACGCCGAGCACGCCAGCCCCGCGGCGCTTGCGCGCCTGATCACGGCTTTGCGCGCGCAAGTCTACCCCCGTTGGCGCGTCATTTTCGTGGCCGATCATGAGCTGTCGAATCTGCCTGACGAACCGCGCATTCGTCGCCTGCCGCGCAATCAAGTCGTGGCGCTCCTGCGCTCGCTCCCGGCCGAGTCCATCGTCGCCGCAATCGCGGCCGGGGACGCGCCTTATCCTTTCGCCTTCGCCGCGATCATCGAAGCCGCGGCGCGACTGCCCGCAACTGCGATTTTCTATGGCGACGAGGATTATCCCCGTTTCGATCACAAGCTGGTCCCGGTTCTGAAGCCAAGCTGGAGCCCGGTCCTGCAAGCGAATCGTCCCTATCTCGGCCATGCCGTCTTTTTGCGGACACGGATCCTCGCGGACTGGCCGGACGACGATCTCTGCGCCTATGTCGATCGGTCTGAAATCCCCTCCCCCGCCGCGGCGCGCTTCGAGGCGGCGAAACCGCACTCCCTTCGGCGCGTCTTGCTGACCCGCGGCCAACCTTGGCCAGAACCTCAAGCGCCCTCGATCGGACCTTCGTCGGCGACGATCCGCCTCGCCGGCAATCCATCCGCCTTGATCATCATACCGACGCGCGATAGAGCCCGCGTCCTCAGCCGTTGTCTCGCGAGCATTTTCGCCAAGACGGCGTTCGACAATTTCTCGATCGTCATCGTCGACAACGGAAGCATCGAACCCGAGGCGCAGCGGCTTTTCGAGACATTTCGCGGCGATCGCATCGTCAGCGTCCTGCACAGTCCGGGACCATTCAATGATTCCTCGCTGTGCAACGCGGCGGCGGCCAGGCGCAAGGCCGATGTCCTGGTGTTTTTGGACAATGACCTGGAGATTCTTAGCGAGGAATGGCTTGGCCGCCTCGTGACGCGCGCCCTCTTGCCCGATGTCGGCGCCGTCGGCGGCAAGCTTTTCGGCCCAGACGGGCGCCTTCAGCAAGCCGGCGTCTCGCTCGGCATGAACGACGACACGCGCCGCTTCCGCGCCCGACGGCCTGACGGCTCCGCAGATTTGCTGGGATACAATGACGTCCTGCGCGAGGTCTCGGCAATCCCACGCGCTTGCCTTGCGGTCGCGCGCCGCAAATTCATGCTCGTCGGCGGCTTCGACGCGGATCATCTTCCGGTAGAGCATAATGACATAGACCTTTGCCTCCGGCTCTCCGAAAAAGGATGGTCGGCGCGATTTGATCCCGACGTTCGTCTCATTCACGCCGAAAGGGCGCGTTCGACATCCGCCGCATTTTGCTCCGAGCATGAGTCCGCCGAGCAGCGACGCTGGTTCGAGGCGCGTTGGCTCCCCGTCTTACGAGACGATCCGTTTTTTCATCCGGGCTTGTCGCTCCACAGTCCGGACGAGGCTTTGGGCTGACCTATTTCTGAGTCGCGATGACTCCCGTCAGCGCCGATGCCGACCCTCGGGCCAATTCAGGACAGCCCGGCGCAACTTTCATCGCCCACGTCTGGCAGGCTTGCTGAGAAAATTTTCTCACCCGACCTAACAGGACGAAATCATGAGCGCGCAAGACCCTTTGCAACAGCGTCTGGAATTCATCGACTTTGACGCCCGCGCGCGAGCGGCGATGCAGGAGCTGAAGCCCCTTATCAGCAAAACGATCGGTCCGGCCCTGGCCACATTCTACGACAAGCTGCGCGAGACCCCGGAGATGCGCAGGTTCTTCCGCGACGAGACGCATATGTCCGGCGCAAAAAGCCGCCAGGAACAGCATTGGGAGATCATCAGCTCGGCTGACTATGGCGAAACCTATGTGCGGGCCGTGAAGGCGATCGGACAGGCCCATGCGCGCCTCGGGCTCGAGCCGCGTTGGTATATCGGCGGCTACGCCCTGGTGACGGAGCGCCTCATCCATGCGCTGGTCAAGGACCATTGGCCCAGTCTGCTGCAGAGATCGAAAAGCGGCGCCGACGGCATGGCGGAAGCCTTGTCGGCTCTCGTGAAGGCGGTGATGCTGGACATGGACTATGCCATTTCATGCTATCTCGAAGCTCTCGACGAAGAGCGCCGCCGCGCCGAGACCGCGCGGCAAGAGGCCGAGCGCAAGACCGCGGACGCCATGCGCGTGACGGCGATGTCGCTGGAGCGTCTCGCCGCCGGCGATCTGGCCTCGCGCATCGACGCCGATCTTGCGGCCGAGTTCGAGCAGTTGAAAATCGATTTCAACGCGGCGGTCGCCAGGTTGCGCGAAGCAATCGCCGCGGTGGCGACATCGACTCAGGGCATAAAATCGGGAGCGGACGAGATCGCCCAGGCTTCGGAGGATCTATCGCACCGCACCGAAAAGCAGGCGGCGAATCTTGAGCAGGCCGCCGCAGCGCTGGAGCAGTTGACGGCCGGCGTGAAACAGACGGCGGCCGGCGCGGGAGAAGCGTCGAAGGTTGTCGCGACGATGAAATCCGACGCCCAGCATTCAGGCGACGTCGTCAAGCAAGCCGTATCGGCGATGGGCGAGATCGAGGCCTCCTCGCGGCAGATCTCGAAGATTATCGGCGTCATCGACGAGATCGCCTTTCAGACCAATCTGCTTGCGCTCAACGCCGGGGTCGAGGCCGCCCGCGCGGGGGAGGCAGGACGCGGTTTCGCCGTCGTCGCGCAGGAAGTCCGCGCTTTGGCCCAACGCTCGGCCGAGGCGGCAAAGGAAATCAAGGCGTTGATCGCCGCGAGCTCGGCCGAGGTGGGGGTCGGCGTCAATCTGGTGCGGCAGACCGGCGCGTCGCTGCAAAGGATTATCGATCGCGTCGCCGGGGTCGACAGCCTCGTCGCAGAGATCGCCGCATCCGCCAAGGAGCAGGCGGGCAGCCTCAATGAAGTGAATGTGGCGGTCAATCAAATGGATCAATTGACCCAGCAAAACGCCGCCATGGTCGAACAGGCGACGGCCGCAACCCATTCCCTAAAGGGCGAAACCGACGAATTGGGGCGCCTCGTGGCGAGGTTTCGCGTTGGCGAAGCCGACTCGGCGTCCGCCGCGCTCGCGCCAAAGCAGGCCCCAGCTGCACGTCGATCGGCGTGAGAAACGGGCGACGTTCGCGAGCGGGGCAAATGAAGAGCCCGCCGCTTAAACGGCGCACGAAAACTCACTCCCGCTCGATCCGAATCACTTGCGGCTTTTCGGCCAAGAATCCATCCGCAACGACCGCTTCGAGCGCCTGGCGGATGGTTTTCTCATGCGTCGCATAGGTGATCAGGATAACCGGAACGGCGCCGAACGGTTCGCCGTTCGCGCCGGGCATTCCGCCATGCGCGCCGGGGCGGCGGCGCTGCACGATGCTTTCCAGCGAAATCTCGCGCTCGGCCATGCGCGTCGCGATCGCGGCCGCGGCGCCCGGACGATCGAATACCGAAAGCCGGATGTAATAGCCCCCTTGTGCAACTGTATGCATGGCCTGCGGCGCTTTGGTGAGCGCCGCAACCGGCAGGCCGAAGGGCGCGGAGCGACGCCGCGCGCAATATCCGCGAGATCGGCGACGATCGCCGAGGCCGTGGCCTCGCCGCCCGCGCCCGGCCCGACGAGCGTCAATTCATGCACGGCGTCGGCGTCGATCGTCACCGCATTGGTGACGCCCATCACTTGCGCAATGGCCGAGGATTTCGCGACCATAGTCGGATGCACGCGCTGCTCGATGCCGTCTTGGGTGCGTTGCGCAACGCCGAGGAGCTTTACCCGATATCCCAGCTCCGCGGCGGCTTCGAGATCGGCGAGGGTGATCGACTCGATGCCCTCGACCGCGATCGACGCCGTGTCGATCACCGTTCCAAACGCAAGCGAGGTCAGGATTGCGAGTTTATGCGCGGCGTCGAAGCCGCCAACGTCGAAGGAGGGATCGGCTTCCGCATAGCCCAGGCTTTGCGCCTCGCTCAAGCATTGCTCAAAGGATTGGCCCTCCAATTCCATCTGCGTCAAAATATAATTGCAGGTGCCATTGAGGATGCCATAGACGCGCTCGATCGAATTGCCCGCAAGGCCCTCGCGCAAGGTCTTGACGATCGGAATGCCGCCGGCGACCGACGCCTCAAAAGCGAGCGCGACGTTCTTTTCCTCGGCGAGACGGGCCAGCCGCATGCCATGTTTGGCGAGCAACGCCTTGTTCGCGGTGACGACCGATTTGCCGGCGCCGAGCGCCGCCTCGACGGCGGCCAGCGCGACGCCCTCCTCGCCGCCGATGAGCTCGACGAAAATGTCGATCTCCTCAGCCTTGGCCAGAGCCGCCGGATCATCGAACCAGGTGAACCGCCCGAGATCGATTCCGCGCGCCTTGCTCGGATCGCGCGCCGAAACGCCCGTGACGGCGATCCTGCGGCCGAGCCGGCCAGCCAGCGCCTCAGCCTGGCGATCAAGCAGCTTTATGACGGCGGCGCCGACGGTGCCGAGACCAGCAATGCCGACGCGCAAGGGAGTGAGCATGGATGACGAAGCCAGATGCTGGAGGAGCGCCAAAAGAGCCGGCGGGCGGGACCTTTGAGAGCCATTCCGACTTCCGTCGAAACCGCCCCGCTGGGTCCCTCCGCGTCCGAGCGACGGAAAATGATAAATCCGGACCGGTTCGACGTCAGTCGAATTCGGCATCGTCGCGGCAGGCGAGTTTTGCCCTAGTTTTTCAAGCCGATCAAGGATGCGCGAGCCCGTCAAGGATGCGGCGGCATTGAGCTTCGCTCGCCTTGGCGGGTGTTTCGCGCGAGTGCGCCGATTTTTGCTTGTCGATCGGCGCAGATGGACAAGGCCAGCGGGGGCGGCGCGCCTCGCGCGGAGGCCTCAGCAAGGGATTGAGACTATGGCGTTGGACCTGAAAGGGGATTGGTCGGAGGCGGATCTCGCCAAATTGATCGCCTCGGTTAAAGACGACAGGGATTGGCGGCTTGAAGTGAGCAAGGAGGGCGTCGCCTCCTTGCAGGACAAGACCGCCAATCCGACCGGCGCCGATTATGACGAAGGCTTGCATTGCTATTTGGAGACCTGGAGCCAGGGAACCGATTTCGTCGGCTCCTCAGCGGCGGGCGACAAGGAGCTTGTCGGCAAGATCGCCAAGGCTCTGCGCGAGAACTATCCAAATTTGAAGAAGGACAAATTCGTCTACGTCGCCCTATGACGGTTGTGCGGCGGATCGCCGCCGCAGCTGATCAACAAGGAAGATTCAAAAAAGGGAGCGGTCCGAAACCCTCGCGCCGCTCCTCTAACACACGTAACGCACGGCGAAGCGACCCAGCGCCGAGACCTGCTCCTGCCGGCGCTCTCGGTCGCGATGGTTAAGGGCTACCCACCGGGAAAGCCCAAGCTCTGCCCATCCTTGGTTCGATCCGCCCCTCGTGTCCTTAGTCGGCGCGCCGCAAGCCTGCTTGCTTCGGCGCGCCGACGGCTTACATTGACAGGCAGCCGCCGAACGTCATTTCCGAAGACGATTCCGGGTTTCGAAAAAGTGATGCGAAATCAACCCGACCTGACCGAGAATGCGTTGCCAAGCCAAGGTGATTTCGCGTAGAGCATAGTCTGAAGGCTTATTTGGCTTTTTCGCGTCTGACATGCTTTAAATTGTTGATATGACGCGGCTTCTTATTGCTCCATTTGATCGAAAGTTTGCGCTAGGCCCAATGGGCGCGCCGCCTGCGGGAAGAGACCAATGACCTTTGTTGACGCTGTTGAAGTTGCCGGCCGCAGGACAGGCCATATCAAATTGCACAGTGAAGAGGCCTTCGCCGGGATGCGGCGAGTCGGACGCCTGACGGCAGAGGCTCTCGATCTCTTGACCGAATACGTTCAGCCGGGCGTCACGACCGACGCCCTTGACGCGCTCATCTTCGACTTCGCCATGTCGCACGGGGCCTACCCTGCCCCGCTCGACTATCGCGGCTATCGGAAATCGATCTGCACCTCGATCAACCATGTGGTCTGCCACGGAATGCCGGACCGCAAGCCCCTCAAGGGCGGGGACATCATCAATATCGATGTGACCTTCATCCTTGACGGCTGGCACGGCGATTCGAGCCGCATGTATCTCGTCGGCGAAGTTTCGCGACGCGCGCAGCGGCTGATCGAGGTGACCTATGAAGCGCTCATGCGCGGCATGGCGGTTGTGCGCCCCGGCGCGACGACGGGCGACATCGGCGCAGCGATCCAGGACTACGCCGAATCCGAACGCTGCTCGGTCGTGCGCGACTTTTGCGGCCACGGCCTCGGCCGCCTGTTCCACGACGAGCCCAATATTCTTCATTACGGCCGGCGCGGCGAAGGCGTGGTGCTGAAGCCCGGCATGTTCTTCACCATCGAGCCGATGATCAATCTCGGCCGGCCGCAAGTGAAGATCCTTTCCGACGGCTGGACCGCCGTGACGCGCGACCGCTCCTTGTCGGCGCAGTTTGAACATTCGATCGGCGTGACCGAAACCGGCTACGAGGTCTTCACGCTTTCGCCAAAGGGCCTCCATCGCCCGCCTTATGAAAGCGCGGCCGCGAGCGACGCATGACGAAGACGCAAGCCAGCCCCGTCGCGACTGGCGAAGCGCCGCATTATCTCGGCCATCGCGAGCGTCTGCGCGAGCGCTTCCGCAAAGGCGGCGCCGACGCCTTGGCCGAATATGAGCTGCTCGAGCTCATTCTTTTCCGCGCGATGCCGAGGCGCGACGTCAAGCCGCTCGCCAAGGCCCTCGTCGCGCGGTTCGGCTCCTTCGCCGAGGTTGTGGCCGCGCGTCCTGAACGCTTGCATGAAATCGAGGGATTGGGCGACGCTGCGATCGTCGAGCTGAAGATCATAGAGGCGGCGGCGAGGCGGCTGGCCAAATCATCGATCGAGAAACGCCCGTCTATGTCGAGCTTCGCCGCCGTCGTCGATTATTGCCGCACGGCGATGGCCTTCCTCGACCGGGAGGAGTTTCGGATTCTCTTTCTCGACAAGAAGAATTTCCTGATCGCGGATGAGGTGCAAGGGGTCGGCACGGTCGATCACGCCCCCGTCTATCCGCGCGAGATCATGCGCCGCGCGCTCGAGCTCAGCGCCTCGGCCATCATCCTGGTGCATAATCATCCATCGGGCGATCCCGAACCTTCGACCGACGACATCTATCTGACGCATCAGATCATCGCGGTCGGCAAGCCGTTGAAGGTCGCCGTTCATGATCATCTGATCATCGGCAAGCATGGCCACGCGAGCTTGAAAGGCATGCGCCTCATCTGAGGCACCGAGGCCATGCGCTGGCGCCTGGGCGGCGGCGCGCTCAGCATAAAGGCGTTCTCGGGCCCAAAAGCCTTTCCTCGCGACAAATAGCGTCAGTCGTGGCGATGAGCGGGAACCAAGCCCACGCACCGTCGTTGCCTGCGGGAAGCGAAGCAATCGCGGGCTCAGGAACGAAGGAGGACGGCGTGAGAGGCATATTCATGTCTGCGAGCCTATTCGCAATTGCGGCGCTGATCGCCGCGCCGGCGAACGCTCAGACGGCGGGCCAGGCCAATGCGCCCACTGACGCCGCCCAAGCTTCGCCCGCCGGCCAGGAACCTGTGGCGCATTTCTTGGCCAGCGCGATCCCCAACGCCAATTTCCTCGCCCAAACGAGTCGCATGGCGATTGGCCGTTCGAAAAACGGCAAGATTCGCGATTTCGCGCAGCAGATCGCCAAGACGCAAACGGCGGCGGCCAATTCCTTGACGGCATGGGTCAATACGAGCGGACCCGTCGTCACCAGCCGCTCCACTTTTTCGGGATCCACGGCCCGCGTGAGCGCGCCGCGGCTGCTGCAGTCGCAGGCCGATCTGTTGCAGCGTCTCTCGATCTTGCAAGGCCGCGATTTTGACGCGCTCTATATTTCGTCTCAAAAGGACGCTTTGCAGCAACTGGCGAATAGCTATCAGGGCTACATCGACAACGGCGGCGATCCCGGGCTGCATGCAATCGCGGTTCGCGAATTGGAGAACCTCATGACTGCTCTAACCAGGCTTGACGCGCTGTGAGGGAAGCAAGATTGGCTCAGTCTTGCTCGTCCTGACCCCAATGACTGATTGTCGAGACAGTTGGGTCGGATTAGTGGAGCCGGAATTCGCCATCCAAAGCCTTGATCTCGGCGGGCTTGATGAGCTTTGAATGTCCAACCCGGACGCTGTGAAGAGGCCCTTCGAGCTTTTCGCGCCAGAACGTCAAGAATTTGATCAAAGTGGGGAAATCCGGCGCTATATCGTAGTCCTGCCAAATATAGGTCTGCAATAAGCGAGGATGATCTGGCAATCGATAGAGAATTTCCGCAGTTGCAAGGCCATAGCCGGCGAGCTGCTTAATAAAGTCTTCAGAGACCCTATTTGTCTCAATCTTCTTGGCGTCGATCATTGCCTCATGCCTCCGCGCTAATGTTGCCCGGCAAACTTATTTCATCGCATCCGGTTCCCGCGTCGACGGAATCGCCTTCCACCCGCGCTTCTTGATTGAGCCTCAGTCATCTTAATGTAACGTTTTGCTTTGCACCCGTCATCTAACAAAGCGTCAGACAAGATGAGCTTTGCCCCATGCGCCGCCCCGTATCCGTCCGCCTTGGCGAGCCTGTCGCTTTGGAGACGGATGGAAAAGCTTCGCATTGGCCCATGCGCTCTATTGCGGCGCGAAGAGAGCTTGGTAGTCTAAACGCTTATCGAGAATCATTCGCGGCGCTGCGCGAATTTAGGCCGACCGGGGAGGTTTAGGCATGACTGAAATTACCGTCGCGGGCGAGACCTTCAACATTCTCGTCGAGGGAGACGAGACCAAACCGGTCCTGATGATTTCCAATCCGCTTGGAGTCAATCTCCGCCTCTGGGATCGTCAGGCGCCGGCGTTCCTCGAACATTTTCGCGTCCTTCGCTATGATTCCCGCGGCCATGGCGCAAGCGTAGCGGACGAGGGGCCCTATTCAATCGCCGGCCTCGCCCAAGATGCGCTCGCGATCCTTGACGCGCTGGACATAGAGAGAGCTCATTGGCTCGGTCTCTCCAAGGGCGGCATGGTCGGGCAATGGCTTCTCGCCCACGCGCGCGAGCGTATGGGCCGCGCCGTGCTCGCCAATACGGCCGCGCAGATCCCGAGCCCGGACCTCTGGAACGAGCGCATACAGGCGGCGCGAGACTCAGGCCTCGACGCCCTTGCCGAAGGCGTCGCCGAACGTTGGTTCACCAAGAGATTTCGCGAGACCGAGCCCGAGGCGGTGGAGAACGTCCTGGAGATGCTGCGTCAAACGCCGCTGCAAGGCTATACGGCTGCGGCTGCCGCCATCCGCGACGCGGATCAGCGCGAAATCATTCGAACGATCACCAATCCGGTTCTCGTCATCGTCGGCCGCCATGACCCATCGACTCCGCCGGGGCTCGGCGCCCTGGTCGCGAGCTCCATAGAAGGCGCCCAGCTTGCGACGCTGGAGGCGTCGCATATCTCGAATATTGAGGACGCAGAGAATTTCACGAAGACGGTGATCGATTTCCTGACCGCCAGCGACGTCCCCGCCCAAGAGGCTCCGCCGCGCCGAAGGGCTCCCGCCAAAAAGGCGGCGGCTAAGAAAGCGGCGGCTAAAAAGGCGCCCGTCAAGAAAGCAGCGGCGCAAAAAGCGCCGGTGAAGAAAGCCGCCGTGAAAAAGGCGGCAACAAAAAAAGCGTCAGCCAAAAAAACGCCTGCGAAAAAAGCGTCAGCGCGCAAGGCCCCGGCGAAGAAAACGCCGGTGAAGAAGGCGGCCGCGAAAAAGGCGGTCAGCAAAAAAATTCCAGCGAAAAAGGCTGCGGCGAAAAAATCCGTCGCCAAGACGACGACCAGCAGAAGGACCATCGCGAAAAAAGCTGCGCCGAAAAAAGCCGCGCGCCGGACCAAGAGATGACTTAGCCTAGGCTATCAAGACCTCAGCTTCGGCTCCGCCTCACAACGTTCTATATTTGCGGTGGACATAGGTGAGGCTTTCTCCTTCGGGACCAGAGTCCACGGCTTCGACTGCGCCGATGATGATCAGATGCGTCCCGACTTCCTTCGTCTCGACAAGGCGACAGTCAAGAGCCGCGACGGCGCCCTTGAGCGCGGGCGCCCCGGTCGCGAGCTTCGCCCATTCGCCGCTCTTAAATCTTTCGTCGAGATGCTGATCGGTGCGGCCGGCGAAGATATTCGAAAGCGCTTCATGCGAAGGCGCGAGCGTATTGATGCAGAACACGCCGTTTTCGATCAGCCTGGCGGCGGAGGGCGAGGTTTTGTTGATGCAAAAGAGCATCATCGGCGGATCGACCGTAATCGAGGTCACGGCGGTCGCCGTGATGCCGCCAAGACCGGCAGGGCCGCCCGTGGTGACGATATGGACCGCCGCGGCGACGCGGCTCATCGCGTCGCGAAATCGCGCCGGATCGACGCCGGCGCCGAGCGCGGCGGGGTTCTCGGTGCGTTGATTTGCAGATTCGGTCATTTTCGTCACCAGGCTCCTTTTCGACGCCGCTGCGGCGACAGCGCCGCTTTTCTAAATAGCAAAGGCAATCCGATAAACAAAGGGCGCATGCGCAAGCTGAGCAGGCGGCCTGCCGGACTGCGGCCTAGCAAAAAGAAGCAAGATACTGTCCACCAACGGAAAATCAGACAGGTTTCGAGAGGCGGCAAGCCCTGCGATCAGCCGAAATTGGCGAGGCCCGGAAACATTTGCAGCAGCCAGAATGAGAGATCCTGGATCGATCCGGTGAGGAAGGCGACGCCCGTCAATACGAGGAGAACGCCGACGACCTTTTCGAGCGCGCCGAAATAGCGCCTGAATCGCTTGATTAATCGAATGAAGGGCTCTATCGCCAGCGCCGCCAGGAAAAATGGCAGGCCAAGCCCGCTCGAATAGGCGGCGAGCAGCGTGGCGCCTTTGCCGACGGTCTCCTGCGACGCGGCCACGGCGAGAATGGCGGCGAGAATTGGCCCGATGCAAGGCGTCCAGCCGAAAGCGAATGCGAGGCCCATGACGTAAGCGCCCCAGGTCCCGACCGGCTTTTGCACATCGAGGCGCGCCTCGCGATAAAGCAGGGCGAAGCGAAAAACGCCCAGGAAGTGAAAGCCCATGAAGATGATCGCCACCCCAGCCAGAAGCGAGAGATGCGCAAGATGCTGATGCAGCGCCTGGCCGAAGGCCGACGCCGTCGCGCCAAGGCCGACGAAGACGGTGGAAAAGCCGCAGATGAAAAGCGCCGCGGCGATCAATATGTCCCGCCTCGCCCGGCTCTCGCGCCGGGTCGCGACCTCTTCAATTGTCGTTCCGGCGATGAAAGTAAGATAGGGCGGCACAAGCGGCAGCACGCAAGGGCTCAAGAAGGACAAGAGGCCTGCGAGCGCGGCGGCGGGAAAAGTTACGTCCTGGGTCATGCGCGCTTTTAACCGGTCCGAACACAGCGGGAAAGCGTCAAGGATGACGAAAGGGCGCGAGCGACGGCCGGGGTTTCGCCAAATTGATGGAATAGCTTCGGCGCGATTTTGATAGAGACGCCAGTTCGGCGATATGAAGAAACGGCAAAACTAAAGGCGGCAAGCCGGTTTCCGTCGATCCTGATAGGAAGCCCCTCCGGATGATTTCATAGGCCCATGCGCTCGCGTCGGACATTCCTATCAAAAAGAGTTGATTCAAGCGGCGCGGAAAGCAACGCGCGCAATCCGGACGCTTTCCTGCGATGACGGTCTTCCTCGCCTTTTTCTGCAACATCGTTTTCAATTTCGCGGTCGGGCTCCTGGTCGCGAAATTCCTCGGGCCCGAGGAATATGGCCGTTTCGCTCTGGCGCATGCGACCGCAATCGCGGTGCAGACCGGCTTTTTCGACTGGATCCGGCTCGGCGCGACGCGTTTCTATTCAGAGCGAATTCGACGCGAAGATCCGGCTTTGCGCGCGACCCTCGATTTCGGCTTCGCCATCATCACTGTCGGTCTGGCGATCGGCGCCTCTCTCCTGATCATGTCCGGCGTGAGCTTCACCTTATCGAATGGGTTGATCGTTCTTGCGCTCGGGGTCGCGGTCACGAATGGGCTCTTCGACTATCATACGGCGCTGGTCCGCGCGCGCTTCCACGACCGTCTGTTCGCCCGCCTCGTCCTGGTCAAGAATGTCCTGGCCTTCGCGCTGATGGGCGGCGGAGCCTTCTGGTTCGGCTCGGCCAAGATGACCCTCATTGGCGGCATCATAAGCCTCAGCGGCGCGGTCGTCACCGCGCGCGCCTCGCTCCGGGATCCGGCCTCCGAGCCTCGTCTTGCGCGGCTTTCGATCGCGCAAGCGCTCATGCGCTACAGCCTTCCAATCGTCGGCGCCAATCTTCTCTACCTCTCGATCCCGCTCGCCAACCGCTCCATCGTCGCGATCCTCTATGGATTTTCCGAAACCGGACAGTTTTCCTTGGCCTATGATTTCGGAACCAAGGCGATCCAGGCGATCGGTTCGGCGCTGGACATCGTCTTGTTTCAAATTGCGGTGGCCATGCATGAATTGCAGGGGTCGACCCAGTCGAGGCAGCAGATTTCCCGCAACATGACGATCGTCATCGCCATGGTCCTGCCGGCCTGCACGGGGCTTTGGCTCACCCTGCCCTCGGTCGAGCAATTGATCGTGCCGCTCCAGTTTCGCGGCCATTTCAGCCTGCTGCTTCCGCTGATGATGACCGGTCTCTTTTGCACGGCCATCATCCAATATGCGATCAATCCAATATTCCAGATAAAGAAGAAAACCGCGGCCCTGATCGCCGCGGCGCTGGTCGCCTGCGTCGTCGATCCGCTCCTCATTCTTTTTCTACCGAGCAACGCCGACGCCTCCAGCCTCGCCATCGCCCAGGCCGGCGCAATGTTGGCCGCGCTCATAGCGCTCATCGGTTTTGCAAGCCTGGAGCGGCCGCAATGGCCGCGCCTGCGCGATCTCGCCGCAATTGCTTTGGCCAATGCCGTCATGTCGGCGGCTCTGCTGCCGATGCGCGACCAGGAGCCCGGCTTCGCGACGCTCGCCGAGCAAATCGCGACCGGCGTGGCGGTCTACGCCATCATCATCATGAGCCTCGACGTCGCCGGATTGCGCGAGATCACGCTTGCGCGCCTGCGGCTCACGGCCGCCCGAATGACCACGCTTTAACTGGCTAACCGCCGCGCTGCATGAGCAGCGTCGCCCAGCCCTCGATATCAAGGCGCTGCGCCAGGGAGACGCCTTGCGCCCGATAGTCCGCGACGACGCCCGGAACATCGCGCGCGAGAAGACCCGAAAGGACGATGTCGGCGCGCGGCGCCGTCAGCCTCGCGATCTGTGGGGAGAGATCGCGCAGCGGCTTAGCGAGAATATTTGCGAAGACGAGATCATATGGCGCGCCTTGGCGCAGCGCGTTATGAGCCGCGCCGCGCGCCTGCGCGGGGCGAACGAAGGCCCCGACTCCATTGCGCTTGGCGTTGGCTGAGGCCGCCGCAACCGAAACAGGATCGATGTCGCCCGCGTGAATTTTTCGCTTGAACAATTTTGCCGCCGCTATGGCGAGAACGCCGGAGCCTGTGCCGAGATCGAGAATGGCGCGCGGCCGGCGCCGCCGCGCGATGCGGTCCAGCATCATGAGGCAGCCGCGCGTCGAACCATGATGGCCGGTCCCGAAGGCGAGCGCGGCCTCGATTTCGATGCCGATGTCATTGCCCTGCACCGCGTCGCGGCCATGCGACCCATGCAGGATGAAACGACCGGCGCGCACAGCCTGCAACCCTTCGAGGGAGGCGGCGACCCAGTCGCATTCATCGACGCGGCCGAAACTCGCCGCCTCCGCCGCCGCGAGTCCCGCCGCCGCGGCGACGAGGGCGCGAATATTCTCCTCGTCCGGCG
Organism: Methylocapsa polymorpha; assembly: GCF_045689225.1. Taxonomy (GTDB): domain Bacteria; phylum Pseudomonadota; class Alphaproteobacteria; order Rhizobiales; family Beijerinckiaceae; genus Methylocapsa; species Methylocapsa polymorpha. The sequence goes on along the minus strand of NZ_CP136862.1, from coordinate 3,150,356 downwards.
GCGAGCCGAAATAGGCTTCGACGATCCAGGGGCCGCCGCTCCAGTCCTTGACGTTGGGCGTCTCCTCGAAAGCGGCGGCGGCGGTCTCGGCCGGATCGAAGGTCTCGACGATAATGTCGGCGATCTTGCGCGCGGTCGCCTCGTCGCAAGTGAGACGCATCACATGAGCGGCATTATTGGGCGGCAGGCCTTCTAGCATGACCGCGCCGGTAACACGCCGCGCGCAAAACGGCAATGAGGCGGGGGAGTGCGCCAGTTTTTTTGCGCCGCCGCGTATGAAACAAAGCGGACATTTGTCAATGAAGCCACCGGTGTGCACGAACACAGCCAATTCCGGTCAGGAAGCCGCAGATTACCCACAACTATGCAGATCAGTTCGTCGCTTGTCACTTGACACCCCGCCGACGAATCGCAAGCTATGTACCGACATGCCTCCAACGCGACAAGGAAACGTAAGAAGGAGACCTTCTTTCGGGTACAAATGGCGCTCATAAGACCACGTCTTACAGATTATCATGGCATATTGCTGCCCCAGGCTGCGCTAGACTTTGCCATTCCATTTTTCGATGAAGATATTCCTCTCTATGTCGATCCCTTTATGCTGTGGCGATCGCCGTCCTATCAGGATCAAGCGCTACACACGAGCTTGATTAACGCCTTCAATCACTTGGGGCACCTCGTCGCCAAAGGCGAGGAACAATTGGCTATTGTGACCCTAATCGCTGCCTCTGAGTGCGATGAAGTTGGGCTAGGAACCTCGGCGACCCGGCATGGTAAGCGCATAGGCGAAAGCAAGGCGAGGGAGATTGTGGCTCTCTTCAAAAGTATTCCGCACTACGCACAAGCGGGCTTTCGACACTTTGAAGAAGTCCAATTCTTTGTCGATGGATTCTCGAAGGATCGCATCAGTGACATTAGCTGCAGCTTCCTGAAATCGTTCCTGATCGATTTCACCATTCAACAATGTGATAAGCTCGGCATTCCCAGGCATGCGTCCGACATAGCGAATGTCTACGACTACCGCAAAAACGCGTTTGAGACGCAACCAGGCATAGAACTCCCTATTAATCCAAACGATGGAAGGCCCATTGTTTTCGTTCCAAAGAGATGGCTCAGGTTCGTGCCTTGGCTGAGCTACGACGACTATTTTGAACACTATTGTCCGCAGGACGAAGTATCGCACAAGCCGGAAGAACTGACCCGCGTTGAGATACTAGAATACAACCGGAATCATTACGGTGTCGTCGAGGAGTATATCAAGGCGAAAGAACGCACCTTCGAGGACTGTCACAACGATCCGCTTTTTTCGCAGATACCGGTTACGTCCGCGAAGCGAAAACTCGGGCTCATCACGAAGCTCCCGACAGGCAAGAATGACGGATCGGATAGGAAATATGAGGAGGCGCTTGGGCAGCTCTTGCCTTCGCTGCTCTACCCCAAGCTTGATTTCGCGCAGGAGCAGGCGCGCACTGACAGCGGAGTCAATATTCGAGACCTGATCTTTTATAATACCGGTGTCACCCCGTTTTTAAATGACATGTACAAGAGTTACGGCTCGCGCCAAATCACCGTGGAGCTAAAGAACGTCGCAGCAATTGAACGTCTGCATGTGGATCAGCTGAATAGGTACTTGGCGGACGAACTCGGCAGATTTGGTCTTTTCATTACAAGGAATCCACTCAAAAAAGCTGAGCTACGGCGAGTCATTGATTTGTGGTCTGGACAGAGAAAGGCGATCATCACCCTTTCAGATACCGACCTCGCCCAGATGGTCGAATTGTTTGAGAGCAAACAACGCGACCCGCTGGACGTTATCGTGAAAAAATACTCAGAATTTAGAGCGCTTTGTCCTTGAGAGGTAAGAATGAAAACCAAGGAAGAAGTAGAAAATCTCGAGAAGCTGATTGGGCAACTGCAAGGACTGCATTCTGAAATCTCGCAACTGGCGAAGAAGTCTCCTAACGATGGGCTAAACTTATTCAAGCTAAAACTTGTTAATAAGGTCTTGGAAAGCGGAAACGGAATTCTTACGGGCCGTTATAGACCTTTCGATGATTTCAATCAGTTTGAGCAGGATGCCCTCCCCACGAACAGTGACGTGACCATGATTCTGACGCAGTACATGGAGCAGGCGGAACGTTTCAGGTCAGACAACGTGCAGAATCACGACTACGAGTGGCGCTACGTCGTCAATGGTGCTCCTAGCAACATACAAGCCCGCGCTCCCACACGAGTAGGTGCCGAAAAGAAATGAGCGAATTCGAGTTCGAGCACATCACAACGAAAGGTGCGGTGGAGACTTACCAGTCCAGTACACCCATTTTCAAGGGCATCCTTCAGGAGGTCAGGGGGCTATCAAAGAAGAAGCCTGAGGCCACGATGAGCGCTAGCAAAGTGAAAATCGTGAACCGAGTGCTCGCAGATCTTTTGACCATTTTGAAAGATGAACCCGCAGGCAAATATCTCGATGTACTTGATGACGAAGCGCTGCCTCAGATGAGCGACGCCGTACTCACGATGGTGCAATTTGAAACTGCGCTCAGCGCGTTCTATTCCCGCTATCACCAATACATAAGCGTTACCAGGAAGAGCTATTGGATAACTGAGGAGTTGCTCGCAGAATGGGATAAAGAGGCAGAGGAAGTATGGGAGGAAGAAGGGGAGCCCGCCTCCGATAAAAATGAGGATGATGTCTAGGTATAGTGTAGAGGGACGACCGCGCTGGAGCCAACTTGAGCACAATCAGAGTTATGTCCGCAAATGGCGCAACGCGGTCCAAAAGCGAACCTCCCGAGCGCGCGGCATTTCGAATCGACCTACGACCTGCGGCGGCTTGCAGTCCCATCTGAGCCAATTATGCTGATCGCCATGCTTTGCGCCCCATCTTGTCCGAGCCTCGGCTGCGCGCTCGCGGTCCTTGCCCTCATCTGCGCCCCTGCCCGCGCGGATGAGCCGGCGGCGGCGCCATCGCCGAATGACCGGGAAGCCATTGTGCAAGCCTATGGCGAGCGCCACGCCGATTGCCTCGAATGGACGGATTCCTGCACCATCTGCCGGGGGCTAGAGAGCGCCGAGGCCGCCTGCTCCACGCCGGGCGTCGCGTGCCAACCCCGCGACATCGTCTGCAGCGTGAAGCGAGAAAGCAGCGCATCGTCGCCGCAGACAAAGTGACGAATCCATGAGGCGCTAAACCAGGTAGTACAAACTTACCTCACGGTTCTCGGTCGTGTCGGCTTGCCGGCAGTGTTCGCAGACGTTGGCCTCACCCAGGAGTTCATAGGCGCGGCGCACCGCTTTCAGCGTGGCGGAATCGACGTCGTCGCCCTCTTCCGGGAAGATATAGTCGGCCGGATACCAATCCTTGAAATGCAGGCTCCTGATCGCCGCCAGAAGGTCGGGCCTGACGCCCGCGAGCAAGACCGTGATCCCGAGCTTGTCCGCGTCGCGTAGGAAGTGCTCCAATCGTTCGAGGCCGACGGCGTCAGGGTTGCGCACGCGCTTGAGCCGCAGCACGATGTGGCGGATCCCTTGCGCGATGGCCCGCCGCCTCAGATCATCGAGATAGCGGTCGAGTTCAGGGGCCGCGCCGAAGAAAAGCTCGCCTTCGAGATCGAACAGGATTGTCGCCGTGCAGGGCGGATCGGTCGGCAGGCGCTCGCGGACCACGCGTTCGGGGCTGACGACCAATTCGGCGGCCTTCAGCTTCGACGCGCGCGGCACGAAAAGCAGGATCGACAAGCCGACGCCGACAAGGATCGAATATTCGACCCCGATGAAAATGGCGGTCAAGGCGGTGATGAGGACAAGCCAGGCGTCATAGTTTGAGGCGCGAAAGGCGTAGCGCAGACGCGGCGCGTCGATCAGCCTCGCGGCGGTGATCACAAGCAAGCCGGCCAGGGCCGCCCTTGGTATGAAGCGAGTCAAGGGCGCCAAGATCAGGACCGCCGCAGCCACCGCCAATGCCGTTATAATGCCCGACATCCGCGTCGCTGCGCCAGCCTGGAAATTGATCGCCGAACGCGACAGCGAGCCCGAGCCGGGCAGGCAGCGGAAAAATCCGCCGATGAGATTGGCTATCCCCTCCGCAAGGCATTGGCGATTATAGTCGAGCGGCTGGCGCGTATGGCTGGCGATGGATTTGGCGATGGCCAGCGCCTCGAGCAGGCCGAGGAAGGCGATCGCCAAGGCGCTCGAGGAAAGCTCCGCGATCCAGCTGAACTTGATCTCCGGAATATGCGGCGAAGGCAGACTCGCGGGCACCGATCCGGCGATTGCGATCGCTGTCTTGCCGCTCTCGTCCGGCTGGGTCCAGCCGAGCAGGAAAACGGCGCCTGCGACGATCACGAGAACCGCAAGCATGTCCATTTGCGGCAGCTTGAACGCGCGAACCAGCCTGCGAAGCAAGAGAGCGAGCGCAATGGTCGCCGCGCTGACGCCGATCGCCTTGATGTTGAAGGGATCGCCCTGCGTGAGCGTCAGCCATAGACGATGCAGGATGTCCTGATGGCCTGTCCCGCGTTCGCGAACGCCGAGCAGATTGGCGATCTGGCCGATCCCCAGCAGGAGGGAGGCGCCGACCATGAAGCCGAGGATGACGGATTCCGAGATGTAGCGCGTCAGGTCGCCAAGCCTGAAAACAGCGATGAAAATCTGGATGGATCCGACCATGACCCCGAGAAGGAACATGGCTTCAGCGGCTTCGATGCGGGCGTCGGGATCGAAGAACGCCAGGGCGCTGAACACCACGAGCGAAATCGCGCTGGTCGGCCCATTGATCAGATGCGAAGAGGACCCGAATATGGAGGCGATCGCGGTCACGACAATAGCGGAGTAAAGCCCAAAACGCGGGTCGACTCCGGCCAGAAGCGCGTAGGCCATTCCCTGTGGAAGCGAGATCGCGGCGACGGTCAGTCCCGCGAGAAGATCCTTGCGGGCCTCGCTCCAGCGGTAATTCAAGTTCAAGCCGGCGAAACGGCCTGTCGCGCTTGGAGCGAGCATGATCTCTTGTCCTCGGGCCGCGTGAGAGTCTCTTTACGGCGTGGCGAATAAATGAGGTTTCGGCTTGTAAACCGCGTCGATGACGCCGTTGTCGGCGAAAAATTTTTGCTGCGCATCGTCCCAATCCTTGGCGACGACAGTCACCGGAAAAAGGTCAAGCTTCGGTAGGCGGTCGGCGTATTTTTGCAGGACTTCCGCATTGATCGGCCGGAAGCCGAATTTGGCGATTGTTTCCTGGGCCTCATCGGTGAAGAGAAATTCGAGATAGGCTTTCGCCGCCGCCTCGGTCTTGTCGCGCGCGACATTGGCGTCGACCCAGGCGACAGTGGGCTCAGCGAGAATGCTCGTTGGCGGATAGACGATTTCGAGCTCGCCTTTCGACTCCGCCGCCTCGCGCAAGGCCTCGTCCTCCCAGGTCAGATGAACGTCGCCGATCTTTTCCACCGCAAAAGTGATAGCCGCCCCGCGCGCGCCGGCGTCCAGCACCGACGTATGCTCATAAAAAGCCTTCAGATAGTCGCGCGCCTCCGCCTCGCTTGCGCCGCGCCGGATCGCCGCGCCCCAAGCGGCGAGCGCGCTCAACTTGCCATTGCCGGAGCTTTTCGGATCGGGCGTGATGATTGAGACATCCGGCTCGATCAGATCGGGCCAATCGTGAATGCGTCGGGGGTTGCCCTTGCGAACGACGAAGACAATGGTGGAGAAATAGGGCTGGGAATTATGCGGCAGGCGGTTCGACCAGCCGTCCGCAATAAGGCCGCGTTTGCGCAGCGCATCGACATCGGAAAATAAGCCAAGCGTCACCACATCGGCCTGTTGCTCTCCATCGATCACCGACCTCGCCTGCCTCGAAGAGCCTCCATGCGATTGCTTGATCCGCAGACCCCTGCCGGTCGCCTGCTCGTATTTCGCAGTGAACTGCTCGTTCAGGCTGGCGTAAAGCTCGCGCGTCGGATCATATGAAACATTCAGCAATTGGTTCGAGCCGTCGGCGTCGAGATTCTTGACGGCGATGAGGGCGACAGCAATCGCAACGGCGATGACGGCCGCCAAATTGGTCCAGGGGATCTTGGCGAGACTCGAGAGGGCGGATGCCTTGCTCATCGGGGCCATGGACCGACACGCGTGATCTGCATTGAGACCGCCGAAATTGTATATAAGTTTTATCAACTATATATACGGGCACCGGGGCGTCAAGCAAATGTCATTCGCTGAACCCAATTGGCATGGGTTTCGCCGCGCGCCATCAGACGAAGAGGAAAAACCGGTGAAGCTCGTGATTTTCGACATAGATGGGACTCTCGTCGACAGTCAGGACTTTCTCCTGGAAGCGCAGCGCCGCGCTTTCGCTGCGCATCAGATCGAGCCTCCAAGCCGCCAAAGATCGCTCTCGATCGTCGGCCTCTCACTGAACGAAGCCTTCGCGGTTCTTACCCATGAAAAGGGACCCGTTGAAAGTCTGGCGCAAGCCTATCGCGACGCTTGGGCTTTGATGCGCGACGATCCCGCCTTCGACGATCCTCTTTATCCGGGCGCGTCCGAAACGGTCGCGGCGCTCGCCGGGCGCGACAATCTATTGCTCGGGATCGCCACCGGAAAGTCTCGCCGGGGCGTCGCCCATCTTCTCGATCGCCGTGGCTGGAGCGATTGGTTTTCCACGGTGCAGACATCGGACGAACATCCTTCGAAGCCTGCGCCCGACATGATCTTCACCGCCCTGGCCGAAACCGGCGCATCGCCCGCCGCGACCTATATGATCGGCGACACAACTTATGATATTGCGATGGCCCGCGCCGCCGGCGTTCATCCAATCGGCGTCGCCTGGGGCTATCATCCGCCCGCCGAGCTGCATGAGGCTGGCGCCGAGCGGATCATTGCGGACTTTGAAGAATTATTGCATCTCATCGAGGGATGAGCTTTTCCACTCTATCGGATGATGCGAGCTCAAAGACGAAATAAGGTCACGCTTTGCCGGGGCCACGGCTGACTCGGCCAGACGCAGCAGCGTCGGAAAATTCCATGAAGATTGGCGCGCCCGCGCCGGAAAGAACCATGAGCGACGACCCCTTAGACGCCCTCTTGAATGAGATGGCCCCAAGAGACGGCGAGCCGATCGACCCGGCGGCCATGGCGCGGCGCGATCTTCAGAAAGCCTTGCCCAAACGTTTCTACAAAGAGGCGACGGCGCAGGCGCAGAACGGGGCTTTTGTTCTGCTTCTCGACGGCCGCGGCGCCAAGACGCCGGCGAGGAACAAGCTGGCCCTGCCGACATTGGCGGCGGCGGAGGCGGTTGCGGCCGAATGGGCAGGTCAGGACGACGTCATCGATCCGCTGGCCATGCCTTTGACGCGGATCGTCAATTCGACGATCGATGGCGTCGCCCGCGAGATGGGCGCCACCGCCGATGAAATCGCCAAATTCGCCGGCTCCGATCTCGTTTGCTATCGCGCAGGCGAGCCGGAAGCGCTCGTGCGCGCGCAAGCCGCCGCCTGGGACCCGGTTCTCGATTTCGCGCGGGAAAGATTGGGCGCGCGTTTCATATGCGCCGAAGGCGTGATCTTCGTCGAGCAGCCCGAGCCCGCGCGTCGCGCCCTCAAGGAAGCGGTCGGGCGCGTCGCCCAAGGCGGGCCGGCCGCGCCCTTCGCGCTTGCCGCGCTTCATGTAATGACGACGCTCACAGGCTCCGCCTTGATCGCATTAGCGGTCGCGCATGGCGAATTGACGCCGGAGGACGCCTGGGCCGCGGCGCATGTCGACGAGGATTTCCAGATGCGGATATGGGGCGCCGACGAAGAGGCGCTGCGACGGCGAGCGCGGCGATGGAAAGAGATGGAGGCGGCGGCGATGCTTTGGGGACTCGTGGCCTAAGGGCTCCATACTCCAGAGCCGCCCGCTTGTAGGTTTTTCGCGAGCGTAATTGTCAGTGCGCCTAAGCCTCGGTCGCAGGGACCGAAATATATTTGAAGTAAAGGCGCAAGCAGAGCGGAAACAAGACCGACCCTCCCGCGTTAACTGGCTGAGCGAAGGCGCGACAAGGCCGACCCGCAGGTCGATCGAACGGCCATGATCATTGCCGGAGCTTCGCGCCGGATAGACGCGCGAAATAGTTCTCTTAAGCATCGGCATCATCGGGATTAGGGGGTCTCCATGCAACAGCAATTTGACGTCTTTGTCGCTCAAGCGCCGAGCGACCTCACCACCCATTGGGGCTGGCTTGTGGCGCTTGGAGTGAGCCTCGCCGTGCTTGGGGCCGTGGCTATCTTGTGGGCCAGGACTGCAACTCTGTTTTCCATGGTGTTTCTTGGCGCGCTGCTCCTGGCCATAGCCTTCATTGTCTTCATCTTCGCGTTTTCGCTTGCTGGCTATTGGACCGCCTTTTTCATCCATGTGTTGTGGGCGATTCTACTTGCAATCATCGGCTTCATCCTGGTGACCCGGCCGGTGGTCAGCGCCGAAGCCATTACGCTTGTCGTCGCCTTCTATTTCCTAGTCACCGGCGTCGTCGCCATCGGCTTCGCCCTATCGTCCCACATCCAAGGCCAATGGCTCTATGTTTTCGACGGCTTGGTGAGCGTGGGGCTCGGCGGGCTTCTTCTCGCCGGCTGGCCCGTCACCGGCCTGTGGGCGATTGGGCTTTTCATCGGGATAGATCTCATCCTGAGGGGTAGCGCGATCGTGGCTTTGGGCTTGAGCCTTCGCGGAATCGCCTGACGGATTTCTGTCTCTGTCGCGATCATTCTTGCGTCTGGCGGCCGATGCGCCCGAGGTGAGTGGAGCCGAAGCCGTCGTCGTATTTCAACCCATAGCCGAGCGCGCGGTCAACGCCGATATGCGCGCTCCAGATGAGCGCGATCGCCATGCCCATCGGCGCCGCCAGCGCGGCCGTGCCGCCAAAGAGGACGACGGCACCAAGATAAGTGTGCACAGCGTTGTAGGCGAGGGCGCCGCGACGCGGTCCCGCGAGATAGCCGAGCATCGACAGATCGGGCGTGAGGATCAACGCCGCGAAAAGCAGCCAGGATGCGCCGCTCCAGGCGAAAGCCGCGATCGAGGCGAGCGCTACGGCAAGCCCTTCGGCCCGCAACAAAAGACGCGGCGCGCCGTTTACGGAACTCGGATCCTTAATGATCATAAGTTGAATCCTTTTCTAGGCGAATTTCTCAGCGTTGGCGATTCGAGGGTTCATGAACTAAAACTTGTCACCATGTCGCGCGTTTGGAGCCGCGACGGTGGGGGTTCCCTTATGGAAAATTTCTTAATCAAAGTCATGCGAGCCGCTATTTCTTTTGGGATGATCACCTTTCCAGTTGTTGGTTTTATTTTCGGTTACTATAAAATTGGTGGTTATGGCTATGGATATGGCATTAACAACTTAGACTTACTAGGATTAATTATCTATACGATTGGCGGAGCGATTGGCGGATTTATTGCCGCAACGATAGCTTTTGGCCCTATCGCAATCTTGCTAAAAATTGAACAGAATACACGCCCACCAGCGGCGGCCCACGATGCGGACTTGGATTTTGTACCAGCCGGTAGAACAGAACCCAATTTCTCGATCCATCCATCTGAGCAGGGCCGATGAAACATATTCTGAAACAGCTCGACGAGCGGCGCGCCGAGGCTCGCCGCGGCGGCGGCGAGCAGCGAATCGAGGCTCAGCACAATCGTGGCAAGCTCACCGCCCGCGAGCGAATCGAGCTTCTGCTCGATCACGGCTCGTTCGAAGAATTCGACATGTTCGTGCAGCACCGCGCGACCGATTTCGGGATGGACAAGCAACATGCGCCGGGCGACGGCGTAGTGACCGGCTGGGGCACGGTCAATGGCCGAACGGTCTTCGTCTACGCCAAGGATTTTACCGTCTTCGGCGGCTCGCTCTCCGAGACTCACGCCGGGAAAATCACCAAGGTGCAGGACATGGCTCTGCGCAATCGAGCGCCGATCATCGGCCTTTTCGATTCCGGCGGCGCCCGCATCCAGGAAGGGGTCGCGGCTCTCGGCGGCTATGGCGAGGTTTTCCAGCGCAATGTCCTGTCCTCCGGGGTCATTCCGCAGATTTCCGTGATCATGGGTCCCTGCGCCGGCGGCGACGTCTATTCCCCGGCCATGACGGATTTCATCTTCATGGTGCGCAATACGAGCTATATGTTCGTGACGGGCCCTGATGTCGTCAAGACCGTCACCAACGAGACGGTCAGCGCTGAAGAGCTGGGCGGCGCATCGATCCACACGGTGAAAAGCGCGATCGCCGATCGCGCCTATGACAATGACGTCGAAGCGCTTTTGCAAATGCGCCGCCTCATCGATTTCCTGCCGTCGTCCAACACGGACGACGTTCCGGAATGGCCGAGCTTCGACGATTCCGAACGGATCGACGCCTCGCTCGACACGCTGGCCCCGGAGAATCCCAACAAGCCTTACGATATAAAGGAGCTCATCGCGAAGACGGTGGACGAAGGCGACTTTTTCGAAATCCAGGAGGCCTTTGCACGCAATATCGTGACCGGCTTCGGCCGCATGGACGGCCGAACGGTCGGCTTCGTCGCCAATCAGCCGCTGGTCCTAGCCGGCGTGCTCGATTCCGACGCCTCACGCAAGGGCGCGCGCTTCGTGCGGTTCTGCGATTGCTTCAACATTCCGATCGTCAGCTTCGTCGACGTGCCGGGATTTCTTCCGGGCGTCGCGCAGGAATATGGCGGGCTCATCAAGCATGGCGCCAAGCTGCTCTTCGCCTATGCCGAGGCCACCGTGCCGAAGGTGACGGTCATCACGCGCAAGGCCTATGGCGGCGCCTATGACGTGATGGCCTCAAAGCATTTGCGCGGCGACATTAATTTCGCCTGGCCGACGGCGCAGATCGCGGTCATGGGCGCCAAGGGCGCCGTCGAGATCATCTTCCGGCAGGACATGGATGATCCCGAGAAGATCGCCGCGCGAACGCGCGAATATGAGACCCGCTTCCTGTCGCCTTTCGTCGCGGCGGAGCGCGGCTACATAGACGAAATCATCATGCCGCATTCAACCCGCAAGCGCATCGTCAGGGCGCTTTCCATGCTCCGCCATAAGGAGCTCGCAAATCCCTGGAAGAAGCACGACAATATTCCTCTGTAATCCTTCGAGCGCCCGCGAGTTCGCCCTCAGAACCGCTGCGTCAATCCAGCCAGGAGCGTGCGGCGAATCCCATATTGCGGCGCGCCGACGCCGACGCCTGTGCCGTCCCGTATTTCATAGACCGCATCGCCGACATTCAACACATCGAAACGCAGCTCTGTCCCCTGCCCGACCCCCAGATCCAATTTCTGTATGACGCTCGCATTGACGACGGCATAGGCGGGCAGCGAGGCGCCGTTCGGCACGGTCGGAGTGCTGGCGCGCAGGCCGCTTTGCGCCAGCAAGTCCACCGACAGCTTGGTCGGATATTTGGTCCCGCGATTGAACGTGTAGGCAACGCCGGCTGATCCAGTCCAGGTCTGGTCATGGTCGAGATGGATATAGTTCTGCGCGATATAGGCGAGTTCATCCGGCTCAAAGTCGAACTGCGACGACACGATGTTGACGCCCATCGCGCGGGAATAGGCGAGATTGCCATAGGCCGACCAAGGCCCGTCGTCGTAGCTGATGGTGAACTCCGCGCCAGCGATGCGAGCGCTCGCGTAATTGAACGCCGACAGGATGATGGGGGCGCCGAACTGACCTTCGTCGATCAAATTTTTCGCCAATTTGTAGTAGCTGTCGAGACCAATGGTCAGGCCAGGAATGACGACCTGACTGACGCCGACATCGAAGTAATTCGAGCGCTCCGCCTTGACCGTCGAATCCTGCAGGACGGTTGGCGCCGCCGTCGGGTTGGCGAGCAGGCTGATTGTGGTCGGCGAGACAAGTTCGAAAGGCGGCGGGACGAAATAGCGCGAATAGCCGGCATGAATTGTTGTGGTCTCGGTCGGCTTCCAGACAAGATTGACGCGTGGGCTGAGCTGGCTCTCTTGCGTATATTCGTCGACTGCATCAAAACGTAGACCATAGTTCAGCGTGAGCGCCGGCAAGAAGCGCCATTCATCCTGTAGATAGAGCCCGTAGAGACAGCCGGTCCTGCCGCCATTGTCGACAACGCCGAACGGCTGATTCGACGTTTGCGCGCCCGTAGCATCGACCGGCAGCACATAGGATGTGGTGTTGTATGCCGTGCGCTCCACTTGCCCGAGGAATCCGCCGCGCAATGTGTGACTGTCATTGACGCGCCAGCTTCCGTCGGCCTGGACTCCGCCGGCGATATTGGAGCGCCGCGCATAGGGCGCGACGCCATTGAACAACAGATCGCCGAGCGGATCGGGAGTGAAGGACAACGCGCTGTTGCGGACGAAGGCGGAGATCTGCAGATTGATGTCGCCAACGTGCTTCTGCAGCGAAAGAATGCCGAATTGCGTCGCCTCTGTCTGATTTTCATTGAGCAGATTGCTATTGAATCCGGTCGCGCCGTTCACATTCAAGCCAAGCGACGGCGATTGGCCCGGATTATTCGGAATTTGAAATTTGCCGTCGAACGCGCCGCCGATCACGCTCACCCGCGTATCGGGATCGATAATCCCGGACATATAGGCGAAGCCGTGGAGCTGCTGCGTCGCATCGTGAATCGCGTTGAAGCTCGCAGCGGGATTTTCAATGCCGCGGTCGTTGTGCAAGAGGTCGCCGGTGAAGAACCAGTCAACAGGGCCGTTGCGCCCGCCAAATTCGAAGCTTGGCTGCAGCCAGCCGAATCCGCCGCCATACATCGAATAGGCAAGGCCCGGATTGGTGACGCCTGTCTTCGTTTGGATATCCAGGACGCCAGCAGTCTGAAACCCGTATTGCGCGGGCAAAGCGCCGGTCAACAATGACATGCTATTGGCGAAACGCGTTTGCAGGGCCTGGCCGAAGACCGACAGGCCCTCTGGCAATTGAACCCCATTGATGCGGAACTGCACATTGGCGTGCTCGCCGCGCAGGTGGACCTGGCCGAAACTGTCTTGCGCGACTCCTGGCGCTTGGAGAAGCACCTGATTCAAAGGCGCATTCCCGCCTTGTGATATGTTCTGCAAAGCCTCCGGACTGAAATTATACGTGCTGGCGCCAAGGCTCGGCTGGATTTGCAGCCTGGCCGCATCGAGCTCATTGGAGATGACCTCCACAGTATCGAGCGTGATCGGCGCGGTTCCCGCATCCTCCGAATTTTCGGGCGCGGGCGCGGGACCAGCCGCGTCGGCCGGTCCGGGGGCGAGGGCGAGGGCGAGGGCGAGAGCCATGAAACCCGCTTTCAACATCATGCGCCGGGCAAACCGCATGGAAAACCCCTCCTTGAGCCGACTCCGGCGCTGCCTTCGATCGGCGCAGCCCCTCATTTCTGAAATGTTATAATATTACATTCTTACGGTCAAGCTCCACCCCGACATTCGGCGGCGCGGCTCGCATCCTGAGGCCACGTAAATTTAGCGCAGGCCTTTGCGTTCATCTGCCGGTCGAGGATCGCGCCTTTGGGGCTTGCCCTAAATCAAACAAGCGCGCTGAAGTTCAAAGAGTTTAAGAAAGCGGCCCGAGGATTCGCTAGACTGGCGCGGCCATGCCGATCGCTCGGCTAACCTGAGGCTTTGGATGTTCGAAAAGATCCTCATCGCAAATCGCGGCGAGATCGCCTGCAGGGTGATCAAGACGGCGCGCAGAATGGGCGTCGCCACGGTTGCGGTCTATTCGGACGCGGACAGGGATGCGCTGCATGTCGCGCTTGCCGACGAGGCCCTGCCCTTGGGGCCGGCGCCCGCGTCCCAGTCCTATCTCGTCATCGAGAAGATCGTCGAAGCCTGCCGGGCGACCGGCGCGCAAGCGGTGCATCCGGGCTATGGGTTCCTGTCGGAGCGCCCCGATTTCGCGCGGGCTCTGCTCGAAAGCGGCATTGCATTCATCGGTCCGAACCCAATGGCGATCGAGGCCATGGGCGACAAGATCGCATCGAAGAGATTCGCTCAAGCGGCCAAAGTATCGACCGCGCCGGGATTCCTCGGCGTTATCGAGGATGCGGCCTTTGCCATCGAGATCGCCGAAGAGATCGGCTATCCGGTCATGATCAAGGCCTCGGCCGGCGGCGGCGGCAAGGGGATGCGCATCGCCTCTTCCCGCAACGAAATCGCCGACGGCTTCGCCCGCGCGAAGTCCGAGGCGAAAGCCTCATTCGGCGACGACCGGGTCTTCATAGAAAAGTTCATCGTCAACCCTCGCCATATCGAAATTCAGGTCCTCGGCGACAAGCACGGCAATGTCATCCATCTCGGCGAACGCGAATGCTCGATCCAGCGCCGCCATCAAAAGATCGTCGAGGAAGCGCCCTCGCCTCTCATCGACGAAGCGACGCGCCGCAAGATGGGCGAACAGGCGATCGCCCTCGCAAAGGCTGTAGATTACGATTCGGCCGGCACGGTGGAGTTCATCGTCGCTCAGGACAAGAGTTTCTATTTCCTCGAGATGAACACGCGGCTTCAGGTCGAGCATCCGGTGACCGAGCTCGTCACCGGCGTCGATCTTGTCGAGCAGATGATCAGAGTGGCTTGCGGAGAGCCCCTGTCGATCCGACAACGGGACGTGCATTTGCGCGGAGCCGCGATCGAAAGCCGCATCTATGCGGAAGACCCGACGCGCAATTTTCTTCCCTCAACCGGCCGTCTTGTGACCTACCGGCCGCCGGCCGAAGGCCATCGCGACGGGGTGACGATTCGCAACGACAGCGGCGTCTATGAGGGCGGCGAGATCACGATCTATTACGACCCGATGATCGCGAAACTCGTGACTCATTCGGGCGATCGCGGGGCGGCCATCGACGCTCAGGCGCGCGCGCTCGATCAATTCGCGATCGACGGCATCGGCCATAACATTCCATTTCTCGCCGCTCTGATGAACCATCCGCGCTTTCGCGCCGGAGACCTTTCGACGGCCTTCATCGCGCAAGAATATCCAAGCGGTTTCACGCCGCTTGCGCCCGAGGGAGAGATCGCGCATCTCTTCGTCGCCGCCGCCGCCGCGATCGATCATCTCATGAATGAGCGCAAACGGCTGATCTCCGGCCAGATGCGCACAGCGCGCCCGGTCAGTTTCGAGCGCGACCGTTCTGTCATGCTTGGGAAGATGCGCCATGACATAAGGCTGGAAGATGGCGATGAGGGCCTGCTCGTCCGCTTCGAGGCGACCGGCCACGCCCATCTCTGCGCCTCGCATTGGACGCCGGGCCAACCGGTCTGGACCGGCGCGATCGACGGCGAAGAGATTGCGGTCCAGGTGCGGCTCGTCCCAAATGGCTATGCCCTTGCGCATCGCGGCTTCGCCGTCGACGCCTTTGTCTATACGCGGCGCGAGGCGGAGCTTGCCGCGCTCATGCCGGAGAAGCGGTCGTCGGACCGCTCGAAACTGCTGCTCTGCCCGATGCCGGGACTTGTCAAGGCGATCAACGTCGTCCCTGGGCAGGAGGTGAAAGCCGGCGAAACCCTCTGCATTGTCGAGGCTATGAAAATGGAAAACGTCCTGCAGGCGGAGCAGGATGCGACAATCAGAAAGATCGCCGCGAGGGAGGGCGATTCGCTCGCCGTCGATGCGGTGATCCTGGAATTCGTGTGAAAGCTCAGCCTTCGGCGGTGGTCGGATCGATGAGGTTCTTCACCTCCGAGACGCGATTGGCGGGGAAACCGCCGCGTTTGGCGTGCTCCAGAACCGTCCGCTCGTCCGGAGCAATGTAGATGCAATAGATCTTGTCATCGGTGACGAAGCTTTCGAGCCATTGAACTTTCGGCCCCAGCTCGCTCAGCACCGCGCAGGAATTCTGCGAAATTCCAACAAGCTCTTGTCGGCTGAGCCGGCCAGCCCCTGGCACGTTGCGTTCAACCACATATTTGGGCATCTGTCCCCTCTCTTAAACACGCTTTCGTTCTCGCATTAGATACTGTTGATGAGCGCCCCTATCAAATGGCTCTTGTCAGAAGCAGCGCCCTTCCTGCCGCCTGTGTCTCAAGCGGCAGGATTGGACGGTCTCGCATTCGACGCTGCGGATCATTTGATTTCGATCGGCAATGTGCGATCGGTCAATGCTTGGTTGGATTATTGATCGCGATCCGTTTCGCCTTGGTCTGCGCCCGCTCGCTCTTCGGCAGGAGGACCTTGAGAACCCCATTCTTGAACGAGGCCTCGATATTGTCTTCGGCAATGTCCACGCCGACCGGGATCTGGCGTTCGAACCGGCCATAGAAGCGCTCGCTGAACTGGCGGTCCTTATCTTCGATCTCGGATTTTTTTTCGCCGCGTATGATCAGATTGCCGTCGCTGAACAAAAGCTCGACGTCTTTTTCCTCGAGGCCTGGGATTTCGGCCGAAACGTTAATTTCCTTCTCGGTTTCCGCCACCTCGATCTTCGGCCAGCCCATATTGGCGAAAGCATGCTTTCTTCCGAGAAGCGATGGGGCGTCGAAACCGCGAAAGGCTTCGTCGAGCAGACGATTCATCTCGCGCTGAAGCGTCAAGAAAGGACTCGACCTTTCGTCGCGATAAAAGTCCGGGGCCTGTTCGGAGCCCCTTGTCCAGGGAATAAGATCACGCATATTCATGACTTCTCCTCCAGATTTTCGAGCCGACGCGCGCAGCGCCGAAACGGCTCAGGATCAGGGCGCTTAAATGCGGATTGTGCAGCACGCCCGCCGGAGCACTTGCGCCGCTCAAGGCGCGGCATCGCTCTTGGCCGACCGCCTCTTTCGAAGGCCGACGCCTTAGAACCTGGAGAGCGATGCTTCGCTTTCAAGAGGCGGCCGGCGGGAAACCTGCGACTGCGATGTTTCGTCCCGCTTCGGGCGCCAAGGCGCGGCGTCGCTCTTTTTAATCACCCTCGCAGCAAACAATTGGCCTCTTGCGTCATGGCGCCGGTCGCGCCATTCTTCACGGTCGAGCGGCGTAAGGACGCCGCGGCGTTTGGGCCTTCAGTGGAGCGGGCCATGACCATTATCGAGCATGATTTCGGCAAGAAGGACCGCGACAGCGTGCGGCGCTTTGCGAAGCTCACGACCCTCGAGGCCCAGCACGAGGCCAAGGTTCTGGCCAATCCTTTGCCGTATCTCGAACGCGCGAACGAGCGGATCTCTCAGCTCGAAATGGCGCTGCAAGACGCCGGCAACGCCGCCAAGTTCACGCTCGGCGGCGAGCCCGAACCAGCGGCGGAGCCCGAAAAGATCCTGGTCGATAAGGCGGAATATGAGCGGCTTCTGCGCTGCAAGGAGCTGGTCGAGGCCGCGCTCGCGAAATTATGAGGGCCTGGGCGGTTTCAGACGAAGCCGTCCCGTGGATGAGAATTCGCGTAGCGACATGTCGCGCTATGCGTCCGTATGTTCGCGCCTTTGCGCAGCGTGTTTGACATTCAAAATGATGATTTCCTCAGCTCCCTCGTCAATTGTGTAATAGATGAGGTAGGGGTATTTAGGCGTCGTAAGCTTGCGCACGCCTTTCGCCTGCTGCAGCCGTCCTATTGACGGAAAGATGATCAGGCGCTGGAAGCTTGCGTATATCGCCGCCCGGACCTGCTGCGCGGCGACAGGATCATGCGCGCATATATAATCGGCGATCGCTGCGAGATTCTGAACGGCCCGCGGCGTGAAGCGCAGCCTCATAAATCAAAGCGGCGAAACGCGGCTTCAACTGCGGCGTCTGTGGCATATTCGCGTCGGCGGGCCTCCGCCAAGCTCTCCAATACATCCGCCAAATGTTCGGGATCGATTGGCTCCGCCTCGACCTCATCGCTCGCGGCCAGAGACAGCATGGCGCGCGCGATTTCGTCTTGCGCGTCGGCCGGCAAGCGGCGCACGGCCGCCAGAGCTTCGTCCAAGAGCTTCGTCATGAGGAAAGAATAGCCCCGCCCATTCGATGTATATATCTAATTATCCTAAACGAATTTGCCGAATGACGCACGCGTGAAGACGCGCGGCGTCCATCAGCCTTCGTCGCAGGCTTCTTGGAGATGCGCCCTTGGAGGGTGCGTTACGGCTTCTGCCCGATGCTCTCCCCTAGCCTCGCCGCATAGCGGGCCATCAGGTCGACTTCGAGATTGACGTCGTCGCCGATGCGCCTTTCGCCCCAGGTCGTGACCTTGAGCGTATGCGGGATGAGCAGCACCGAAAAAACATCGTCCTCGACGCTGTTGACCGTGAGCGACGCGCCGTCGAGCGAGACCGAGCCTTTTTCCGCGATGAACCGCGCAAGCTCCTTCGGCGCGCGGAAGGCGATGCGCCGCATCCCATCGAAATCCTCGATCGCGACAATCGAGGCGAGACCATCGACATGGCCCGTTACGATATGGCCGCCGAGTTCATCGCCGAGCTTCAATGAGCGTTCGAGATTGATCCGTCGTCCCGGCTTCCAGTCCCGCGCATTGGTTCGCGCCAAGGTTTCGGCCGCGACGTCAACCTCGAACCAGGTACGCTCGCCGCTCGCGCCGACCCCGACCACGGTCAGGCAGGGACCGCCGCAGGCGATCGAGGCGCCAAGCGCGATTGTCTCTGGGAGGTAAGAGCAAAGGATTCGCGCGCGGAAAAGCTCGCCGCGCGGTTCGATCCGCCCCACCTCGCCGACATCGCTCACGAGACCAGTGAACATTTCTAGGGAGCCTTTTCGTAGCGGGTCAGCCGATCGTCGCCGATCCGCCGCGTCTCGACCTTGACGTAGCGGGACGGATCGCCGAGCGCCGCCGCGGCCGCGGGGTCGAGACCCGCAAGGCCTTCACGCCCGAACGGTTTTTCCGCGGTGAGGATGATGACCTCATCGGCGAGACCTTGCCGGATCAAGCCCGATGCGATGCGCGGGCCGCCCTCGCTGAACGCGCGCGTCACGCCCCGCCCGCCCAAATGCTCGAGCGCGGCGGCAAGATCGACGCGCCGCGCCTGATCGCGGCGCACATAGGCGACCTCGACTTTTTCGTTGCGCAGACGCGAGGCGAGCGCCTCCGACGCCCCTGCCCCGGCTATGACAAGCGTCGGATGCGATTTGGCGGTCGCGACGAGGCGAGACTTCACGGATAGGCGGAGGTCGCTGTCAAGCGCCACGCGCAAGGGCTTACGCGCATCGAGCCCCGGAAGCCGCACATTCAGCAAAGGATCGTCGGCGGCGATCGTCCCGCCTCCGACCATTATGGCGTCATGCATCGAGCGCATGATGTGGACGAGTCCATTCGCGTGCGGCCCAGTAATGGCGAGACGCGGCTCATGGCTTGGCCCGGCCGCATAGCCGTCCGCCGTCAAGGCAAGCTTCAGGGCGACCAGCGGGCGCTTATGCGAGACGCGCAAAATATGGCCGAGATTGGCGCGGCGCGCTTCTTCCACAAGCACGCCTTTCGTCACCTCGATGCCGGCGTCGGACAATAATTTATGGCCGCGTCCGGCGACGCGCGGATCCGGATCGGAAATAGCGTAGACCACTCGCGCGATCTTGGCGGCGATGATCGCATCCGTGCAAGGCGGCGTCACGCCATGATGGCTGCAGGGCTCCAAGGTGACATAAATGGTCGCGCCGCGCGCGCGCGCTCCCGCCGCGCCCAAGGCTTCGGTTTCCGCATGGGGGCGTCCGCCGGGCTTGGTCCAGCCGCGGGCCAGAATGACTCCATCCTTGACGATCAGGGCGCCGACGGCAGGGTTGGGCGCGCAAAGGCCAAGCCCGCGCCGGCCAAGCGCGATCGCCGCCGCCATGAAACGCGCGTCAGTCTCAGGATTGATCATGCCCGGCTCGGCGAGCGCGCCTTTGTCGGCGGCTGGCCCGTGTCCTCTTCCGGCGCCACAAGGGCGCCATTCGCAAGTTCGTCGATCAAAGTATTGAAATCGCGCGCCTCGCGAAAATTACGATAGACCGAGGCGAAACGCACATAGGCGACGCTGTCGAGCGCGCGCAGCCCCTCCATGACGAGCTCGCCGATCCGTTCGCTCGGGATTTCGTTTTCGCCCTGGCTTTCGAGCTGGCGCACAATTCCATTGACCATGCGCTCGACCCGCTCGGGCTCGACCGGGCGCTTGCGCAAGGCGACCTCAAGCGAGCGCATCAGCTTTTCGCGCTCGAACGGAACCCGCCGGCCGGATTTCTTCAAGACCGTCAATTCCCGCAATTGCACGCGCTCGAAAGTGGTGAAGCGTCCTCCGCAATCGGGGCAGACTCGCCGGCGGCGGATGGACGAGGAATCATCCGTCGGCCGGGAGTCCTTCACCTGGGTTTCGAGACTGCCGCAATAAGGGCATCGCATGGCGGCTTTGCCTCAGCGAGTGGCCGCTCCCTCAATATATGGGGAAGCGTTTGGTCAATTCGACGGCTTCAGCCTTGACCTTGGCTTCGACCGCGCCATTTCCAGCATCGCCGTTCTTGGCCAAGCCGTCCAAGGTTTCGGCGATCAATTCGCCGACTTTCTTGAACTCGGCGACGCCGAAGCCGCGCGAGGTCGCCGCCGGAGCGCCGAGCCTGATGCCCGACGTCACCATCGGGCTCGCGGTGTCGAAGGGAACGCCATTCTTGTTGCAGGTGATCGAAGCGCGCCCGAGCGCGGCTTCCGCCGCCTTGCCGGTGAGCTGCTTCGGCCGCAAATCGACCAGCATGAGATGGTTGTCGGTGCCGCCGGACGCAAGGTCAAAGCCTTTATCCTTGAGGGTGGCGGCGAGCGCCTTGGCGTTATCGACGACCTGACGCGCGTAAACCTTGAAGTCCGGCTTCAGCGCCTCGCCGAAGGCGACCGCCTTGGCGGCGATGACATGCATGAGCGGACCGCCTTGCAGCCCCGGAAAGACCGCCGAATTGATCTTCTTGGCGATGGCTTCGTCATTGGTCAGGACCATGCCGCCGCGCGGGCCGCGCAAGGTCTTGTGCGTCGTTGTGGTGACGACATGGGCGTGCGGGAAGGGCGAGGGATGGACGCCGCCGGCGACGAGCCCAGCGAAATGCGCCATATCGACGAAGAAATAGGCGCCGACCGAATCGGCGATCTTGCGGAAGGCGGCGAAATCCCAATGTCGCGGATAGCCGGAGCCGCCGGCGAGGATAAGCTTCGGCTTATGCTCTTCGGCGAGGCGCGCGACGGCGTCTATGTCAATGAGATGATCATCCCGGCGCACTCCATAGGCGACCGGCTTGAACCAGCGGCCGGACAGATTGACCGCCGAGCCATGCGTCAAATGTCCGCCCGCCGCGAGGTCGAGCCCGAGGAACGTGTCGCCCGGCTGCAGCAAGGCGAGGAAAACCGCCTGATTGGCCTGGCTGCCGGAATTCGGCTGCACATTGGCGAATCCGCAATCGAATAGCCTCTTCGCGCGGTCGATCGCCAGATTTTCAGCGATATCGACGAATTGGCATCCCCCATAATAGCGCCGGCCGGGGTAGCCCTCGGCGTATTTATTGGTCAGGACCGAGCCTTGCGCCTCGAGCACGGCTTTCGAGACGATGTTTTCCGAAGCGATCAGCTCGATCTCATGTTGCTGACGACCAAGCTCCAGCTCGACCGCCTTGGCGATCTCTGGATCGGCCTCCGCAAGGCTCGCCGCGAAAAAAGAATTGGGAGCGGGCCCGCCGGTTTCGGCGTTGGATTGGCTCATTACAGGAGCTCCTGTGAAAATGCCGGGCGCGAGCTTAACGGCTCGGATAGGCTCAGCGAACCGCCCGGCTTGTGAGGCTTGTGAATAGGATTGGCCTTAGCATGCCAACCGACCGGAGTGAAAGCGGCAAGATAGCTGCCTTCGCGCTCTTTGGGCCTGTTTTGGCGCGAATCGCCGCTTTTTTCTTCGCGCCCGCCGTTCGAACTCAACCCGACGCGAGGCGCGCGTCGAGGCCGCGTCTATTCGCCCATCGGCGCGCTCCAAAAAGCGGCGTTATTCTTCGTCGCGCATGGGCTCGAGCACTTGGCTCCTCGCGCTGAGCGCGCGTTGCGGCGACGACTGTATCGCTTGCGGGATCGTCGCCGTCGCCGTCGTCGAAGCATTGTCGGCGGCGAGGGGGCCAAAACCATCGCGCTGATAAATATCCTCGCGGAACTGTGCGAGTCCTTCGGGCGTGGCCCAGGCGGTGATATAGACCCAATAGACTGGGACCTGTGTCGCAATCTTGGCGTCGATGCGTTGCCCGGACCGAATCGCCTCGTCGATATGCTCGCGGTCCCAGCCGGGCGTATCCTTGAGCAGCCAGGTCACATAATCGCGAACATTCTGGACGCGGATGCAGCCGGACGACACGAAACGATCGTCATCCCCGAAAATTCCCTTCTCGGGCGTGTCGTGCATATAGACGCCGTAAGGATTATTGATGTTGATGCGCACGACGCCAAGCGAATTCACGTCGCCGCCCGGATCCTGGCGAAATTTGTAATTGACCGCCTCGAGCGAATTCCAATTGACTTGATCCGACTGCAGCTCCTGGCCTTCCTTGTTGAAGATTCGGATCTTGTGGTCGTTCAGATAATTTGCGTCCTTCTGCATGCGCGGGATCAGATCCTTGCGAATGATCGAGGCCGGCACCGTCCAATAGGGATTGAAGTTGATGTCGATCGCCTTGGTCATCATGACCGGCGACTGGCGGTCGATCTTGCCGACGCCTGCGTTATGACGCGTCGCGACCACGCCGTTCTCGACCGTCTCGACCGCCATGGCCGGAATATTGGCCATGACGAATCGTTCGCCGAGATTACCGGAATAGGAGCGCAGACGAACGAGATTGACCTCAAGCTGCCGCAATCTGACGTCGGCCGGCACATTGAGCGCGGCGAAGGTTTCCTTCGAGACGACCCCCGTCTCCGTGAGGCCATGCCGCGCCTGGAAATGCTTGACCCCGGCGTCGACGTAGGAATCGAAAATCGGCGAACCTCCGACGGAGGGATCAAGATCTCCCGACGCCGCAAGCCGCTTTCTCAGCGCGACCACCGCCGGACCGCTGACGCCGAGCTTCAGCACATGCCCAGCCGGAACCATGCCCCAGCCGCCGTCCGCGACGATCTGACGATAGGTTTCGATCGCCTGTTCGGTCGCGGCGAAAGTCTGCACGGACAGGACCGGGGTATTCGAGCGCGTGATCGCGAGGCGCGGATCGGCGTCATAGCGCTGAGCCCATTCCGCCTGCTCTCCAAACAATCCGCCGCCCTGCGCCGCAAGCGCGTCAAAGGACGGAAGCAACCCAAAGCCAGCCAGCAGAGCGGCGAAGATCGATCCGCGCGCCGCATCGCGACGCGCCAAGCCGAGCGAACCTGTTGTCACCTTGAACTCCACCTTTGGAACTCCAATCTTGCGCCTTCGACCTTAGCCCTTCCAGCCTTGCGCCCTCAAATCCTCGCCTTTTCCGCCAATCGGCCTTTGCAAGAATCTTTTGACAAGAGACCTGTGCTCAACGCCAGCGGCGCCGATAGTCGCACTCGGAAGACCATTTCCAGGGCTCGGCCGCAAGTCAAAGCGGCGTGAGCGCCCTTCCCTTAAGTTAGGGCCACGATGGTTAACAAGATAGAAACAGGGCGGCGAATCTATGGCGAACAAGCGCAATTTGGGTCAAGCGCTCTCAATGATGACTGGATAATGTCGTCTGCGTGACGCCGGCCGTTGGAACAGGCCGGTCGCCCGTCCCTCCAAATCCGGACTCGGCAAGTCCAAGCCGATCCCTTTCGAAGCGAAACTCGGAACATTGCTTTGCTTATACTGTCACGAGGGGGGACAGAGCCGGTCGATTTCCATTTAGAGCCTGAACCTTATCTGGTCGGTCCAGAACCGCTCCAGCCGAACCAGCGATTGGTTGAGCCGAGCAAACTCATCGGAGGCGATGCCGCCGATTTGCTCGACCGTGGTGACATGCTTGTCATAGAGGCCGGCGACGACGTCATGCACGTCGCGGCCTTTATCGGTCAGGCTGATGCGGACGGCGCGGCGATCGATGCGCGAGCGGGCGTGATGAAGATAGCCGGTTTCGACGAGCTTTTTCACATTATAGGAGACGTTGGAGCCGAGGTAATATCCCCGCGTGCGCAATTCGCCGGCGGTCAGCTCCTTGTCGCCAATATTATAGAGCAGCAAGGCCTGGACCGAGTTGACGTCGCTGCGGCCGCGCCGGTCGAATTCGTCCTTGATGACGTCGAGCAGGCGGCGATGAAGCCGCTCCACCAGCGTCAAGGCTTCGAGATAGACCGGGCGAACCTCGGCGATCCGCTCCACTCGGGCCTGCGACGCATCGCTCTTCAGCGCATTGACCATGACTCAATTCCTCATATTTTCGAATTGCGGCGCGAATTGAATTTTGCGCCTCTATGAGATGAAAATAAGAGCCACCGGTGAAAGCCAGTTTAAGTAATAGGCTGAATCGTCGGTTTACATGTCTCGGTGAATCAAACATGAAATAAAGAAAGGCTTTACGATTAAGAGCTTCTAAACTTGTTGATATTGTGTTAATCTATTACACAATGTATAGTATTAAAGCTAAACATGCGGTAAACTACATCTTATATTCATATATAGCTTTACGGGATACGTTCGCGTTTTCTATTATATCGACAATCCGCGAATCGCCGAAGAGACTATACCGAGACCGCGGGGCCCGCGGAATCGACGATTCGATCCAGCTCTTCAAGGATCGTGGCCAGAAAAAGGCGCGCGACGGCTTTTTTAACTCGGGACTTGCTCCGACTTCATCGATCATGGGCGGCCCTTGGCCGATCTCGCGAGAGCCTTTCATTGAACAGGGCTTGGGCCAACTTGCGGGATCACGTGTTGACCGGAGCATTTTTCGCCGCCCTTCTTCTTGGAGCCGCCGAAACAATTCGTCTTTAACCAAGCGGCGGCAGTGATTCAGCCGGCGAACGCGGACGGAGCCACGCAATGATGATTGCCCCAAAAATCAAATTCGACGCCGTAGATAAGCTTCCTTCGCAAGCGCGCGATGAAATCGCCGCTCTTCTCCAGGCCCGCTACGGCGACGACAAACCAGGCCTGCCGCCCTATTGGAACGACACGCTCGCCGGCATTTTGGCGCATCGCTCGGTGCGCGGCTATCTTCCGGCGCCCTTGCCGCAAGGCGCGCTCGAACTGATCGTCGCCGCGGCGCAATCGGCTGCGACCTCGTCGAACCTCCAGGCCTGGAGCGTCGTCGCGGTCGAGGACAAGGACCGCAAATTGCGCCTCGCAGCGCTCGCCGGAAATCAAAAGCACGTCGAGCAAACCCCGTTGCTCCTCGTGTTCCTCGCTGATCTTTCCCGTCTCGATCGCATTGCGCAAGATCACGGCCTGCACGCCGAGGCGCATGAATATCTCGAAAGCCTGCTCGTCGCCGTGATCGACGCCGCGCTCGCCGCGCAAAACGCGGTCGTCGCCGCGGAATCGCTCGGGCTCGGATCGGTCTATATCGGCGCCATCCGCAACAAGCCGGTGGAGGTCGCGGCGGAACTCGGCCTGCCGCCAAATGTGCTGGCCGTTTTCGGCTTGTGCCTCGGCTATCCTGACGAAGCCGCTGCGAGCGGCGTCAAGCCGCGCCTGCCGCAAAGCCTGGTGCTGCACAAGGAACGCTACAATTCGGAGAGTCCGGCGCAGGCGCTAGAAGCCTACGACCAGGAGATTCGGAAATTTCAAAAAGCCCAAGGGATGGCCGAAATCGCCTGGACGCAGCAAGCGCTCGATCGGGTCAAATCGGCGGGGTCTCTGAAGGGCCGAGACCGGCTCTCAGAGGCGCTGCACAAGCTCGGGTTCGGCTTGCGGTGACTGGCCCGCCTGCCCCGGTTATGGCGACGCGCGCGGCGAGCGCAAGTTCACACCATAGCCTGCGCTCGCGCCTCTCCTGCGCTAAAGCCAGCGGCGCGGAGGCGGACCCGATTCGGGAGGGAGGGTCGGATCGTTCGGCGGGGCCTGACCGCCGCCGCGGGTGAACGCCTTGTAGGCAAAGAAGGCGAGAATCGCCATCATTATTCGCGACATCCCGCCCTTCCCACTGCTCGCTCCGGTCTGCGGCTCGCCGCGAGGGCCATTCCACACTCCACGCATGACATCGCGCAATCCCATGTTCGTCTCCTGACGTCGTCAACTTGGATGCCAAGAAACGCCCGCAGACCAATGGCGTTCCCGCAGGGCCCGGGCCAAAAATAGAAGCGAGGATCGGAGGCGCCTTGGATGGAATTGATTTTAGTTTGGTGCGGACGACGGGAATCGAACCCGTATGACCTAAGGTCGAGGGATTTTAAGTCCCTTGCGTCTACCTGTTTCGCCACGTCCGCGTCTCGAGGCGCCGGAACCGCCGGATCTTCCCGCCCCTCGGCTTAAGCAACGGCTTTAACGGCGCCGGGCGCGCCATACAAGCGCGCCGACTTCAGCCGCGCTCTGACTGGGCGATCGGCGCCTGAAAACTCAGGCCCAGGTCCCAGGGAAAATAAATCCAGGTATCCTGCGAAACTTCGGTGATGAACGTATCGACAAGAGGACGTCCGAGCGGCTTGGCGTAAACGGTCGCGACATGCGCCTTCGGCAAGAGCGAGCGGACGAGTTTCACGGTCGCGCCTGTGTCGACAAGATCATCAATGACGAGAAGGCCTTCGCCGTCCTTGCGCCCAAGCTCGGGCGACACGGTCTTCAAGACTTTGACGCTGCCCTGGACCTTCTCGTCGACATAGCTCGCGACGCAGAACGTATCGATGATCCGCATATCGAGCTCGCGCGCGACGATCGCGGCCGGCACGAGCCCGCCCCTCGTGATCGCCACCACGCCGACGAAAGGCGCCGCGCCGCTCAAGCGCCAGGCGAGCGCCCGGGCGTCGCGATGGAATTGATCCCAGGACACATGAAAGGCTTTTTCCACAGATGGGTTCTTCTGCGTCGGAGGAGTCTGCATCTGGCGTTACGCTCGCCGTTGGGCGAGGCGCGACACAAGGGCGTTGATCGCCGCCGCGACGTCGCCGACCCGCATCGGATCCCTGCCGCGAACGACGATCTCATTGTGGAACCGGCCGTCGCGAAAGGACGGATAGGAGCCGATCGAAAGCTCCGGATTGGCGGAAGCGACTTCGCCGAGCGCGGCCGCATAGGCGCCCTCGGGCAGGCCGCCGGCCGAGACGGTCTCGGCGACCATGCGCGCGCCGGTCGCCAGCCGCGGCGCAACCTCGTCCAGCATGGCTTGCATGATCGTGGGCACGCCGGCCATGACGATGACATTGCCGATCCAGAAACCGGGGGCCTTCGATATCTTGTTCTCAACAAGCTCGGCGCCTTGGGGGATTCGCGCCATGCGCCGGCGCGCCTCGTTCAGATCCTCCGGCTTGATCCGCTCCAGCAAAAGCGCGATGGCGCGCGGGTCCTCGACGATCTCGACGCCCAAGGCGGCGCCGATCGCTTCGGCGGTGACATCGTCATGCGTAGGGCCTATCCCGCCGGTCGTGAACAGGTAATTGTAGCGCGCGCGCAAGGCGTTGACGGCGGCGACAATGTCGGCCTTGACATCCGCAACGACGCGCACCTCACGAAGATCGATGCCGATCTTGGTAAGATAATCGGCGATATAGCCGATATTCTTGTCCTTTGTGCGCCCGGACAGGATCTCGTCGCCGATGACGAGGATCGCCGCCGTCACGGAAGCCGCTTGCGTCATGGTCGTTCTCCCCGACATTTGCTACCACGAAAGCAGGCGGAATTCGACTTTTTCGAGCGCGAGGAGCGTCTCCCACTCCAGGCGTCACGGGCAGGCCCGACGCCGCCCCTTCCGCTTGCAGCGCAAAACGGCTTTGACGTGGAGTCCCTCTCGCCGCATAGTCAAGCTGGACGCGCGGGCTCCGCCGCGCAGAAATTCACCTGAGGACTCGCGCCGGCTCGAGGGCGAGATCAGATCATGCCGCCTGAAACAACCGCCGAGCAAGACGCCCGCGAGGCTCTTGCCAAGCATCCTTTTCCGCAAACGCCCTGGGTCAAAGTCGCGGATGAGGGAATCGTCATCGCAGCCGGCTATAGCGAGGCGCTCAATCGTCTCCTGCGCTGGATGCCCAAAGCCAAGTGGCGCGCCGACAGGCGGTCGTGGCTCATCCCTTTTTCGAGCGCCGAGGCGCTCCGCGCGGTGTTTCCGGAAATCACGCGGCTCGCGGACGCCGCGCAGGAATTGGACGAGCCGGACACGCGCCTGCGCGAGGCTCGGCCCCAGGCCGAGCCGGTCGCTGCGGGCGAGCCGGCCGGTCACCTGCAGGATCGCCTGAGGGAGGCCATGGAGCTTCTCCATGGCGAGGACTGGCGAGCGGCCTTGGCCAAGGAATTCCCCAATCCGGCGGTTTCCGAAGCGATCGCGAAAAAGCGGGCGCTCGACCCGGCCGACCCGATTTTCGCGGAACTCGCCGCCCGGCTTCGCCGCAACGCCGAAGCTCTCAATCTTGCGGCCGAGAGGCTCGAGGAAAGTCTTCGTCCGGCGCACGACGGCGCTTGAGCGACGCTGAAAGCGCGACTCCTGTGAAAGACTATATTCCCGAGCTCAGCGAATTACGGATGGTGCGGCGCGCCCCGGACGGCCCGCTGCCGTTCAGCCCCGAGGACAGAAACTACATTCTGTCCTGCGTCCAGGACGTAGAAAAAAGCTTCTGCGTCGCCGGCGATCCGGGCTGCGCGCCGGCGGACTTGTCGGCCCGAGCGCTCATCAAGCAACTGATCGAATGGTGGCGCACGCTTGAACCCGCGACCGACGCCCAGCGCGACGCCTATGGCCGGATGCCTGGGGCGATCAGGCTCATCGACACCGTCTCGACCTGGGTCGAGGAGCAGGAGGCGCGAAAACGCGCCAGAGTGGGCGAGACATGACCCGCAGCTTCGAATAAAGCTTGGCCTTGTCGCTACAATGCCTTAGACCCTATTCGCTTCGGCGCTGGCATGGCTGGAGCCTGCCGACGAAATTTGGTCGGCCTGGCTTTGGATGCGATCCATGAGCAGAAATTCGGTTATCCCGGTGACGCATCGGGCGCTCGGCGCGATGCTCCGCGTCACGGTCGCGGACGGATTCTCGTTCGATCTGACGCCGGAAGAGGCGCGAACGCTCGCCCGCGCGCTCGCAGCCGTCCGCGAGGGCAACAGCACAGTCGACGAAATCTATATGAGCCCGATCGCAAGCGATAAGGATTTCTCGGCCAAAGTGACGCCGGAAGGATTGCTGCTGCAAGGCCCGGAACCGCCGCTGCGTCTCGAATGGCCAGAGGTTGGCGAAATCGCCGCATCCCTGGCGGAGCTCGCCGGTCCCGGTTGAGGGCGGGAGCTACTCGCCCAAGAGGTGCAGCACGATCTCGCGCCTATGCGGGGCGCGCCTGTGCTCGAAAACATAAACGCCCTGCCAAGTCCCCAAAACCATTCGGCCCGACTCGACCGGAATCGCGAGCTGAACCTGGGTCAGCGCGGTTCTTATATGGGCTGGCATGTCATCCAGGCCTTCGGTCGCGTGGATATAAAGGTCGCGGCCTTCAGGCGCGATCCCCTCGAAAAAGGCATAGAGATCGGCGCGGACGTCAGGGTCGGCGTTTTCCTGAATAAGGAGCGAAGCCGAAGTGTGCCGGCAAAAGAGGGTCAGCAAGCCGGTTGAGATCCTCTGCCCGCTCAGCCAGCTCGACACGTCGCGGGTGATCTCAACAAGGCCTTTGCCTTTGGTGGGAACATGCAAGTGATGGAGTGCTTGCCGCATCAGGGCTCGGAAAGGTCTTGAGAAGGGAATTCAGCGCGGCCATTGCGTCCGCGTAAGTCTCGCCGCGTCCTATCTCACCTCGAAATCCTGCGGCGGCGCGTCCTTCACGCCTTCGAGCGCGAAATGCCACCATTCCTGAGGCAGATTAGAGAAGCCGTGCCGCTGCATCAGCGCGGAAAGCTTGGCGCGATTGGCTTTCGCCGCGGCTCCTACATTGGGATTCCGGGTCGCCGAGGCTTCGTCAAAGAGATCGAAAGGCGTGCCGAAATCGAGCCCTACGATGCCGATGTCAACCGCTAGGCCGGTCGAATGGGCGGAGGCCTTGGCGATATAGCCGAGCTCGAACAGCGCCTTTTTGTCGATATTTGGATAATAGAGCGTCTTCATCGCCTGATCGGCGGCGTCCTGCGCCCAGGCGATGAAGGCTTTGGTCGCCCGTTGGGGACGGTAGCAATCATAGACGATGAGGCGGAGCCCTTCGCTTTCGGCCTCCTTCTGGGCGGCGGCGAGCGCCTCCGCCACCTCGCGGCGCAGCCAGCATTGCGGCGCGACATAACCGGGCACGGGACGGCCGGTGAAATTATTGTCGCTGGCGTAGCGCATGTCTTGCTTGACGCCGGGCGCAATATCGGCGAGCCGGACGAAATCATGCGGCAGCCCCCCTCCGGCGGCGGCTCCCGCGCACATGGAGCAAAGCGTAAGCAGCGTGATCGCGGCGGAATGAACTTCGCTCATCCTCTTTGAATCCCTGCGGGGGGCGCTCCGGCAGCGCCGCCCTTTCGACTGGCCGAGCTTGCAGCAAAAGCAGCGCTAACGCCATGGCTCAATCAAAAAAAGCCATTAACTCGGCGCCGATCGGATGTGTCTGCGCATTTACGCCTCAAATGATGGGAACTTTGAGTTGGGAATTCCCTCGACCCATTGGGGCCGACGAAGCGTCATGTACTCTTGTGCCGCCGTTTCGCCGCGACCACATCAGTGCTCGGCCAAAATCGGCCCGCCGGGGAGCGCGAAGAAACGTGACGGCGTCTGGACTATTTGTCCAAGGCGCGCTCTTTCGGCATATCGGGTTCGGCGTCGCCGCGCGAACCGCAAGGCTGGGAGCAGAAGGATGAGCGACTGGAGCGGATTTGATCGACGAGGGGCGCCGCCCCCGATTTTTGTGCCGGCCTATCTTCCGCCCGAGGCGCTCGCCGGAGTGCGGACGCGGCGCGTCTTCGCCCTCATTCTTGACCTCGTCCTCGTCTCGATCCTGTCCTTCGCGCTCTGGGTGGTCCTCGCCGTCCTGACCTTTGGGCTTTCGTTGCTGCTCCTGCCGCCGCTATTTCCCTTGGTGGCCTTTTTCTACAATGGCCTGACCATCTCAAGCTGGCGGATGGCGACGCCCGGCATGCAGGCGATGGACCTCGAAATGCGGCTCGTTGATGGCCAAAGGACTCCTTTCCTCAATGCTGCAGTGCACGCCGTCCTCTTCTATTTCAGCACGATGTTTCTTCCGATTTTCCTTGTTTCGTTTTTCGCCGAAGGCAAAAGATGTCTGCACGATATTCTTGCCGGCGTGATCGTGATTCGGCGCCCAATTTGATGAATCGGCTCATCATCATGTCCTTTGCAGCAGGCCCCGAAAGCGCTAGCCTGCGAATTCCGCAGCCGAACCTTCGACATAGGGGCCGACCAGCTTGACGCGAGAGCCGCGCGACGCGCCGCAGTTCTATCTGACGGCGCCCTCCGTCTGCCCTTATCTCCCGGATCGGCAGGAGCGCAAGGTCTTCACCCATTTGATCGGCGGCCGCGCCGTGGCGCTGAACGACCAGCTGACGCTCTCCGGCTTCCGGCGTTCGCAGACGATCGCCTATCGGCCGGCATGCGAACACTGCCGCGCCTGCGTCTCGGTCAGGGTGAAGGTCGATGAATTTCGTCCGTCGCGCAATTTCCGCCGCGTCCTCGAACACAATGCTGATCTCGTCGGGACGGTTGGACGCGCCGAGCCGACCTCGGAGCAATATTCGCTGTTTCGCCGCTATCTAGACACGAGGCATGGCGAAGGCGGCATGGCCGACATGACGGTTCTCGACTATTCGATGATGATCGAGGACAGCCATGTCGAGACCCGCCTTGTCGAATATCGCTCCATCGCCGGCGGGGCGCATAGCCGCGGCGGACAGCCGCTTCTCGCCGCCTGCCTGACCGATCTCCTCGCCGACGGGCTCTCGATGGTCTATTCTTTCTACGCGCCCGACCAGCCGCAGCGTTCGCTCGGCACTTACATGATTCTCGACCATATCGAGCGGGCGCGGCGTCTCGGCCTGCCGCATGTCTATCTAGGCTATTGGGTCGAGGGTTCGCAGAAAATGTCCTACAAGTCGCGTTTCCTGCCGCAGGAGCGGCTCGGCATGAACGGCTGGGAGCGGGCGGAATAGCGCCGGCGCGTCCGACGCATCACCAGATAAACCAGATAAAGATGCGTTGGCGTTTTTCACCCGAACCGATTGTTCTTCGGGAACCCGCGCGGCGGCAGCCGCCCGGCTTCGGCGCGATTGCCGATCCAATCCTTCAGCTCGCTCGCACCAACGGTGAACGTCCGTCCGGCGGAATCCTGCCAGGACAGCCCCTCCTTGAGGATGAAAACCTTGGCGTCGGCTATGCCGCCATCCTTGTATCTTTGTAACCGGACGCCTTTGCCGCGCGCCATTTCCGGGACCTGATCGAGCGGAAAGACCAGGAGCTTGCGATTTTCCCCGATCACGGCGACATGGTCGCCCTCGGCCGCGACGACGAGCGCCGCTTTCGCGGGCTCATCGACATTGATGAGCTGCTTGCCCTTGCGCGTGCCGCCGATCATCTCATCCTGCGAGGCTGTGAACCCGCGCCCATCGCTCGCCGACACCAGCATTTTCGCACCGGGCGCATAAGGGAACACCGCGCTGATCGTCTCGCCCTCGCCAATATCGGCCAAGAGCCGGATGGGCTCG
Organism: Methylocapsa polymorpha; assembly: GCF_045689225.1. Classification (GTDB taxonomy): domain Bacteria; phylum Pseudomonadota; class Alphaproteobacteria; order Rhizobiales; family Beijerinckiaceae; genus Methylocapsa; species Methylocapsa polymorpha. The sequence continues at coordinate 3,117,720 of NZ_CP136862.1, read as the reverse complement.
CCTTGGCTGCGCCCGCCCGGAAGCTTGCCGGCGTCAAGGGTGAAAACCTTGCCGCCGCTCGCAAGCACGAGAATTTTGGACGTGGTCTCGGCGAAGAACGAAACATAAAGCCGATCGTCGCCCTTGAACTGCAGGTTCGAGAGGTCCGCGACCTGGCCCTTGAGCGCGCGGATCCAGCCCTTTTCCGAAACGACCACGGTGACCGGCTCGCGCTCCACCATAGCTTCGGCAAAATCCGCCGACGCAATATCGGGCGCTTCGCCGAAACTCGTGCGGCGCCGGCCGTCCTTAGTCTCCGGGCCATATTTCTTCTTGAGCTCGCGGACTTGCGCGGCGATCGTCTTCCATTGCTTGACTTCATCGCCGAGCAATCGCTCGATCTCGCGCTTCTCCTTGACGAGATCGTCATGCTCGCGCCGAAGCTGCATTTCCTCGAGCCGGCGCAAGCTCCGCAACCGGGTGTCGAGAATGTAATTCGCCTGTAAATCGGAGAGCTCGAACGCGCTTTTCAGAGCGTCCTTCGGCTCCTCCTCCTCGCGGATGATTCGGATCACCTCATCGAGATTGAGGAAGACGATGAGCATGCCGGCGACGACTTCCAGCCGCCGCTCGATCTCGGCCTGCCTATGCCGCGAACGGCGCAGGAGCACGTCGCGGCGATGGTCGAGCCATTGCTGCAAGGCCTCCTTGAACGACACGACGCGCGGCAGGACGCCGTCGACGAGCACGTTCATGTTCATCGGAAACCGGGTCTCGAGCTCGCTCAGCTTGAAGAGTTGCTCCATCAAGACTTCGGGGTCGACGGTGCGCGCGCGCGGCTCGATGACGACGCGCACATCCTCGGCGGACTCATCGCGGATATCGGCGACAAGCGGCAGCTTCTTGTCGTTCAAAAGCTCGGCGATCTTTTCGATGAGCCGCGACTTCTGCACCATATAGGGAATTTCGGTGACGACGATGACCCATGCTCCGCGCGCGCTTTCCTCCTTGGACCAACGCGCCCGCAGCCTGAAAGAGCCGCGCCCCGTGCGATAGGTCTCGGCGATCGACTCTTTCGATTCAACGATAATGCCGCCGGTCGGGAAGTCCGGCCCCGGCGCGAAATTCAGCAATTGATCCACGGTCGCATTCGGATGCGCGATCAGATAAAGCGCCGCGTCGCAAAGCTCGGCGAGATTATGCGGCGGGACCGAGGTCGCCATGCCGACGGCGATTCCCTGCGCGCCATTGGCGAGCAGGTTCGGCAAGGCGGCGGGCAGGACGACGGGCTCCTTCTGGTCGCCCGAATAGTTGTCGCGAAAATCGACCGCGTCCTCATCGATGCCTTCGAGCAAGAGCCGCGCGACATCCGTCATCCGCGCTTCGGTGTAGCGATAGGCGGCTGCGCTATCGCCGTCGATATTGCCGAAATTGCCCTGCCCGTCGACGAGCGGATAGCGCGAGGAGAAATCCTGGGCGAGCCGCACGAGGGCGTCGTAGATCGCCTGATCGCCATGCGGATGGAAGGAGCCCATCACGTCGCCGACGATTTTCGCGCATTTCTTGAAAGGCGCGCCGGGGTCGAGACGCAGGATCTGCATGCCGTAGAGAATGCGCCGATGCACGGGCTTCAGGCCATCGCGGGCGTCGGGCAAAGCCCGGCCCATGATGGTCGAGAGCGCATAGGCGAGATAGCGCTCCTCCAGCGCATCGCGCAGATTGACGAGTTCGGCGCCGCCGCTTGGAGTCGGCGGCGCCGGAGGCTGAACATTCTTTCCCATGCGCCAAGGCCTAAACGACGGCCCGCGGCAGCGCAAGTTCTCTTTTTGTTCGTGACGCCTTTAGCCACAGAACCGGCGCCTTTCGAACCGGTTTTCGCCTCTCCGGCAGTGCTTGCTGTGTCCGCCCCGCACTAGATCGGCGCGAGGCCCTCGGCTAGAAGACACGGGCTTGCCAGGGCGCCACGCGGGGTGCGGGGCCACACCGACGGAACCTCAACGAAGCTTAAGCATTATAGCGGCTGAAGCTGCGTCATTGCCTTGACGCCCGGCTTTTGGAATGGAACCGACATGAACAGAGTGGCTTCAATTTTTGGTTTGGCAGTGACTTTCGCGGTGATATTTTTGGCTTATTCCGGAACGCCCGAGGCGTCCAACGCCGAGGCGCAATCGGCCCAAATGGCCGAAGCCCAAGGCAAAAACTGCGTCAGCCGCGAGATCGCGCTCGACGAAGGCTATGGTGTGACCCGGACCGAAACCCGCCTCGTCTGCGCAGACGACTGAGAGGCCCCGCTTATCGGGCGCCAAGACAATAATCCTTCAAGACCGAGACAATCGCATCGGTGAGGCGCTTCAGATCCTCCTCACCGATCATGAAAGCCGGCGTCAGATAGACAATATTGCGGAAAGGGCGCACCCAAACGCCCGCCGCGACAAAGCGGCGCTTCAACTCCCCCATATCCTCGATTCGATCAAGCTCCACCACGCCGATCGCGCCTTTGACCCTCACGTCGCGCACCCCGGGAAGATCCCTGCAGGGTTCGAGATCGCGCGAGAGCGCGGCGGAAATCCGCGCGACCTGCTCAAGGCGCGGCTCGGTCGCAAAAAGATCGAGCGAGGCGTTGGCCGCGGCGCAGGCAAGCGCATTGCCCATGAAGGTCGGGCCATGCATCAAGGCACGTTGCGGCTCGTCCGACGCGAAAGCGTCAAAGACCGAGCTTTTGGCGATCGTCGCGGCGAGCCCCATTGTGCCGCCGGTCAGCGCCTTCGACAGCGTGACAATGTCCGGAACGACATTCGCCGCCTCGCAGGCGAACATGGCTCCGGTGCGTCCGAAGCCTGTGAAAATCTCATCAAAGATCAAAAGGAGGCCATGCCGGTCCGCCGCTGCCCTGAGCGTTCGCAAAACATCGGCGTCATGAAACAGCATTCCGCCCGCGCCCTGTACAAGAGGCTCGACGATTATGCCGGCAAGCTCTTGCGCATGATGATCGACAAGCGCGTTGAAAGCCTCGCGGCTTGACGTGTCAACTGGCAGATCGGCGATGACCTGCTTTTGCAAGACATCGGCGAAAAGGGTGTGCATCCCCTCTTCGGGATCGCAGACCGCCATGGTCGCGAAAGTGTCGCCGTGATAGCCGCCCTTGAAGGCGAGGAAGCGGGTGCGATGGCTAACCCCTTGGTTCAGCCAAAACTGCACCGCCATTTTCATCGCGACCTCGACGGCGACCGATCCGCTGTCGGAGAAGAAAACCCGATCGAGGCCGTCCGGCAGCAGAGCCGCGAGCCGCCGCGCCAAGGTAAGGGCCGGCTCATGCGCGAGTCCGCCGAACATGACATGCGGCATCTCGCCGAGCTGGCGGATCACGGCGTCACGGATATGCGGATGGTTATAGCCATGGCAGGCGGTCCACCAGCTTGCGATCCCATCGACCAGCTCGCGGCCGTCGGCGAGAGTTATGCGCGAGCCATTGGTGCGAATGACCGGAAGCGGCGGCGCTTCCGTCTTCATCTGGGTGTAAGGCAGCCAGATATGCGGCATGCCTTGCGAGAACCAATCCGGCGGATCGCCGCTCATGTCAGTTCGCCTCCGGTCCGCCGGCTCCGGCTTTTGATTTCTGATTTCGGGCTTATATTCGCGGCGAACCGGCGTCCGCATCGCTGGCGAAGGCACTAGCCTTCCCGCCTGGCTGCGTCAACGAAGCCCCTCGAGACCGCCGATGCGATCCCTGGATGATTTCGCCTCCCAAAAGCTCGCCGAACTCGACGCCGCCCATCTGCGCCGCGCGCTGGTCGAAAGCGTCCGAGAGGACGGCCTCTACATCACAAGGGACGGACGCCGCCTCTTGTCCTTTTCCTGCAACGACTATCTGAACCTCACCCATCATCCCGCGCTCAAAGCCGCCGCCGCCCAAGCGATCGAGCTTTATGGCGTCGGCGCCGGCGCCTCGCGTCTCGTCACCGGCAATCATCCTTTGCTCCATGAGCTTGAAGCCCGACTGGCCCGCCTCAAGCGAGCTGAGGCCGCTTGCGTCTTTGGCTCCGGCTATCTCGCCAATGCCGGCATCATCCCGACGCTCGCCGGGACGCAGGACCTCATACTGATTGACGAGCTCGCCCATGCCTGCCTTTGGGCCGGCGCCCAATTGTCGCCGGCGCAGACGTTAGTCTTTCGGCACAATGACGTCACTCACGCGAAGGATTTGCTCGCCCGTGACCGCGCAAAGTTCCGCCGCGCCCTGCTTGTCACCGACGGCGTGTTCTCGATGGACGGCGATCTCGCGCCCTTGCGCGAACTCGGCGCGCTTTGCGCCTCTTATGACGCCTGGCTCATGAGCGATGACGCACATGGGCTCGGCGTCATTGGCGATGGGCGCGGCTCGGCTTTCGCCGCCGGCGCCTCGGCGGATGTTCCTTTGCAAATGGGGACATTGTCCAAGGCTATCGGCGGCTATGGCGGATATTTATGCGCCTCGCGGCCGGTGATCGACCTGATCAAGACGCGGGCGCGCACGCTCATCTATTCGACCGGCCTTCCGCCCGCCATGGCGGCGGCCGCGATCGCGGCCTTGGACATTATCGAGTCTGATCCCGCTCTGACGCGAAGGCCGCTCGAAAAGGCCCGCGCCTTCGCCGCGCGGCTCGGCCTTGCCGAAGCGCAAAGCCCGATCGTTCCGATCATTGTCGGCGAGCCGGAAGCGGCTTTGGAGGCCTCGCGCAGATTGGCCGAGCAAGGCTTTCTCGTCGCGGCGATCCGGCCCCCGACCGTTCCGGCCGGAACCGCGCGCCTGCGCTTCGCCTTCACCGCCGCGCACCCGGATGAAGAGATCGCGCGGCTCGCCGAAGCGGTGCGCGCGCTCGCCGCTTTCAAGCCGGCGCGAAAGGAGCCGGAGCGGTGTCCGCCCTCTTCATAACCGGGGCCGGCACGGACGTCGGCAAGACGTTCGTGACTGCGGGCCTCATCCGTCATTTGCGCGGGCGCGGACAAGCCGTGGACGCCTTGAAACCCATCGTCAGCGGCTTCGATCCCGTCGCGCCGTCTGGCAGCGATCCGGCCATTCTTCTCGAAGCGCTCGGGCGCAGCGTCACCGATAAGGAACTCGCGCGGATCTCCCCCTGGCGCTTTCGCGCGCCGCTTTCGCCCGACATGGCGGCGAGCGCCGAAGGCCGGACGATGGATCCCCAAGGCGTGATCCGCTTCTGCCAAGCGGCGATCACAGCGGCGGACGGCGTTTTGCTGATCGAAGGCGTCGGCGGCGTCATGGTCCCGCTCGACGATCGCTGCACGACGCTCGATGTGATGGCGCGGCTCGGCCTGCCGCTGATCTTCGTCGGCGGCAGCTATCTCGGCGCGATCAGCCATATTTTGTCCGGGATCGACGTGCTGCTCCATCGCGGGCTTGAGCTGCGGGCTGTCGCGATCAGCGAAACGCCGGCGTCAACGGTCGCGCTTGACGCGACAATGGCGACCCTAGGCCATTTCGTGAAGAGCCCCTTGCTGGCTTTGCGACGGCATGGCGAGGCGGCCGAGAACGAGGCCGTCTTTGCGCGCCTAGCCGCGCTTCTGTAAGGGCTCGCATCGTCGGTCGCACCGTTCATGGTCGATGGCACAAAACATGCCTTAGAAATCACGCATAAGCGAGGCGCGGCCTCCTTTGGGCCGCCAAAGACAAACCCCTGCCGGCGGCAGCTTTTCGCTGCGATCCAGCGCTCTTGGTCGGGCGCGGAGCGGCGGCACTTTGAGGAGATGGACGCGTGACGGAAACAGCAGAAAAACGCTCCATTGTCGTGGAAGCGGACATGCCCTATCCGGTGGAGAAAGTTTGGCGGGCGCTCACGGATTCGGAGTGCATCGCGCTTTGGTTCATGAAGAACGACTTGGTGCCCGAGTTCGGCCATAAGTTCACCTTGCGCAGCCGGCCGATCGAACGATGGGATGGCGAATTTCAATGCCAGGTCCTCGAAGTCGAGGAGCAGCAAAAGATCTCCTTCGCCTGGAAGGGCGGCCACCCCGAGCTGAAGGCCTTCGGGCGCTATATCGACACGATGGCGACCTGGACGATCGCCCCCAATCCCGACGGCGGGACGCATGTCCGCTTCGATCATGACGGCTTCGATACGAGCGAGGAATCGAATGGCTGCTATGAGGCGATGACCAAAGGCGCGCAGAGCATCGTGCGGACGCTGAACAAAATGATCCCCGATTTCGACGAGTAGCCTTCGCGGCGGCTCTTGAAAAGGGCGAAAGACCTCCCTTCAACTCGCTTGCAGCACCTGCTCTATCCGCTCGGCGGCGGCGCGCAAGCGCTTGCGCATATCGTCAAGATCCTTGCCGCCCGCCGTCACCCCTAGCTCGCGATCCTGGTAGGATTGGAACACCACGATATCGCTGTCGGCAATTTCCGCCGCGTCGACCGCAGTCGCGACTTTCTCCGAATCGAGCGTCCCATCGGTCTTGATGACGAGAACCGCGGCGGCTTCGTCGTGCCAGCGAAACGGATTGAAGCGGTAGAGCATCTCGTCATAGGAGGAGACCAAGGCGGGCATGAGGTCGCCTTGCAGGCGCAACACGATCGCCTGCCAGTCAGGGTCGGACAAGCGAACCTTGTAATCAAGGACTTTCGGCCCCTCGGGCGTCAACATGATCCTGGCGGAGAGCAGGCCCTTGGCCATTCTCCGTTCGGCCTTCATCCCCTCGACAGTCGGAGTAAAAATGCGCTCGACGATCTCCCGCTCGATCTCAGGCGTCACCGCGGGAGCAGGCGACAGGCAGCCGGGTCGGGAAGGCGTCGCCTCGCCGTCCCAGCGCGGCGTCGTCGAGGTGAGCGGAAGCACGACATTTCCGTCGGTGATCACCGCGTAGCTGATTTCCTCCCCATCCAGGAACTCCTCAATGACGATCGCGCCGGCGTCCGGCTTGGACAATCGCGCGGCGATCGCCGCCTCAGCGTCCGCCCGCGTCCGGCAGATTGCGACTTTCGCGCGGTCGACGGCGCGGTCTGGCTGGATCACGACGGGCAGACCGATCTCGTCCAAAAAACGCATAGCCGCGTCGGAGTTTTCGAAACAGGCGAAACGCGGCGAAGGGATGTCGCGCCGCTGGCAGAATTCTTTCGCGAAGGACTTCGAGATCTCCAGCTTGACCCCGCCCATGTCCGGCCCGAAGGCCGGATAGCCGTTGCGGTTTAACATATCGACGAGGCCGTTTTCGATCGCAGCGAGGGAATCGACGATCACGAATTCAATGTCGTTTTCGTCGCAATAGCTGAGAAGGGTTTGCAGAGCCGAAGGGGATATCGGCACGCATTCGGCGACGACGGCCACGCCATCGCCCCCCGGCGCGCAATAGAGTTCGTCGACCAGAGGCGACTCCACGAGCTTCCAGCACAACGCATGCTCGCGCGCGCCGTCGCCTATCACCAGAACTCGCATTGCGCCTCCCTCATCGACACGCATAAGCGGGATGCCTCAAGCCCAAAATATGCGCCCGAACTCAAGAACCGCCGAAAGACACTAAAATCTAAAAGGCTCCCCTTGGCAGGGGAAACCCGCTTGGCCTCGGACCTCGATGACCCGCGGCATGCATAAAGCAGCAAGCTAACGAATTCCAGGAGCAGCACGAGGCAAGGGCGATGCCAACTCGTCTCCGCGGAGCACAACCGGGCCCGCGGACCCTTCGATTTCCGCCGAGAGCGTCGCCGCCTCAGTTCGGCCGGGCTTCCTCGACGGTCTTGGCCTTTTGCGCATTCGCCGCAGGAGAAGATTTGGCCTGCTTGCGCCGTCCGGCTCTCGCTTCATTATGGGCGATGCCGCTTTCAAGCTCGCTCTTCAGCGCTTCGAGCTCCGACTTGCTCCTCGGCGTCGGCCGCGTCGGATCGGCGCCCGTCACCGGCTGATAGTCGAGATCCTCGCTCGGCCGCCGGGACTGACGCACGAAGTCCTTCGCCTCCGGCACGTCGGCCCAAATTTTCGTGTGCATGATCGTATCGAGCGGCGAGCCGCCGGTCTTTTTCTCGTCTTCGGCATGGAGCCCCGGGCAGGCGAAGAGAAAAGCCCACAGCGCCGCAGTCCGGACAAGAGCCATGCCCGCTCGATGCTGAAGCAAGTTTGGTGTCATTCGTCCGCGATCCGAGTAGTCGTGCGTCTCCGTCTGAACGCCCTTTCCCACGCTTACATGCCCATTGTGACCGAAGCGGGACAGCCTGATCAGCGGCAGGGACCTTTCATGCGCACGGGAATACGCTATATATCATGTGCTTAACAAGCTTTCTTTTGGCGGGCGGGCGCCTGGGCCGCCGGAACGACGGAAGGGAGAACGGCGCGCCGCCCTGTCCAAGAAAAGCCCCCATCCATGAGATAAAGGTGGCGGAATTGACAGACGGTCTCGACGACCCTTCCCGAGTTCGGCGACAGTTTTCTCGAAATATGATGCGCAGTGCGGCCGCCTTTTGTCGTATCTCTCTTGCCGCGCGCCCTATAGCTCTCCACCGTAGCCTATTTCAACAATAGCCAAATCGGACAAAGACGCCATGAGCTCGAAAAGGACCCTCGGCAATGGGACCGAGGATCGCCGGGAAAGAAGCCGCGCCGCAGCCGTCGGCAGGAAGCGGTCGAGGGTAAAGGCGGCGGCTGATAAGAAGGCCCAGGCCTTGGCGGACGCGATCGAGATCCGCAATGGGGCGCCGCAAGCCGCCCTCGACGCCCATGCCGCGACGGCCGCGCCTCCGCCCGCGGCGGCGAAACCCTCGAGCGAAGCCGAAGGCGCGGTCAGGCCGGATTATCAACGACTGACTTACAATGTGGCGCGGCTCGTCGAGCAAAGCGGCAAGGCGCTCGCGTCCATTCTCAGACCGGCCGAGCCCGGCGAAGTCAAAAGCGATCTTTCAACCGAAGTGGGCGATGCGGTTCGTTCGCTTGGCCGCGTCGCGGAGCATTGGCTCAGCGATCCAGGTCGAACGGTCGAGGCGCAATCCGCGCTTGCCGCCAATTTCATCGCCCTTTGGGCGCATACTTTGCGCCGAATGTCGGGCGAAACGGAAAATCCGATCATTCCCTATGACCCCGCCGACAAGAGATTCGCCGCGCCGGAATGGCGCGAAAGCCCCCTCTTTGACTTTCTTCGGCAAGCCCATGCAATGGTTTCCAGCTGGGCGAGCGATCTCGTCGATCGGTCGGGAGATCTCGATCCTCAGGTTCGCCACAAGGCGAAATTCTACCTGCGGCAGATCTCGAGCGCCCTATCGCCTTCGAATTTCCTCGCCACCAATCCCGAGCTGCTCAAGGAAACTTGGGCCTCGAACGGCGACAATCTCGTCCGCGGCGCCGCCTTTCTCGCCGAGGACATCGAGGCCGGCAAAGGCACGCTCAAAATCCGCCGCTACGATTCCTCGAAATTCGAAGTCGGCGTGAATCTCGCGACGACCCCCGGCAAGGTCATTTATCGCAATGATCTCATTGAATTGATCCAATATGCGCCGACAACCGACACGGTCTACAAGCGACCGTTGCTGATCATTCCGCCATGGATCAATAAGTTCTACATCCTCGACCTTTCGCCGGAAAAAAGCTTCGTGCGCTGGGCCGCATCGCAGGGCCTCACGGTTTTCATAATCTCCTGGGTCAATCCGGACTCGCGCCATCGCAACAAGGGCTTCGAAGATTATATGCGCGAGGGCATTCTCGCCGCGATTGACGCCATAGAGAAGGCGACCGGCGAGAAAAAAGTGAGCGCTATCGGCTATTGCATCGGCGGCACTTTGCTCGCCATGACGCTCGCCTATATGGCGGAACTCGGCGAAGAGCGGATCGAAAGCGCGTCCTTCTTCACGACCCAGACCGATTTCAGCCATGCCGGCGATCTCAAGGTCTTTGTCGATGAGGAACAGCTGCGCGCGATGGAAGAGAAAATGGCGGCGACGGGCTATCTCGACGCATCGGCCATGGCCAACGCCTTCAACATGCTTAGGCCCGACGATCTGATCTGGTCCTTCGTCATCAATAATTACATGAAGGGAAAGCCGCCGCTCGCTTTCGACCTCTTGGCGTGGAACTCGGATTCGACGCGGATGACGGCCGCCAATCATCTCGCCTATCTGCGCGAGTGCTATCTTGAAAACCGGCTGGCGAAAGGCGAAGCCGCATTCGGCGGCAAGACCCTCGATCTCTCCAAGGTAAAACTGCCGATCTACCATCTGGCGACGCGGGAGGATCACATCGCGCCGGCGAAATCCGTGTTCATCGGCGCCAAATTTTTCAGCGGCGACGTCCGCTACGTGCTCACCGGGTCAGGCCATATCGCCGGGGTCATCAACCCGGCGAGCAAGCCGAAATATCCCTATTGGCTGGGTGGCCCGCCTACCGGCGAGTTTGAGGATTGGCTCAAGGCCGCCAAAGAACAAAAAGGCAGCTGGTGGCTTGACTGGCTTGACTGGATCACGCGGCAATCGCCGGAGAAAGTTCCAGCCCGCCTGCCGGGCGACGGCGAGCTTCCGCCGATCTGCGATGCCCCCGGCGAATACGTGCGGGTTCGCTACTGACGCCATGGGCCGCGCCGCGCCCCATGGGTCGTTGTTCAACTTATTGCTTCGCTGCGATCAGTGCTTCTCGCAGTCCTTTTTGCACGCCTTGAGATCATAGGCGCAGAGCTCCTCTGAGCTCTGACCCGCTATGCACTGCGCCTGGTCAGCCGTGCATTTCGCCAGGCAAGCCTCGGGTGACGCGGCGGCCTGAGAACTTGTTTGCGCATAGGCGCCGTCCGATAGAGTCACGCAGCCAAATAACGCTAGAATAGCTACAGTCGACCTGACCTGGCGGCTTGAAAACAGCCCAACAAACCGCCGGCGCAGCATGACGCGTGAAGCAAAATCCTTCGCTTCGCACGAGCTGACTTGTACCATGGCGCAACCTCCTATGCTTGTCGCTTTTTGTGATCGAAAGAGAAAGCCTGATCCAATGGCGCGGTCGTTCTTCGGCGCGCGCTTGGGTCAGGCGACTGCTTAATTTGGCTTGAAGCAAGCTTGCCGCGTCGAATTCCACATTAGCGATATTTTGGCAACTGATTTATTCATGGAATCGTCGTACAGTTTGTCGCACCCGCCCGGCGTAGCCCGCCATGGCGGCCCTATTGCGCGAAGCCTTTTTCGAGCCGCGTCTAGCGATGGGACAGCTCGCGAACATGATTGCGCGCCGGCCCGCGACCGAGACTCCCCATCCGCCCGCATGTGTCCGCGATCGATGAGGATTCAGGCGTCGCCCTGCAGCATCAGCTCCAGATTTTGCAGCGCCGCGCCTGACGCGCCTTTGCCGAGATTGTCGAGCTTCGCGATGAGGACGGCCTGACGGCGCCCCTCACTGGCGAAAACACGCAACTCCAGATCATTGGTTCCATTGAGGGATTCCGGCTCGATCCTGCCCGAGGCCTCCGCCGGCATCACCCGGACATATTGGCTTCCCGCATAATGGGCGGCGAGCGCGGCCTCAAGATCGGCCCCTTTAGGCCGTCCCGGCAGATCGTCGAGAAAGATCGGCGCGCAGACCAGCATGCCTTGGGCGAAATTGCCAACCGACGGCGCAAAGATCGGCCGGCGATCCAGGCGGGCGTAGCGCTGAATTTCCGGCACGTGCTTATGTTCGAGGCCGAGCGAATAGGCTTCGAAGGCCGGCGCATGACCGCGCTCATAATCGGCGATCATCGTCTTGCCGCCGCCCGAATATCCGGAAACGGCATTGATCGCGACCGGAAAATCAGACGGGATAAGGCCGGCGTCGACCAAGGGCCGCAACAGCGCGATCGCGCCGGTCGCATAGCAACCGGGATTGGACACGAACCGCGCCGTCCTGATCGCCTCCGGCTGGCCGCTTGCAAGTTCGGGAAAGCCATAGGTCCAACCCTCCGCCACGCGATGCGCCGTCGAGGCGTCGAGAATGCGGGGGGCCCTGTCGCCCATGGCCTTCGCCAGCGCGACTGTTTCGCGCGCCGCGTCATCGGGTAAGCAGAGCACGACGACATCGACGCTTTCCATCAGCGCCTTCTTGGCGTCGGGATCCTTGCGCTGCTCCAGCGCCAAGCTCCTGCGTTCTATGCCAGGGCAATCCGCCAGCCGCGCGCTGATGCCCAGCCCCGTGGTTCCGGCTTCGCCGTCGATGAAGACTTTCGCAGGCATGGCTCATCGGCCTTTCGGCTGGATCCCTTCCTTAGAATGGGTCAGCGCTTGCTCAAGAAAAAGGCGGCCAGTGGCCGCCTCGATCTGGAATATTCGCGAAACCGCGGCTCAGCGTTTCGAGAACTGGAAGCTCCGGCGGGCTTTCTTCTTGCCGTATTTCTTGCGTTCGACAACGCGCGAGTCGCGGGTGAGGAAGCCTTCTTTCTTGAGGGCGCTTCGCAGTTCCGGTTCGAAATTGACCAACGCCTTGGAAAGGCCATGGCGAACCGCGCCCGCCTGCCCCGACAGCCCGCCGCCTGCGACGCTGACTGTCAGATCATATTGATCAACGCGCTTGGCGACGCCGAGCGGCTGCTGCAAGATCATGCGCAGCACGGGACGCGCGAAATAGACTTCGAGGGCGCGGCCGTTCACCGTGACCTTGCCTGTGCCGGGCTTGATCCAGACCCGGGCGACCGCATCCTTGCGCTTGCCTGTGGCGTAGGCGCGACCTTGCGGATCGAGCTTTTGAACATAATGCGGCGCTTCCTGCACAGGGGTCGCCGCGCTCTTCAGATCCTGAAGCGAAGATAAAGTCTCGATCATGCTCAGACAAGCCTCGCGTTCTTGCGGTTCAGGCTCGCCACATCGAGCGTCGCCGGCTGTTGGGCGGCGTGAGGATGCTCGGCGCCCTTGTAGACGCGGAGATTGCCGAGCTGCTGGCGGCCGAGAGGACCGCGCGGCAGCATGCGCTCCACCGCCTTTTCGACGACGCGTTCGGGGAAGCGCCCTTCAAGGATGAATTTGGCCGTGCGCTCCTTGATGCCGCCCGGATAGCCGGTGTGGTAATGATAGACCTTGTCGTCGCGCTTGCGCCCGGTCAGAACCACTTTTTCGGCGTTGATGACAATGATGTTGTCGCCATCGTCCAGATGCGGCGTGAACGTCGGCTTATGCTTGCCGCGCAGGCGCAAGGCGATCAATGAGGCGAGCCTGCCGACGACGAGGCCGCTGGCGTCGATCACCACCCATTTTTTCTCGATATCCGCCGCCTTGGCGGAATAAGTCTTGCCATACATAAGAGCGGCTCCATACGGGGTCCAGCGCGAGCGATGGCGCAGTCGCGAGAACCTCGACGCTAGTAAGCGCCTTGTATTCGTGTGATTTAAGTCAGTCAATAGGCTCTACTACCAAAAAAACCAATAACTTGTCTAATACGGTATCATTATACCGTATTTTGCGATTTTATTCCAAAAAATGACGCATGGCCCAAAGCGCGACCAAAAACTTCAAGGGAGCAGCATAGCCAGGCGCCGCCGCCCGGCTCTCTTCCCAATGGTTTCGATCGACATCGTCCGCAGCCGCGTTAGTCTCGAATAAAATGCGGCGACCACATTCGCCCAGGATCGACGCAGACAAGCTGAGATGAGCAGCCACGAATCTGACGCCTTGACCTATTCAGACGCTTTCCTGCGCAATATTCTCCGCAAGGCGAAGACGATCGCGATCGTCGGCGCGTCCGACAAGCCGACGCGGCCCTCTTTCGGCGTCTTGGCCTTTCTCCTCGCGCATGGCTATCGCGTGATCGGAGTCAATCCCGGCCTTGCCGGCAATTCCGTGCATGGCGCGCCTTTCGTGGCAAGCCTCGCGGATATTCACGAACCGATCGACATGGTGGATATTTTCAGAAATTCCGAGGCGGCCGGCGCCGTCGTCGACGAGGCGCTCGCGCTCAAGCCTCTCCCGAAAGCGATCTGGATGCAGCTCGACGTCCGGAACGACGCGGCCGCGGCGCGGGCGCAAGCGAAAGGCGTAAAGGTCGTCATGGACCGTTGCCCCAAGATCGAATATGGGCGTCTCCTCGCCGGATCTGAGGCGGCACGCAAGACAGAGGCTCGGCCAAAGCAGCGCGGCGGACCACGAACCTGACCTGCTGCGCCTCTTCGATCAGGCGCTCGAAGCGTGAGCAAGCTGCAAGCTGAATGCGGAAGCTAGCGCCCTTGAGAGAGCGCCTGGGCGTGAGCAACCGCCATCCCCAAAACGATCATCGCGAAGGCCTGATGGAGAAGCCCGGCCCAGAGCGGCACTATGAGGACCAGGGTAACGATTCCGATCACAACTTGCGTCGCGACAAGGCCGGTCAGCGCGAAGGCGCGCCGCAAGGCCCGGCTGCGCCCAGCAAGCCGCCAAGTGTAAAGGGCTTGCAAAAGGGCGAGGGCCAGGAGCGCATAGGCGACCATTCTGTGCTGAAACTGCGCCAGCAGCATATTGTCGAGGAAATTGCGCCAGAGCGGCTCTAAAAGCGCGAGTCTATCAAGAGGCGGGATAAAACTTCCATCGATAAGCGGCCAAGTGTTGAAGGCCCGCCCCGCCCGCAGGCCCGCGACGAGCGCGCCCAAGCCGATTTGCAGCAAGGTCAGCAGAACAAAGGCGTTCGCGAACCATCGCAGGCCGGGCAAGATCCGCTCCGAGATTTCGGCCTTACGCGCTTTCAGCGAAGCGGCGAGCCAGACCAGCGCGGCAAAAGTCGCCGAGGCGAGCAGGAGATGAATGGCGAGCCGTTCTTGCGCAACCTCGATCCGGTCGACGAGGCCGGATTTCACCATCCACCAACCGACAAAGCCCTGTAGCGCGCCGAGCGCCAGCACGCCGAGAAGCTTCGGCTTAAATCCGGGCGGCAGCAGCCCCTTCGCCCAGAAAAAGACCAGCGGCAGCACAGTGGCGACGCCGATCAGGCGGCCCAGAAGCCTGTGGCTCCATTCCCAGAAAAAGATGAATTTGAAGCCGCTGAGGTCTATGTCCGGAAAGACCTGAGCGTATTGCGGAATCTTCTTGTAATTCTCGAACTCAGCCAGCCAGGCCGCTTCGTTCAGCGGCGGAATCACGCCGCTCAAAGGCTTCCATTCGGTAATGGATAGGCCCGACTCGGTGAGCCTCGTCGCGCCGCCGACGACAACCATCAAAAACACGAGCGCGGCGAGGCTCCAGAGCCAGATCGCCACGGCGCGATACGTGTTGCGCAAGGGAACGGATAGAGCCGCGCCCTTGGCGGTCGGATCGGAGAGCCCGCTCATGCTGGGTCCTTTGAAACATTGACGAACATCTGCGCGCGGACATAAAGCCCTGAGCGGGGCGAAGTCCATGCCCAGCCTGTCAAAGCACAATTTTGGAGAAGAGATGCGCCGTCGGACCCGCAAATTCATCGGCGTGAACGTCACAATCGGATTCGTGCTTTTCTACGCGCTTTTGGCGATGGCTCTGGCGCAGGCGCGCCCGGTGCAGGACGCGCCCGGGCTGGTTCAAGCGCTCATCTATGCGGCGCTCGGCTTGGCGTGGATCCTTCCGATGATGCCATTGATCAAATGGATGGAGAAGCCCGACGCCTGATCGCGGGGTCAGCAGTTCAAGCCGCGTCCTGGCTGGAGCTCGGGCGAAGACCTGCGGGCGCGCCGATGACCAGGACTTCCCGAGCGCCGCAGGCGATCAAATCGGCCTTCGCTTCGAAGGCGGCGCTCTCATGCGGCTGCGGCGGCGCCGAGAGCACGACGAAATCGGCGTCCGGGGCGAGCGTTTTGGCCAGGTCGTCCTCGTCGAACGGCGGCGCGGTCATAAGGATGAAATCATAGGTTCGCGCGAGAGCCTCGAGGACGCTGGAAAATTCGCGAAAATCGATCGTTTCGTCCAAGCCCGCCGCGACAAAATGCAGCCGCGAGGCCGGATCGCGGCGAATGACTTCTGCGAAAGAGGCCCTGCCCGCAAGCAGGTCGGCAAGCCGGGGTTCGCCCGAGGACGGCGCCGCTTCCAACGCCGGGACGTCGGCGTGACACCTCCAGATGTCCGCGCCATTCGTCTTTTCGAGGGGAACGATAATCGAACGCCCCTCGCGCCCAAGAAGGCGCCCGAGCGTCAGCATCATCTGCGGCGCGGCGTCGGCGGAGGCGAGGCTCGTGAAGACAATGCGAGCGCCCCTCGAGGCGCGCCGCCCCGAAGCGATCCGCTCGGCGATCTCCGCCAATGCCTGCGCATTATCAGCCGCCTGGCTCGTCAGCTCATTTTTTCGCGGCGGTCCGACTACGCTCGCGGTTTCCTTGAGGCGGGCGAACACCGGCGCCTGTCCCAGCGCGAGCGGCTGCTCCACCGGCTCCTCGACAAGAGTTTTACCGCGGCCGGCCGGGAGGGCGCGCAGGAAGGCGCTCGAGACAAATGTGGCGAGCGCCGTAAAAAAGCTCGCCGAAGCGCCGAATATGAGGAGCAAGGCATGATTGGGAAAAGCCGGCTGCCCCGGCGCGATCGCGCGCGAAATAATGCGCGCGTCCGGATCGCCAGGCCCCGCCGGCGCTGCATTCGCGCGCATCTCAAGAAATAGATCCGCAATGCGATTGGCGGCTCTTGCGGCGAGATCGCTATCCTCAGACTGGAAGGAGATCGTGACCAACCTGGTTTGGTTCGGCGCTTTCACGCTCAGCCGGTCTTCATAGGACTTCAAAATGCGCTCTTCAGGACTCATCCGAGCCGGATCGCGCATGAGCCCCAGGAGGATGAGCGTTTGAGAGGCGGGGCCGAGGCCCCCCGCCAAAGGATCGAATTCCGGCCTCGTTTCAATCCCGAGCTCCTTGATCGCCCGGCGGGCGAGATCGCGCGAGGCGACAAGCTGGGCCTGGCCCTTGACGGCGGCGAACTCGTCGGCCGCATCGTCAAAGAATCCCGGGTTCGACTTCGGGCCGATCAGAACCTGAGCCTCGGCGCTATATCTCGGCGTCGCCAGCAAGAGAAAAACGCCGATCAGGATCAAGGCGGCCAAGGGCGCGCCGATCAGGCACCATTTCCAGGCCATGACGGCGTCGCGAATCACCGGAAGATCAAAGTCCCGGGAGCGCTCCGCGCGCGGCTCGTCCCAGTCCCGCCAGTCCATCGCCTGCTCCCGAATCTTAACGCCTTCATGAGACGACGTTAAGGTTTCGGCGAAGTTAACGGCCGGAGCGGCGCAGCATTAATTGTCGGTAAAGACCTCGATCGGCCGGCCTTAGCGCAGCGAAGCTGACGTCTGCTTTAATCTGTGATTCTGTTGCTGGCGCGCTTGGCCATAAGGCCGCAAATTTATGAGCCGATCTTGGTTCTGACTGTCTGATAAACGGATTCCGTCGTCTCCGCCGCTTCCACGAGCAAGGCGTTGACTTCGGCGATCTGCTTCTCGGCGAAATCGCGATCCTTGATCGCCTTGGCGTTGATGAACACGTTCAACGCCGCGCTGCGCAGCCCCGCGTTAGCCGCAAGCACGGCGACCCCGGCGTCGCTGATGACATTGAGGTTGCCTTTTTCCGCCGCCGCGGCGGCCAAGCGGATGACCTCGAAACAGGCTTTGACGGCGCGCAAGGGCGCGAGAGTCGCCTCCTTCAAGGCGGCTTGAATAGCCGCGGTGCGCTTGGCCTTCTCCTCATCGGTCGCGCGCGGCAACCCATAGGCGCCCATCACGGAATTGAACGCGACGACGTCCTCTTCGATCGCGGCGGTCAGCTTCGCGCGCAACGCCTCCGCCTCGGCGTTCACGGCCTTGAGGTCTTCCCAGACCGCTTCGTAGTTCTTCTTGCCGATGGTGAGATTGGCCACCATGGAGACAAGCGCCGCGCCGACGGCGCCGGACACAGCCGCGGCGCCGCCGCCGCCGGGGGTCGGACGTTCACTGGCGAGATCGTCGAGAAAGGTCGCGATGGAGCTATTCTTCGTCATGCTTGTTGCGGTCCCTAAATTCACGCCAGGACTTTGGCTTGGGCGTAGATCTCCTCGGCGTCGAGCACCTGCTCGGAGCTTTCGAACAATTGTCCGACGCAGGCGCGATGCAGCTTCAGCTTCAGGCCGCCTAGCCCCAGCGCGCCAATCACGATCTTACCGTGGCGCTCTTTCGCCTTGTCGGTCGCCTCGACGCCGGCGACCCCGAGCGGCGGCTGCGCGTTGCAGTCGGCGATCAGCTCGATCGTCGGGTCATCCTTCCAGTCCTTTTCCTCGAGCATCGTGACGCCTATGGCGCCGGCGGCGAACACGATCTGCGCGCCCTTGACCGCGGCGGCGCGGGCCGCATTGTCGGCGGCTTCGATCGGGGTCGGCGCAAAGCCGAAGCGCTCGTTGATGGCCTTGCTCGCGGCGTCAGCACGCGCCTTGACCGCGCGGTGATTGCGACTTCGGCCCTCGATGTGCAGCATCGCCGCGGCGCGCATGCCGACCGGGCCCGTGCCGGCGAGGACGACGGCTTTCTTGCCCGCGAGCGGTTTAGCCTTAGCGAGCAGCGCCACGCCGGCGGCGGCCGTGGTGTTGGAGCCATTGCTGTCCAGCATCACGGATACGCGGAAATTCGAAAAGAAGCGCTTCTTGACCGCCTTGAACACAGCTTCGCCCGCGGTCATGTCGCCGCCGCCGATAAAGATCGCGGTATATTGCTTTTCCTTGGGCCCGCGCGTGTAGATCGCTCCGTCGACGAGCGCGCCGACGTTTTCCGGTGTCACGCCGCCATAGCCGATGACGTGATCGGCCCCGCCGTCATAGCCGACGACCGTATCGAAGACGCTCGGCGCCGGATCGGTGTCCAATAGGAACAAAAGCTTTTTCGTCATGACGGTCTCATTGGGTTGAATCAGGATTTCCCGGATGGAAGGGAGACCGGCAATATCTGCCGCGTCATGCAGCGCCAGAAATTCGGCGGCTCTGACGCGCCCCATATTGCCTGGAGCGTCGCGGCGGCCGGCCCAGATCATTTACCGGTCTAGACAAGAATGACCGCAAGTCGGCGGACGGCCCCCGAAAGAGGTCGCTTGCCGTCGGTCAAAGGAGCTCAACCGGCCGACGAACGCAAGACGCCTTTTTCATCGAGTTGCGTCGTAGGGTCGGTCTTTGCGAGGGCCATGCGCGCTCCTTCCTGCAGCTGCCGGGTTGATCCGGAAGACTATTTGTCAGAGTTCGGCCGTTCTGCCAAGCCGGCCGCCGGCTGCGTTACGCGCCCGGCCAAAGCCCAATCGATCGCGGCGAAAGTCACGCCGAGTCCAAAAAACGCCCCCAGGAACAGAATGGCGTTGATCGAAACCCCGGTATAGCCAAGCCGCGTAACGTCGATGAAAGGATAAGGGTAAATGCCGAAAGCCGCGCCGCGCAGCAGACTATAGGCGAAATAGACAATCGGATAGATCAACCACATGACCGGATCGGTCCAACGCAAGGTCCCTTTCGGCAGGAACACCAACCAGTAGAGCGGATAGAGGAATGGAATGGCGTCATGCAGCACCCTGTCGGCAACGAGCTGCATCCCATGCGGATCCCAGAGATGGCGCAGCATGACCGCATAGACCACGCCGACAATGATGATGTAGCTGGCGAGCGCAGAATTGACGCTCGGTCGCGTCAGGAATTGTTCGGTTTGCGGCCGCGCGAATGAAATCGTGAGAAGGAGGGCGATCAGCATATTGGTTTGAATCGTGAAGAAGCTGAAAAACTGGATCAGGCCGTTCGCAACCGACTGGTTCTTGGCGAGGGCGTCATCGATGTCGAAATAGACTTGAACCGCCAAGGCCGACCAGGCCAAACAGGCTATGGCCGCAGCGCTGACGCGCTTCAGGTGCAGCGGACGCGGCATTTTGACGGGATTTGTGATTTCGGAAACGCCAGGCATGGGAGCAATCCTCCGCTCAATGCGGTCAAGAGTTTCCAAGGAAAATGGATCTCCGGCGTCAAAATGCCATGGGCATTTCGTGATCTTGCGGATCGAGGCGCGCCGAGGCTGGGCCTTGGCCGCCCGGGGCGCGCCATCGAAGAAATTGCGCTGCTGTTGAATGCTCAAGCCGCCGGCTGATGCGCCCCGGAGGCGAGCGTGAACGCTACGCCTTGCCTTGGCGCATGCGTCGCACGCGCGGGACTTTCCCGCCTGCCATGTGCCAAAAATCACAAACAATGAAGCAGCAACGCGGCATGATCGGCGAATCTCTTCGCGCTTTCGTCTCAACCGGATCTGCTCTAACGTTTATCCGTCTCTCCGACTCATTCGCTTTGCATCGCGGCGCAATATCCGCTGCATCCTTAGTGGAGAGCATGACCCAATTACAATCTGTCCGCGCCATCCGCGCGGCGAAACGGAGCCGGTCCAGTTGGCGTTTCGCATAAATCCGTTTCGACGGCGAAGCCTATTCAGCAAATATGTCGCCTCCTTCGTCGGGCTGGTGGTGTTCGTGCTGATGATAAGCAGCGCGATCGATATGTGGATCACATATCGCAACACCAAGAACATGCTTCTGCGCGGCCAAAGCGATAAGGCCGAGGCGGCCGCGCATCGAGTCGAGCAGTTCATCGTGGAGCTCGAGCGGGAGATCAGCTGGGCGACGCGGGCAAGCGCCGTGACCCTCGATCAGCGCCGCGAAGATTACGGCTTCATCCTCGAACATAATCCGGCCATCGCCGAGATCATGCAACTCGACGGCTCTGGAAGAGAGTTGCTTCGCGTCTCCCGCGCCAGCGTCACGGTTGGTGGCGGCGATGATTGGAGCCTAACCGAAGCCTTCCGCAACGCGCAGCATGACGTCGCTTGGTTTGGCCCCCTCACGTCTTCGCCAACCGGTCCGCACATGCTGATGTCGATGGCGCATGCGGGCGAGAATGCCGGGGTTACGGTCGCCGACATAGAACTCAAGTTTCTGTCCGATATCCTCAATGGCGTTCCGGCGGGCGCTGGCGTCTCGGCCTATATCACCGCGGCGGATGGAAAGCTTATCGCGCATACCGACGCCAGTCTTGCGCCGCGTAATCTCGACTTGTCGGGACTGCCGCAAGTGGCGGCGCTCAAGAAATCGAACGCCCGGGTCGATATCGGCGAGACCCTCGACCAGCAGTCCGTGCTTACCGCGACGGCGACGAGCCCGCGAATGAATTGGCTGCTGTTCGTCGAGCAGCCGCTCTCCGAGGCCTATCGGCCGGTCTACGACCTCCTCATTCGCCTAAGCTGGCTCTTCACGCTCGGGCTTGCTCTCTGCGTCGGCGCCGGCATGCTGCTCGCGCGCCGCATGGCCGTGCCGATCAAGGCGCTGCAGATCGGCGCCTCGCGCCTCGCCGCCGGCGACTTCAATCAGGAAATCCAGGTCCACACCGGAGACGAGATCGAGATCCTCGCCAATGAATTCAATCACATGGCCCGGCAATTACGGGAATTCTACGCGCGGCTCGAGCAAAAGGTCGAGGATCGGACCCGCGATCTCGCGCAATTGGTGCGCGAATTAAGGGCGTTGGAGGAAATCGGCCGCGCCTTGGCCTCTTCGCTTGAACTCGAGGAAGTCCTCGCAACGATCTTGACGAGAGCGGTCGAGCTTACGGAGGCCGATGGCGGCGCAATCTATAGTTTCGATCGCGAGCGCAAAGCTTTCCGCCTGGCGGAAGCGCATGGGCTCGATCCATCTTTCGTCAACGCGCTGCGCGAGGTCAACCTGACTCGTCTCGACGGCCTGCTCGGCGAGGCGGCGCAGCATGGCGGGGCCGTGCAAATCCCCGAGATTGCGGAGGCCGACGGCTTTCCCTTGAAAGCCGCGACGCTCGCCGCCGGTTTCCGCTCCGCGCTAGTCGTCCCTTTGATCGGGTCGGACGGCGTTCTTGGCGCGCTCCTCGTCGAGAGGCGCGCCCCCGGGCGCTTCGCGGCGAACAAGATCAGCCTCATGCAAACCTTCGCGCATCAATCCGTCCTCGCCATGCGTAATGCGCAGCTGTTCCGGCAGGCTGAGGAAAACGGCAGGCAACTCGCCATCGCCAATGAGCACCAATCGCGTTTCTTCGCCAATATGAGCCATGAATTGCGCACTCCGCTCAACGCCATTCTGGGCTACGCCGAGCTTTTGGAAGATGGTCTTTACGGGGAACTTCCTGAGCGCGCGAAGCACGTGCTCGAACGCGTGCGGAGCAATGGCTCGCATCTTCTCGGCCTCATCAACGACGTGCTCGATCTTTCCAAGCTTGAAGCTGGCGAGCTTTCGCTCGCGCTCGACGAATATTCGATGCGCAATGTCATCGAGCAGGTCGTCGGCACGGCCTATTCGCTCGCGCATGCGAAAGGCCTCTCGATCACACAGGACATCGCCGAGTCGCTTCCGCGCGGGCGCGGCGATGAAAGGCGCTTGACGCAGGTGCTGCTGAATATCGTCAGCAATGCGATCAAGTTCACCGACGCCGGCGGCGTGACCATCCGGGCGCATGCGACAGCGGAGAATTTCGAGCTTGTCGTCGAAGACACTGGTCCGGGCGTCGCGCCCGAAGATCAGGCCCGCATCTTCGAGGCGTTTCAACAGGGCGACAACACAAGCACAAGGCGGCAAGACGGCGCCGGGCTAGGCCTCTCGATCAGCAAACGCTTCATTGAAATGCATGGCGGCGCGATCAAGGTCGCCTCGACGCTCGGCGTGGGATCGACTTTTTCGATTGTCCTTCCAATCCGCGTCGATCAGCAAAAGGCTGCGGCATGATCAGGCGCATTCTCGCCTCGCGCAGACTCGCGAATATTTAGCTTGAAGCAAAGGTTTAAGTCGCTTGCGAACTCCGCCCCTCATTCTCGCCGTCGACGATGTTAAGGAAAATCTGGAAATCGCCCACATGCGCCTCGCAGCGCATGGCTACGAGATCGTCACCGCCGCCAACGGCGAGGAGGGGCTCGCCAAGGCGCGCGCGCTGAAGCCCGATCTCATCCTCCTCGACATCATGATGCCTAAGCTCGACGGCGTTTCGGTCCTGAAAGAGCTGAAGCGCGACGAGAGCCTCGGCTTCATTCCGGTGATTCTGCTCACAGCCAAAGCCGACCGGACGGATATTGTCGCCGGCCTCGATGCCGGCGGCGACGATTATCTGACCAAGCCTTTCGACCAGGCGGCTCTTGTCGCGCGGGTGCGCTCAATGCTCCGGATCAAGGCGCTACACGACATCGTCCAGGACCAAGCCGCAAAGCTGGCCGAGCAGACGAAGGCGCTCGCGGCCTGGAACGCGACGCTCGAAGCGCGCGTCGCCCAGCAGGTCGCCGAGATTGAAAGGATCAGCCGTCTCAAGCGTTTCCTTTCGCCGCAAATCGCCGATCTCATAGCCGCGAGCGGCGGCGCCGAACACCTCCTCGAAAGCCATCGGCGCGAAGTCACCGTGCTTTTCTGCGACCTTCGCGGCTTCACCGCCTTCACCGATATCGCCCAGCCCGAAGAAGTTATGAAAGTGCTGAACGAGTATCATCAAGCCTTGGGCCGTCACATCGACCAATATGAAGGGACGCTCGAGCGCTTCGCCGGAGACGGGCTCCTGGCCTTGTTCAATGATCCGCTGCCCTGCCCCGACCATGCCGAACGCGCAGTTCGGATGGCGCTTGACATGCGAGAGAGCGTGTTCGAGCTCGCCAAGGTCTGGCGCAAGCGCGGGCACGAACTGGGTTTTGGAATAGGCATAGCGCAAGGCTGCGCGACGCTCGGCCGAATAGGCTTCGAGCGGCGGTTCGATTATTCCGCCGTCGGCAGCGTCGCCAATCTCGCCTCCCGCCTCTGCGATGAGGCTAGGTCCGGACAGATTCTCATCGAGGCGAAGGTCTTCAATGCGGTGGAGCGCTTGGCGGCGCAAGGCTTGTTCGAAGCGCGGCCGCTGCATCCGATTAGCTTCAAAGGCTTCCGGCGGCGAGTTGACGCCTACGAAATATTAAAGCCGGCCGCCCATCCCCTTCCTTATGCAGTGTAAAAACACGTCGCATGGCGAGGCGGCTGGAGCATGTTCCGAAAATGTTGATCGACTTTTTCGATCAGAACATGCTCCAACTCTTTGAATTTGAGCGATTCCTTTTCGCTCAGATTCGAAGTGTGTAAGCGCCTATTCCGCGGGCCGGCCCGTCGGCCTCGCCGCGCCGGCAGAGTTTTCCGCCGGCGTTTCAGGCGCGCCCACCCTCGCAATCACAAAATAGCGCCACAACCGCCCAATCCCGAGCCCTATGTCGTCCATCATGGCGAAGAAGGCGGGAACAAAGAGCAGCGACAGCAATGTGGAGACGATCAGACCGCCGATGACGGCGATCGCCATCGGCGAACGGAACTCGCCGCCAGCGCCGATCGCGAAGGCGCTCGGCAACATGCCGGCCACCATGGCGACCGTCGTCATGACAATGGGGCGGGCGCGTTTCTTGCCGGCCTCGACAATGGCGAGAGTCCGCTCCATGCCGCTCGCCATGGCTTCGATCGAGAAATCGACCAGCATGATCGCATTCTTGGTCACGATTCCCATCAGCATGAGGATGCCGATGATGACCGGCATGCTCATCGGCCGCCCGGTCAACAGCAGGCCCAGAATGGCGCCGCCGATCGAGAGCGGCAGGGAAAACAGGATCGTGACCGGCTGCAGGAAGCTTGCGAAGAGTATGACGAGCACGGCATAGACCATCAAGAGCCCGCTGCGCATCGCTTCGGCGAAGCCGTCGAACAGTTCGGCCATGGCCTCGGCGTCGCCGGATTTGCCGACCTTGATCCCTTTCGGCGGATGTTTCATCAGGGGCAGATCATAGATCGCGGCCTCGGCCTCGCTCAATGTGGCGCCGCCCGCGAGATCGGCTTGGATCGTCGCCTGACGCTCTCGATCGAAGCGATTGATGCTCGCTTCGCCCTGGCCGAGCTCGATCTCGGCGATCGTGCGCAGCGGGACGGAGGCGCCGAGGCCCGTCGGCACTCTAATATTCTCGAGGACCTGACGATCAGTGCGGGCCTTGGCGTCGAGCTGAGCGCGAATTGGAACCAGCCGATTGCCGGCGTCAAATTTGGCGAGCGCCGGCCCGACGTCACCAATCGTCGCGATCCGCAGCGTCTCCGAAAGCCCCTCGGTCGAGACCCCGAGGCGCGCAGCGAGATCGCGGTACGGCTTGACGATCAGCTCCGGCCGCTCCAGCGATGTTGACGCCACGACATTGGCGAGCAGGGGAATGCGCTTCATTTGACTTGCAAGCTCGGAGGCGAAATTCGCCACCGCAGCCGAATCGGGGCCGGTCACGACATAGGACACCGGCCGCTGGCCATAATCATCGACGAACCAGCTGCGTATGTCGGGAACGTCGGCGAGCTCCTTGCCGATCTCGGCCTGGAGCTCTTGCACGCTCGCCTTGCGCTCGGACCGCGGCACATAGTTCAGGATCAGCTCGGCCTTGCGCACATCGGTCGTGCTCGGCGGAATATGGCCGCCATCGATAAAGACATGGGTGATCTCGGGATGCTTGCGCAGGCGCCGGGCGATCGCGTCGGTCACGTTCTGAGTTTCAGCGAGTTCCGCGCCGGAAGGCAGCTCGATCGCCAGATGCGAGCGTCCGGCGTCCTGCGTCGGCTGGAAATCGGTCCCGAGAAGCTTCGTGCTGAGAATCGAAAGGACGAAGAGGACGACGCCGATCGCCACCGTCCAATAACGATGCTCGACCGACCATTTGACGAGGCGTCCGTAGCGCTGGGTCGCCGGCCCCTCCGCCTCCTCCTCATGTCCATGCGCCTTGAGGAAATAGGCGGCGAGCATGGGCGTGATGAGGCGCGCGGCGAGTAGGGAGAACAGGACTTCGGCCGAGACGGTCAAGCCGAACTGCTTGAAATATTGTCCGGCGATATTGTTCATGAAGCTGACGGGCGCGAAAACCGCGACGATCGTCAAGCTGATGGCGATCACCGCGAGACCGATCTCGTCGGCTGCGTCAATGGCGGCCTGATAGGCGGATTTGCCCGTCCGTATATGGCGCACGATATTCTCGATCTCGACGATGGCGTCGTCGACGAGAATGCCGGTCGCGAGCGTGATCGCCAAAAGGCTCACGAGGTTCAAGGAAAAGCCGAGCGCATCCATCACGAAGAAGGCGGGGATGATCGACAAAGGCAACGCCACCGCAGCGATCACCGTCGCGCGAAGATCGCGCAAGAACACGAAAACGACAATCACCGCCAGGGCCGCGCCTTCGAACAACGTGCTCATGGCCGCATGGTAATTGCCCTTTGTGTAGGCGACGGAGGTGTCGATCAGCTTGAGCGCGACGTCGGGATGGGCCTCGGTGAGTTCGTCGATGCGCTTTTGAACTTCGTCGGCGACCGCAACGTCGCTCGCGCCTTTCGAGCGCTGGATGCTGAAGGCGACGATCGGCTCCCCATCGAGCCTGGCGAATGTCCGCGGCTCCGCGATCGTATCGGTCACGACGCCGAGGTCGTCGAGCCGCACTTCGCCGCCATGCGGCAAGGCGAACATGGTTCCGGCGAGCTCGTCGAGGGTGCGGGCGCCGGCTATCGTGCGGATTGACTGATCCTCGCCGCCGAGCTCCGCGCGGCCGCCGGTCAAATCGAGATTATTGCCGCGCAATCGCCGGCTGACGTCGGCGGCGGTCAGGCCAAAGGCCTCGAGCCGCGCCGGGTTCAATGAAACGAGAATTTCTCGATCGACGCCGCCGACGCGCTCCACATTGCCGACGCCGCGAATTTCCTGCAGGTTGCGCTTGACCACTTCGTCAACGAAATTTGACAATTGCTCCGGCGTCTTGCCCGGCGCGATCGCGGCGTAGGTGACGATGCTCGATCCCACGACGCCAACCTGGCGGATCAACGGCTCGTTGATGCTGCGCGGCAGAACGCCCCTGATCCGGGTGATGGCGTCCTTGACGTCGTTCAACGCCCGGTCGGTATTGGCGTCGAGCGCAAGCGTGATCGTCGTCGCCGATACCCCATCGGTGACCTGCGACATGATATGGCGCACACCCTCGACGCCCGACACAGCGTCCTCGACCGGTTTCGTCACCTGGGTTTCGAGCTCGGCGGGGGCCGCGCCGAATTGGGTGATGACAACCGTGACGATCGGCTGATCCACATTCGGCAATAGCGTGATCGGCAGCTTCCTAAAGCTCGCGGCCCCGAGCGCGAGGATCACCAAGGCGAACACGATCGCCGGGAGCGGATGTCTGATCGACCAGGCTGATACATTGATCGCCATCAGCGGCGCCTCGCCGGTTGACCCGCGCCCTCGGCCAGGACGGGAGAGACCTGGTCTCCATCCCTGAGCGAGGTGCCGGCATGGGCCACGACGAGATCCCCGCTGCGCAGGCCCTCCTGGATCTCAGCGTCATGGTCGGACGTCAGGCCAACCCTGACCCGGAGCGTCTCGACCTGATCGCCGCGCACGACCTGGACGCTGGTTCCGTCGGTTTTATAGAGCACGGCCGAACGCGGCACAGATATGCCGCAGCTCTGCCTCGCGTCGATCGTCGCGCGGACGAAACGTCCGGGGCGCAACACGGCGTCCCGCGCGATCGCAACCCGGACATGTCCCATTTGCGTGACCGGATCGATTTCGGCTCCGACCTTGCGCACGCGACCGGTCGTTTCATGCCCCGAGTCGGTCTCGATGCTCACCGTCTGGTCTTCCTTGATTGCGGCGAGATAGATGCTCGACACTTCCGCGTCGACCTCGATCAGCCCGTCGATCGCGAGACGAAACAAAGCTTCGCCGCGCGGCGAAGCAGCGGCGCCGATCCGCGCTGTTGATTTCACCACCAGGCCGGAGGCCGGCGCGCGCAGGATGATGGAGGCAGGAAGCGCGGCGGCGGCCGCAGCGCCCGCGGCTTGGGCCGAACGGCCGGCTCCGGCATCGCGCCGCCGATGCGCGCAAGGCGCGCAAGCTGTTGCCCTTCGCGCACGAGATCGCCCTCCCCGGCGAATATCTCGGCGATCTCGAAACCATCGGGCGTGAGGCTGACGATCGCGTCGGCGCGGGGCGTCAAAAAACCCGTCACGCGGACCGCGGCCGAAAAACAGGCCGGCGCAGCCTCAATCACGATGACCGGCGTCCCCGCGCCGTCGCGGGTTGTCTGGCTTCCGCCCAGGTTGACGCTCTTCGGCGGCTCGGCGGCCTGCGAACAAATGCCGCCCAAGCAAACGACGCCAAAGAGCCAGATCAAGGCGCTCGCCGCGGCAAGTCTTCCAAGCTCAAGCGAAACCAATGCGGTCGCGCATTTCATATTATGGATTTCATGGATGGCGACCCGTAAAGTCGAATTGCAATCGGTTCGGTCTGACAAAGACCTTGTTGAGATTGCGGCCAAATTACCGAATTTTGTCCATTGCTCAAGGAAGATCCCGCACAGCCCGAAAGCCCTTGAACTCACTTCGAAGCTCGGCGTCGCAAAGAATTTGCGCCGACGAGCGCATGTTGCTCGCCCCGACGTCGACGAACTCGCAGCGAAACAGAGGCCGTGACGCAGCGAAGCCCCGCGAATGCTTGGCGTCGCCCTGTCGTACAGGGATCCATTCGACCAGCGCCCCCGGCGCGGCCGGGCCGCCCTGCTTTCAGCGGATTTATCTCCAAACATTGCTTTGACGACGCGATCGGCGACGATCAAAATAAACGCAGGCTGAACCTAGCCGTTGACTGCTTTACTTATTGCGGCAAGCCTATACGCTGCGTTTCGCGATTCTGAACGCGCAAGGCTAGAGATTGAAACTAGGCCGACGCTTGAGGCGAGGCGTCGTCGAAAGGCCTGCGGCTCGCGCAAAAGGGCCTCGTAGCTCGTGCGCCGGTCGACGAGACAGCGGCGGCCGGTAGGCCGCGCTTAGCGCGAGCGGATCGGATACAATAGGGTCCACCCTCTTTGGCTCGGGGCGCACATCATGTCTCTCGTCACGCCGGCTGAGGCCCATCGCGAAACCCATGCGCCGGCTGGGCGCGCGACGAGACGAATCCTCTGCGTCTTTCCGCGCTATGTTCCCTCGTTTGGCACCTTCGAGCACGCCTATCCGCTGACCGGCGGCGTTCGCGCTTTCATGCCGCCGCAAGGCCTCCTCGTCATCGCAGCGGTTCTGCCAAAAGCCTGGGAGGTCAGGTTCATCGACGAAAACATGGACCCGGCGAGCCCACGGGATTTCGCCTGGGCCGATGCGGTCTTCGTCAGCGGGATGCACATCCAGCGCCGGCAGATGGAGGATATTCGCGCGAGAGCGCACGCCGCCGGCAAAGTCGTCGCCCTCGGCGGCCCTTCCGTATCGGCCTGCCCCGAGCTCTATCCGGATTTCGATTATCTGCACATTGGCGAGCTTGGCGACGCCACCGATGCGCTCGTCGAGCATCTCGCGCGCGACGTCTCCCGCCCGCCGGCGCAAATCGTGCTGACGACAAAGCACCGCCGCGACCTCGCCGAGTTTCCGGCGCCGGCCTATGAGCTCGCCAAGATCGACCGCTATTTTCTCGGCAGCATCCAATTTTCGAGCGGATGCCCCTATACGTGCGAATTCTGCGATATCCCGGGCCTCTACGGACGGGTCGCGCGTCTCAAGACCGCCGCGCAGATCATCGCCGAGCTCGACAAGCTCGTCGCCTGCGGCGTCAATGGCTCGGTCTATTTCGTCGACGATAATTTCGTCGCAAACAGGCGCGCTCTGCGCGATCTCCTGCCCCATCTTATCGATTGGCAGAAACGCAACGGCTACGCCGTAAGCCTCTCTTGCGAAGCGACGCTCAACATAGCCCGCTCGCCGGAAATCCTCGAGCTGATGCGCCAGGCGGCCTTCGACACGATTTTCTGCGGGATCGAGACCCCGGAGCCGGAGGCCCTGAAAGCGATCGACAAGGCGCATAATGTGGCGCTGCCGATCCTTGAGGCGGTGCGGGCCATCAACCGGCATGGAATGGAGGTCGTCTCCGGGATCATTCTCGGCTTCGACACCGACACGAGGGAGTCGGGCGCGCTGATTCTCGATTTTCTCGAGCAATCGAAAATCCCGATGGCGACGATCAACCTGCTGCAAGCCCTGCCGCGCACGCCCTTGTGGGATCGGCTTCAACAAGAGAACCGGCTACGCCAGGAAGACGCGGAGCGCGAGTCGAATGTCAGCTTCAAACTGCCTTATGATGAAGTGCTCGCCATGTGGCGGACCTGCATGGACAAGGCCTATCGGCCGGAAGCGCTTTTCGCCCGCTATGAACATCAAATGCGGGAAACAAGGCCCTACCGGCTCAAGCGGCCGAACAGCCGGCAACGTCTGTCGCCGCGTAATATCCACAAGGCTCTGGTGATTCTCTCCAAGCTCCTCTGGAAGGTGGGCGTTCGCGGCGACTATCGGCGCGCCTTCTGGAGCTTTGTCCTACCCCGCCTCATGCGCGGCCAGATAGAGCCGATCCTGAGCGTCGGCCTTGTCGCGCATCATCTGATCATGTTCGCGCGCGACGCTTGCTCCGGCAAAAGCGACGCCTCGCATTATTCCGCCAAGGCCCTGACGCTGGAATTTCAGGCTCCGCTGCCGCGCGGGCGATAGCCTCCCAAATCGTCGAATATGAGTAATTCCCTTTCGATCAAGCGCCGACATGATCCGGAAGCGCTCTGAGAGGCCTATCTCTTGCTGTCTCGCCAAGCACAACACGACCGATACGTGTTATTATAAGAATTTGCAATTGTAGCGACGCCACACTGCGCGCGCGCCTGCGGTCGGCAGGATTTTTTGTGCATCATGCTTGAGTTTACGTCTGTCGACCGCAACCAATCTGCGTTTGCGATGTTGACTAGGCGACGAAACTTTTGTTCGCGAACGCTGGGGACGGGTCATGAGCAAAATTCTGGTGTTTGGCGCCCTTGTCGCCTGTGCGACGATGCTTGGCGCGACAATTGACGCCAATGCAGCGGAGGCGTCTCCCGAATCGGCGCCGCCGGACCTCGCGTCCCCTCTGACGATGGGTCGCAGCCTGGCGAACGCCCCCTATTTGAGCTCTACCGGCCAGACGGTTCCTCGCCCCAGCCAGCTTCCAAGCAGCAGTCAACCCGGCCAGGATCGACAGATCCACGATCGGGACGATCTTCTTATCCGCAAGGGCATCTGCAGCAATTGTTGATGCCGGACCGAAAGCGACACCTGCGCAGCCACAGCAAAATCCGGCGATCGCGGGGCCGAAGAGATGCGATTCCCCCTCAAGCCAGATAGTCGTGCGCCACCTTGCCTAGGCCGAGCGTGAGATCGGCGACAATATGCGTGGCCGACACGACCTCCAAAACCGGGAGTTCCGCGAGCGGGGCGAGGGCGTGCGAGGTCAGCGTAAGAGAAGCAGGGCCGGTCCACGCGCCCTTTAGATCCACATCCGTCAAATAATATTCGACGATCTCGCAAATTCGCGGCGATCCATCCACATGCGGGATGATCTTGAGCAAATAGTTCGGGGCGAGAAGAGACGCCTTGACCGCCGCGAGATCGGCTTCCTTGTGCTTATATCCCATGGTGGCGGTGGCGATGCGCTCCAAGCCATAGTTGAGCGTTCCGACCAAAGTGTCGATCTCCGCCCTGAGCGTCGGCTCGGCGAGCTTCTTGGGAAAGCCCCAAAGCTCGCGGCCGCCGGCGATGGGCGGATGGTCGTTGAGAAACATGCAATGACTGTAGCCGCCCTTGCGCCCCTTGAAGGACACGGGAATGACCTGCCCGCTTTCGGTATAGTCGCCAAATCCGGTCGAATCAGGCATTCGGATGAATTCGAATTTCACCAGCGGCTCATCGACCTCCAGCGGCTCGGGGACGAGTTCGCGCAGCTTGTCGAGATCGGTGCGGTAGGTGATGATCAGGTATTCGCGGTTGACGAAGCGGTAAGGCCCGAGCGGATAGGCCGGGCTCGTCAGCGGCATCGCGAACGCCCGGCGGCGGACTTCACTTTCCTTCATCGCGGCTCTCCCTTGCGCGTCATGGCTCGACTTCTAGCCCAGATTTGTGCCTCTGCTGCGTAAGCCTCGCCACGTCGAAGGTGCGAACGCCTTCGGCTCTGCCTGGGCACTCAAGAACCTCGGGATGGCTAAGCGTCCGAACAGCGTCGTTGTAGCCTGTCCGCCAGTGCTCTTCCATGGTGCGGCGGGAGAACTCGAAATCCTTCGAGAGGCCTTCATAGATTTTGCTGTGATAGATCAGCTGAATGATATTGCAGACCTTGTCGTCGGATTCCGCCTCGAGAAGCTTCACCTCGGGACGATCGCGATGCTCTTCGGGAAGCTCCTTGAGTAGCTCCGCTACGGCTATTCGGAGCTTCTGCATATTCCGGTACTGGTCGGTCGCTGCTCTTGTGCGGCTGGAATATCGGATTTCCTTCTCTCGCACGCTGGCGTCGTTGAAAGTGAGCGGCACTTCGCCGGACGCCTGCCAAAGATCAACTTGGAACGCGAGCGTGTCGCGCCGCGGCCTCGAATCGAGCACCCATTGCAGCGGCGTGTTGGAGACGAGGCCGCCATCCCAAAAATATTCGCCGTCGATCTCGGTGGGGGGGAAACCCGGCGGCAGCGCTCCGCTGCCCATGATATGCTCCGAACCGATTCGATGAGTCGTCGAATCGAAATAGACGAAATTGCCGCTCCGCACATGCACGGCGCCAACGCTGAAGCGCATGGGGCCGGCGTTGATCCGGTCGAAATCGACGAGGCGTTCGAGCGTCTCCTTCAACGGCCCGACGTCGTAATAGCTGAGGCTTTCGGGTCCGTCGGGGCGAAACAGGATCGGCGGCGGCAGCCGAGGCTTGAAAAAATGCGGCGCGCCAAGAAGCGCGATGAAGAACGCCCGCGTTTGATTGACCAGGCGATGAACGGAGTCGTCAGGGATTGCAACCGACGGAGCATAGGGGCCGCCCAAAGGACCCATAGGCGGAGAGCTGACCAGCTCCCAGAATTCCCGTAATTTCTCGACGCGTTTTTCCGGTGGATTGCCAGCGATCAGAGCGGAATTGATTGCGCCGATCGAGATCCCTGCGACCCAATCCGGGTGGAGCGTCGCCTCGTCGAGAGCCTGATAGACGCCGCCCTGATAGGCGCCGAGCGCGCCGCCGCCCTGCAGCAAGAGAACGATTCTTTCGAACGGAGTAGGTTGTTCGATTCGGCGGGATTTGACGGTCGCGCTTGAATCGAGCATGAGGGAAAATTCCTCGTCCAATCGAGTTATAGCTTAGCTTGCGGCGCTCAGCCGCGCAATGATCGAGGCGTCGCCGACGCCGGCCGACCGATCAAGCGGCGGCGACTTCATGTAAAATCGACATAGCCTTTTCGCCATAGGCGTGCCAACCGCCAAAACCTTGCACCTTGGTCAAGGCTCTCTGTCCCATCTGCGCTCTCTGCTCCGGATGATCCGCCAGATATTGCAGCCGCTCCGCCAATGCTTCGGCGTCGCGGATCGGGACAATATAGCCTTCAGAGCCGTCGCTGAACAAATCCTCCGCTCCGCTATTCGGCGTGCCGATCACCGGACAGGCGCAGGCCATGGCTTGCGCCTGCACGAGGGCCAGACCTTCCTCGATGCTAGGCAGAACCATGACATGGCTTTGGCTCATCACTTTCTTGAGTTCCGGTTGCGGCACATGTCCCATCACCCGGGCCTCTTCCGGCCAAAGACTCCGCCGCCGCAAAAGATCGATGAGCTCAGCAGACGGCGCGCCGACAAAGGTCAGCCTCTTGGCGGGGTGCTTAATCTGCTGAAAGGCTTGCGCCAGATATTGGACGCCCTTCCGCAGGGCCATCCCGCCGACGAATAAAATATCGAATCTTCCTTCGGCTGGCGCGCCCGCCGGCTCGAAGCGCGACAGGTTGACGCCATAGGGAAGAAGCCGAATCTTTTCCGGAGCGACGCCTTG